>JAZQRJ010000092.1:0-57267 GCA_045629505.1 Novosphingobium sp.
GGCCGACGATAGTCCTCCGCCAGCCAGTCCAACGCCTGCCACTGAGCAAGTCGTGCTGGAAACTGCGCTGGGCAATATCGTACTGGCCATTGAGACAGAACGCGCGCCCGTAACCTCCGCCAATTTCCTGCGCTATGTGGATGAAAAGCGGCTGGACGGCACGGTGTTCTATCGCTCGATGCAGCTTGATTGGGGCACACAGCCCAACGGATTGATTCAGGGCGGCACGCAGTACGATCCCAAGCGCACGCTACCGCCCATCGCGCATGAACCTTCGTCTATCACCGGTGTGAAGCACGTTGCCGGCGCAATCTCGATGGCACGCTTCGCACCCGGAACCGCTACGGGCGATTTTTCCATCCTGCTGCAACCTCAGCCTTCAATGGATGCTGACCCGAACGGCGACACCGAAGAAGCACGCGCGGGCTATGCCGCCTTCGGGCACGTGGTTGATGGCATGGACGTGGTTCGTGCCATCCACGCCGCGCCGATCGATCCCAACAAGGGCGAAGGCTGGATGAAGGGTCAGATGTTAGCGGCGCCCGTTAAAATTATTGCAGCGAAGCGGCTAAAGCCAACTCCCTGACTTGCGCGAATCATCTTGCTTAACGTCCGAAATGTGGGAAGCGAAGGATGCGTCCGCCGGGGTAATTCATTTTCATCGCGGGCACGGTTCAGGTGCTTATTGTTGAATCCCACGAGCCCGAGATAATTCCGCGCAATGGATCCGCAGGGAAGTGCCCTGTGCTGCCACCGCAACCCCACCATCCCGTAAAATAATAACGGGGGTCGATATGCTGGAAACCATGCCCACAAATGGTTCGCTGGAACACCCACTTTCACGGCCAATGTCGAATTGCGGAGCCTTGAATCGATCTCTGGTGAGAACGACCGCGTCATAAACGTCAAGCGCCCGGAGATGGCGCATCAAGCACTTAAGACATCTGACAACGATATGGGCCGTCACTGCCCAATTTGGCGAGCGCGCCAATTTCCATCTGGCCAACGCCATAAAAACCAGAAACGGAAGCTATCCGTTCCTGTTCAGCATCTGGTATGGTTAGAGTTTGGGCAGTCCCCACCGCCGCGAAGCACAAGGCAAACGCGGCGGGAAGGGAAAACGCAGGATCAATATACGCGCGCCTTGGGCTTGATGTACTCCACATCATCCGTGAGCGTATATTCGTGGACCGGACGGGAATCGAGCTTCACACTGCCGCCCTTGCCACCCCAGCCATCGAACCAGGCTACGGTGTGCTTCATCCAGTTGGCATCATCGCGATTCGGGAAATCCTCATGCGCATGGGCGCCACGGCTTTCCTTACGGTTCTGCGCGCCGTGCAACGTAACCGTCGCCTGGCTGATGAGGTTGTCCAATTCCATCGTTTCGACGAGATCGGAATTCCAGATCAAGCCACGATCGGTAACGTGGATGTCATTCATGCGCTGATATGTTTCAGCAAGCTTTGCCTTGCCTTCCACCATCAATTCGTCGGTGCGGAACACTGCGGCGTGAGCCGTCATGGTGCGCTGCATTTCAAGCCGCACTTCGGCAGTCGGTGAACCACCCTTGGCATTTCGGAAGTGATCGAGACGCGTCAGGGCGAAATCTGCTGAATCCGCCGGCAATTCCGGATGTGCTTCAGCGCGATCAATCGTATCACGCAGGCGGTGGCCAGTTGCACGACCGAACACCACTAGGTCGATCAGCGAGTTAGAACCAAGACGGTTAGCGCCGTGGACCGAAACGCAAGCTGCTTCACCAACAGCAAACAGACCTGGAACTACAGTTTCAGGATTGCCATCAGCACCGATGGTCATCACTTCGCCATGATAGTTCGTCGGAATGCCGCCCATGTTGTAGTGCACAGTAGGCACGACTGGCAGCGGTTGGCGCGTCAGATCGACACCAGCAAAGATCTTGCCGCTTTCGGTAATGCCGGGAAGACGTTCCGCCAACACTTCCGGAGCGATGTGATCGAGGTGCAGGTAGATGTAGTCCTTGTTTGGACCAACGCCGCGACCTTCACGAATTTCCATCGCCATAGAGCGCGACACAACGTCACGGCTCGCCAAGTCCTTCGCGGAAGGCGCATAGCGTTCCATGAAACGCTCGCCCTCGGAATTGGTGAGATAGCCGCCCTCGCCCCGCGCACCCTCAGTAATGAGAACGCCCGCGCCGTAGATTCCGGTGGGATGGAACTGAACGAATTCCATATCCTGCAGCGGAAGACCAGCGCGCAACACCATACCGCCGCCGTCGCCAGTGCAAGTGTGGGCAGACGTCGCGGTGAAGTAGCAGCGGCCATAACCGCCGGTTGCCAGCACTACGGCCTTGGCGCGGAAGCGATGGATCGTGCCATCGTCCATGCACAGCGCAATCACGCCGACGCACTTGCCGCCATCCATGATGAGATCGATGGCGAAGTATTCAATAAAGAAGTCCGCGGCGTACTTCAGCGATTGCTGGTAGAGCGCGTGCAGCATGGCGTGGCCGGTACGGTCAGCAGCGGCGCAAGTGCGCTGCACCGGCGGGCCTTCGCCCATGTTCTGCATGTGGCCGCCGAACGGACGCTGATAGATCGTGCCATCGGCATTACGGCTGAACGGCACGCCCGCGTGCTCCAGCTCATAAACAGCGGCGGGAGCTTCGCGCACCATGTATTCGATCGCGTCCTGATCGCCCAGCCAGTCAGACCCCTTGACGGTGTCATACATGTGCCACGTCCAGTGATCGGGCGAATTGTTCTTCAGCGATGCAGCAATGCCGCCCTGCGCTGCAACGGTATGCGAACGCGTCGGGAACACCTTGGTGATGCACGCCGTTTTCAGGCCGGCTTCGGCGCTGCCCATCGTGGCGCGCAGACCCGAACCACCGGCGCCTACGACCACCGTATCATAAGTGTGATCAATGATCTTGTAAGCGGGCTGGGTGCTGGACTGAGTAGCCATTTCAAGCGCCTCCCAGCGCGAGGCGAATGATGCAGAACAGGCCAAAACCTGCTCCCGCAAAAACAACAAGATTAAGCGCAATCAAGGCTGCAACGCGGTTTGCACCGTGGGCATAGTCCTCAATGAACACCTGAAGCCCAAGCCGAGCGTGCCAGAACGTGCTGATAATCAACAGAGCAATTGCCACCGCCGGAACGGGGCGTGCGATCCAGCCGATCACCGTCACATAGCTGAGATTGGGCAGCAACAGCAGTGAGACTGCAAGAAATGCGATCAGCACAAAATTGCCGATGGCGGTCCAGCGTTGCAGCAGCCAGTGATGCGGCCCTGCGTGGGCCGCGCCGAGGCCGCGAACCCGGCCAATGGAAGTTCCGTTACCCATATCGCGTTCCCTCAGAAGGCTAGCAGCAGAACCCAGAAGATCACGGCAAGCGCAATCCCGATCAGCGGGCTAAGGATCGACCAGATCCGGTTGATGCCCAGCTCGTACCCGGCGCCGATATCAAGCACGAAGTGGCGTACGCCCGAAGCCATATGCATAAACACCGAAACGGTGATGCCGAACAGAACGACAAGGCCATACCATGAAGTGGCATGCTCTACGAACGTTGCATAAGCTTCCGGACCGCTCACCAACGCGCCCAGCCACCAGAGCAGCACACCAAGTCCGGCGGTCGCGTTGACCGTTCCGGTGGCCCGATGAAGAATGGAGACGAGCATATGCGGCCCCCATTTCCAGATCTCCAGGTGCGGCGATAATGGGCGCTTGCGCGCCGTTGGGCTGGCTTGTGCCATGTGATCGAATCCCTCAGTCGCGGCAGCACCAAGGGCTGCACTAGCGCCCCCCTTAATGAAATCGACGCATGGTGCAAGCTCCCCTAGAGATCTGGCGCATCCGTTCTCATGGGCATAGAGTGACGGCATGATAAAATCTGACCGGAACTCAGTTTCCTTCAAAGCCGCATTTCTTGGCGTTTTTTCGCTGCTGACGGCGTGTTCCCCCCCACCTATCCCACAGCCTTCGGCAAATAATGGGTATTCCGATGACAGTTGGGAAAAGGCCGTGGCGGCAAGTTGCAACGGCCTTCCGGAAGGGGCCCAAAGCTGGGCGGCCGCCGCGCCGCCGACACACATCCACGGACAGACTTATTATGTGGGAACGTGCGGCATCACTGCCCTGCTCATAACTTCAGACGAAGGACACATCTTATTGGACGGCGGGCCAGAAGAAGCTGCACCGCTGATCCTTGCGAATATCGGCGAGCTGGGCTTCAAGCCCGGCGACATCCGCTGGATCGTTTCCAGCCATGAGCATTGGGACCATGTTGGCTCGTTCGCCGGGCTCAAGCGACTGACTGGCGCGAAAGTCGCCGCCCTTCCCGCAGCAGCTGAAGTGCTCCGCAGTGGCAAGCCCCACCCGGATGATCCACAGCACGCAATCGCGGAGCCCATCACTCCGGTTAAGGTCGACAGGGTACTTGCAAACGGAGAAGTTCTGGAACTTGACAATATCCGACTGACGGTTCACGCGACACCCGCGCACGCTCCCGGATCTACAAGCTGGACATGGCAGTCATGCTCCGGAAGCGACTGCAAAACGATCGCATATGCCGACAGCGCCACCATCATCTCCGATGACGCATATCGGTTCAGCGATAATCCCAACCGCGTGAGTGAGGCGCGCGAAGGGCTTGCACGGATCAGCGCACTGCCTTGCGATATCCTGATCACTCCGCACCCCGGCGCAAGCAATCTGTTCCAACGCATCGTGGGCAATGCCGATCTTATCGACGCGCAGGCATGTCGGACCTATTCGAAAGTCGCCGAATCGCGCTTTGCGGTCCGGCTTGCCAAAGAAACCGTTGAGGCCCCCAAGCAATGAGTTGGAAGATCACAATCCTCGCACCGCGCGATGTCGTGCAGGATGCTCTCCTCGCGCATGAGGAAGTATTGGATTGGGACTACGACATTGTGCTGGGCGGCTGCGAGATCAGCGAAGACCGCCCGGAGGAATGGCAGCTGGAAGCTTGGATGCCGCGAAAGCCCCGCGCGGACGATAAGCGTGCAATCACTGCACTGTTCACCGGCAAAGCTCCCCCGATGTCTGTGGAACAGATTCCCGATCAGGATTGGGTAACCGAAACGCAGAAAGGTTTGGAGCCGATCCACGCAGGGCGCTTCTTCGTTCATACGCCCTCATTCCCGCCAAGCACGGAACCCGGCATTATCAATTTCGAGATTCCGGCCGGCCAGGCATTCGGCACAGGACATCACGAAACGACCGCTGGTTGCTTGGCCATGCTGGACAAGATGCGTCGGCAGGGCGTGATGGTGCGCAACTGTGCGGACGTGGGCACCGGCACCGGCATTCTGGCTTTTGCCGCTCTGGAACTTTGGCCTCGTGCTGTGGTCACAGCGTCAGACATTGACCCGGTAAGCGCGGCGGTGACGATGGATAATGCCCGGCTAAACGCCATATCTATCGGCTCTCGCGGCGGTGAGCTCACGGTGACCATCGCCGATGGCATGAACCATCCACTGATCAAAGCCCGTGGTCCTTATGATCTGATCATCGCCAACATTCTGGCTGGGCCACTGGTTTCGCTTGCGCCTGAATTTGCAAAATCCATGTTGCCGGGAGGCAGCTTGCTGCTGGCAGGCCTGCTAACGACTCAAGAACAACAGGTGCGGCGCGCCTGTCGCCGGGCCGGCATGCGCATGGCGGCGCGTGCTACCGAAGGCGACTGGTCGATCCTTTGGATGCGCAAGCGGCCCGATTTTGCTTTGCGGAGCCGGCGACAACTGGAAGGAACTGCCGCGTGAAGCGGCGAGACCGCACACGTGTGAAGAGGAGCAGGCAATGCACATAATCGTGATGGCGGTGGGTGAAGATCGCCCCGGACTGACGCAGGCGCTGGCTGACGCCATCGTCGCGGCCGAAGGCAACTGGCTGGAAAGCCATTTCGCCCGGCTAGGCGGCCAATATGTCGGATCAGTGCTGGTGGAGCTTCCAGCCCACGCCCTGCCCGCTCTGGAGCAAGCTGCTTCCGGCATGAGCGAAAGCGGGTTTCACATCACAATCGAGCCGGCAAATGAAAGCGCAGCAGATCAGGGTCAGCTGCTGGGTTTCGAGATTGTCGGTAAGGACCGGCCCGGAATCGTGCGCGAGGTATCGGCCGCACTCGCACGCCTTGGCGTCGGCATCGTCAAGCTCGTGACCGGGACAGAAGAGGGCGCGATGTTCGGCGGCACCGTATTCCGCGCCAGGGCGCAGGTACTGGTGCCCGAAACAATGTCCTTCGATACCGTCCGCGCCGCGCTGGAAGACATATCCGGCGAGATCATGGTTGATTTCGAGGACGAGACTGCGTGATCGGGCAACCTGCCCTAGTCCTCACCCTGTAAACGAATTGTACGTCAGCACTTCGGATACCGGGCGCCGCCATGCCCTGCTGAATCCCTCGCCCTCATAATAGCCCAAGGGTAGCAAGCCGATGTGCGTGAACTTTTCAAGTGGCACGCCCAGAACCTCGCACACCTCCCGCTCGCGCATGCAGGATGCCGTGGTCCATGCGGTGCCGATGCCCCGCTCCCGCGCGGCAAGGCAGAAGCTCCAGATCGCAGGATAGATCGACCCCCACGCCGATGATGCCTCGAACAGGTTATATTTCTCCGGCCGGCCGCGCATCAATGGCACGAGGATGGCTGGAACCTGATCGAACTTTTCCGCCAAGGCATAAGAGGATTCGAGGATCTTCTCGCCACCCGGCACGCGGGATTTCATCGCCGCGACTTCCGGATTGTCGGACGACGGCGGGTTGGCGGGATCGTAGCGTACTACAGCGCGATACTCAGCCGCAACTTTGCGCACCATTTCAGGATCATCGACGACGATCCAGTGCCAACGATTGAAGTTCGATCCGTTGGGTGCCTGCAGCGCTATCTCAAGACATTCCTCGATCACATCGCGCGGCACAGGCCGGGTTACGTCTAGCCGCTTTCGCACCGTGCGAGTGGTGGTCAGAACCTCGTCAACAGATAGCCCCAGTGTCATTCTCATCCTCTCTGAATTCGTATGTTTTAGCCAAACACCGTTTGGGCGAAGCCGATCAGTGCAGCATTCACCTCTTCGGGCCGCTCCTGCTGAATCCAATGCCCTGCACCTGGCAGAACCTGGTGCACCCGCTGGTCTGCGAGCGCTGCGTTGTGCCGATCCAGAATGCCGGGCGCCATGCTGAGGACAATCTCTTTGTCTCCGCACAGGAACCCGGAAGGCTGGCGAATTACTTCGTCGCCATATGCTCGTCCCTGCTCAGCGCTGAGGTCCAAATTGCAGTACCAGTTGATGGAAGGCCGGAAGCCCGTCTTTTGATAGGCTGCGGCGTAGGCGTCCAGTTCCGCGTCAGTCATGAACGAAAGCGGCCCCGGCGGCGGATCAGCCAGACCGGGCAGCATCGGCCCATCCTTTGGTCGCTCCTTGATCCACTCATCCTTCGGCGCATCGCCAGAAAGGACAAAAAAGATCTTCTTGAGCGACGCGCGTACATCCCTCTCAAACTCAGCTTCAGCCACGCCGACCTGCTGGAAATAGCGCACGTAATAGAACCGATCCGGCCACATCAGCTCAAAGCTCTCTGCCGCGCTGATCGGCGATGATGGCGAATGTGGCACGCTGAGGCAAAACACCCCGGCCACCTGATCGGGAAAGCGCATGGCGCAGCGCCACGCAACCGGAGCGCCCCAGTCATGGCCGACAGATATCCACTTTTCCGCGCCCAATGCGCGCGCAACTGCGGCCATGTCGTCCGCCAGTTCGTCCAGCGAATAGCGTTCCCGTTCCTCGGGATGACTGGACGCGCCGTATCCGCGCATATCCGGCGCGGCGACCATAAATCCCGCTTCGGACAGCGCCTTGATCTGATGCCGCCAAGAAAGCGCGAGTTCCGGCCAACCGTGCATCAGGATCACGAGCGGACCCTCGCCCGCCACCGTGACAGCCAGCGTTATGCCGGGTGCCGTTTCGATCTGTTTCGTTGCCAATGCCCCTCTCCCCTTGTTTTACTCTCAGGCTACTTGCGCCAGCGTCCTTTCAAGGAGTTCCAGCGCGCTACGCGTGAATGCCTGCATATTTGCAATGCGATCATCGCTATCCGTTTCAGTGATGAATGTGGCCTCAATGCCGTTCGGCCCGGCGACGGCGCAACAGCTTCTGCCCGAAGCCAAGCCCCGCGGATGTTTGCTGCTTCCGGCTGCACCCGATTCGGCGATGCCCCATGCCGCGCCGAAGTTGTCGCGAATGGCACGGGCCTGAATCAGGGTGTATTCCTCGGTGCCGGAACGCGGCTCGCCGAAAGCCTTGCCGAACTCCCCAAACAGCACGTCGCGTCCGCGCTGGGAATAGATGACACCGCCGCCCACATAGAAAGAAAGCGCACCCGGCACCGTCAGCAAGGAAGCAGAGATCAATCCGCCGGTTGCACCATCGGTAACGGCGATTTTCTCACCGCGCGCCCGCAGCATTTCTGCCACGCGCGCGGCGATCGCATTAAATTCTTCAAGCATTCTCTCGTCCCGCTGCTTTTACGATTTCGGCCCATGCCGCTTCGTCTATTACGTCGATGCCAAGCTCTGCGGCTTTCTTCAACTTCGATCCGGCCCCCGGCCCTGCGACAATAAGATCGGTCTTGGCTGAAACGGAACCGGCCGCCTTTGCGCCCAACCGTTCCGCCTGAGCTTTGGCCTCATCCCGGCTCATCGTTTCAAGCTTGCCGGTGAACACGACGGTCTTACCAGTGACAGGGCTTTGAAGCGTTTCGACAACGTAGGGTGGCGGCGAGACCTGCTCCAGCAAATCATCCCACACCTGCTGATTGTGATCTTCGTGGAAGAAATCGCCCATCGCCTCGACGACAGCCGGGCCGACTCCATCGATGGAGGTGATTTCGGCAAGCGCATCGGCATCTCCCGCGTGCGCCTTCTGGGCTGCTTCCCGCAATGCCGGAAGCGTGGTGAAATGCTTCATCAGGTCACGTGCGGTAACCGCCCCAACATGCCGAACGCCAAGGCCGAAGAGCAACCGCGCGGCATCAGGCTCGCGCTTGGCCTCGATGGCTTTCAACAGGTTATCCACAGACTTATCCTGCCAGCCTTCCAGCGCGACGATTTCATCACGCCTATCCCGCAGGCGGAAAATGTCGGCGGGGCTTTCCAACCATCCCCGGGCGAAAAAGTCAGAGACAGTCCGCTCGCCCAAACCTTCGATATCGAGTGCGCCACGGCTTACAAAGTGTTGTAAACGTTCGGTTCTTTGTGCCGGGCAAATGAGCCCAGCGGTGCACCGAACATCGACTTCGCCTTCTTCGGCAACTGCCTCGCTGCCGCATTCAGGGCAATGATCGGGGAAAAAGTAAGGCGCGCGCGCTTCATCGGCAGCCGTCAGGTTTTCCACAAGCTGTGGAATAACGTCCCCAGCACGCTGCACAACCACGCGATCACCGGGACGCACGCCCAGCCGGGCAATCTCGTCACGGTTGTGAAGCGTCACGTTGGTTACGGTCACGCCCCCGACCAGCACCGGAGCGAGTCGCCCCACTGGCGTCAACTTGCCGGTACGGCCAACCTGAATGTCGATGGCTTCCAGCGTCGTCTGAGCGCGCTCTGCCGGAAACTTTCGGGCGATCGCCCAGCGCGGCGCCTTCGCCACAAAGCCAAGTCGCTGCTGCCAGTCCAGCCGGTCCACCTTGTAGACTACGCCATCAATTTCATAGCCAAGATCCGCGCGCATGGCCGCGATCCGCTGATAATGCTCCAGCATTTCGTCCAGCGTGAAACAGCGAACCAGTGCGGGCGAGACCGGCACGCCCCATTCCAAAATCTGCTGCATCATGCCGAACTGGGTGGCGTGGGGAACCTCGCTAGCCGCGCCCCAGCCGTGCGCGTAGAACTGAAGAGGACGCTGGGCTGTAATACTGGCGTCTTTCTGTCGGAGCGAACCCGCGGCTGCATTGCGCGGGTTCGCAAATTGGCGAACCTTCGTAGGATCGATCTCCACGCCCTTTGCATGGGCATCAGAGCGGGCCTCATCCATCAACCGCGCGTTGAGGTTGAGAAACGCGGCCTTCTCCATGAAGACTTCACCGCGAATCTCGAACACATCGGGGATTCGCTCACCTTGGAGTTCCTGCGGGATACCCCGCACGTGCGCGACATTGGCAGTGACGTCCTCGCCCACCTGACCATCGCCACGCGTCGCTGCACGCACCAGCTTGCCTTTCTCATACCGCAATGAGCAAGACAGACCGTCGATCTTGTCCTCCGAAGTGAAGGATACTGGCTCGTCCCCTGCAAGCGAGAGAAACCGCCGCACACGTGCCACGAACTCCGTCACTTCATCGTCGGTGAAGGCATTGTCGAGGCTCATCATGCGAACCTCGTGCTGCACCTTTGAAAGCGGCGATGCTGCTACTTCATGTCCAACCTTGCGGCTTGGGCTGTCCGGGCGGACCAGATGCGGGAACGCTGCTTCCAGTTCCTTGTTGCGGCGAACCAGCGCATCGTATTCCTGATCGGTTATCTCTGGCGCATCGCGGGTGTGATAAAGCTCGTCGTGCCGGGCAATCAGCTTTGCGAGCCGCATCAGTTCATTAGCGGCCTGGGCTTCGGTGATGTCGGAAGGGGATTCGGCGACCATCGTCACGCTATGCCGCAAAACCGCACTAGCGGGTAGCGGCTATGCGAATGGCTTACACGCCTTCCAGCAGACGCGCGGCCTGCGCCCTTGCTTCGTCCGTAACTTCGGCGCCCGAAAGCATTCGCGCAATCTCCTGCCGCCGTTCCCCATCATCAAGCCGGGTGACGGACGTGCGCGTAACCACACCCTCGCTGGATTTGGCGATGAGGTAATGCGCGGCCCCTCGCGCGGCGACTTGGGGACTATGCGTGACGACTATTACCTGCCCGTCTGTCGCGAGACGCGAAAGCCGATCACCAATGGCAGAGGCTACCGCGCCGCCCACCCCTCGGTCAATCTCGTCAAAGATCACCGTTGCGGCCCCGCCCTCTTCGGCCAGTGCGACCTTGAGTGCGAGAATGAAGCGCGAAAGTTCGCCGCCGCTGGCAATCTTGGCAAGCGGAGCAAAGTCCGTGCCCGGATTTGTCGAAATGAGGAATTCCACCGAATCGAGGCCGCCCGGCCCCCAACGCTCTTCCGGCAGTGCAACAACGGCAGTGCGAAACCGCGCGTCGCCCAGCTTGAGTGGAGCCAATTCAGCTGCAACCGCAACGTCAAGCCGAGCGGCCGCTGCAAAACGCGTGGCATGAAGCGATTCGGCACGAGTGCGATAGATCGCACCGGCCTCCTCCACAGCCGCTTCCAGAGCGGCCAGTTCCTCGTCACCCTGCACAATCGCGTCGAGCTGCTTGCGCATATCCTGCATAACTGCTGGGAGATCAGCCACTTCACAGCGATGCTTGCGGGCTATTGCGCGCAGTTCGAACAGTCGCGTTTCAATGCGATCCAGTTCCTGCGGATCATGAGACAGTGCTTCAGCCGCCTGTTCGATCCGTTCCTCCGCTTCACCAGCTTCGATCACCGCGCGATCCAATGCCGCCAGTGCTTCAGCCAGAAGATCGTGCTCACCCGCGATGCGATCCAGCCTTCGGGCCGCACTGCGCATTGCGGCCAGCGCCGAATCGGAACCAGCCCAGAGATGGCGCAGACCTTCCAGATCGCCGGAGAGACGCTCTCCCTTCTGCATGTCGGCGCGAGCAAGGGCGAGATCCTGTTCCTCGTTCGCTTCGGGCGCGAGGGCTGTCAGTTCTTCCAGATGAGCGATCAGCAAATCCTGATCTTCGCGAGCCTGCGCTACTCGCAACCGCGCTGCCTCAGCAACATCGGCAGCTTTTCGCCAGCTCCGCCATGCTTCTTCGACACCGGCAGCATCCGATCCGGCATAGCGATCCACCAGCGCCCGATGCCCGATGGGGTTCACAAGCCCGCGATCGTCGTGCTGGCCGTGTATCTCAACCAGCGTGCTTGCAAGCTCACGTAGCAGCGCGACACTGACCGCCTGATCATTGACGAAGGCCTTGCTGCCCACGCTATCGCCGGGATTGCGGGGAGCCTTGATCTGCCGCCGGACGATCAGGGGTTCGCCCGGTTCGATCTCTATTCCGGCGTCGTCGAAAAGGGAGTGAACACTCACGGGCAGAGAAGCGATATCAAACACCGCGCTTACACTAGCCGCATCCTGCCCGGCGCGGACGAGCCCTGCTTCCGCGCGATTTCCCAGAACCAGGCCCAGAGCATCCAAAAGAATGGATTTGCCTGCCCCCGTCTCACCCGTAAGCACGCCAAGGCCGCCTGAGAAATCGAGGTCCAGCGTTTCAATAAGAACGATGTTGCGGATGGAAAGCCGGGTCAGCATTTTGACGCAGACTCTTATCCCACCACAGCCGCGCCGTCACGCACTTGCTGAGCCCTGCAAGAGAGCGACGGCATCGGGCGGATCAGGAGGCGGTGGTGCCAGGCGCGTGGTTCTGCATCAGTTCAAATGCGCGCTTATACCAGACGCTGGCCGGATAATTCTGGCCCAGCACGGAAGCGGCTTTCTGCGCCTCTTCCGGCACACCAAGCGCGAGGTAGCTTTCTACCAGGCGATACAGTGCCTCGGGCGCATGGCTGGTGGTCTGATACTCATCTACCACATTGCGGAACCGCAGGGTCGCCGCCAACCACTTACCGCCGCGCTGATAGTAGCGACCAATGGTCATTTCCTTGCCGGCGAGGTGATCGTTGACCAGATCAAGCTTCACCCGCGCATCTTTCGCGTAAATCGTATCGGGATAGCGACGGGACACTTCCGTCAACGCCTGCTTGGCCTGATCCGTGATCTTCTGATCGCGGCTGACGTCGCTGATCTGCTCATAATAGCAAAGGGCGATCAGGTAGTAGGCGTACGGCGCATCCTTGTTACCCGGATGGATTGAAAGGAAGCGCTGCGCTGACTGAGTCGCTTTCGAATAATCTCGCGCAGCGTAATAACTGAATGCGCTCATCAACTGGGCCCGGCGCGCCCACGGCGAATAGGGATGCTGACGCTCCACCTCGTCGAACAGCGCGGCCGCCTGCCTTGCCTGCCCGCGATCCAGCCGATCTTTCGCTGCCATGTACAGCGTATCGACATCTCGTGCGACGTAGGCAGTGTCTTTACCACTGCCCTTCCCTCCGCAACCAGACGTGAGAACAAGCGCACTGGCAGCAGCTGCCATTATTGCTAGCTTAAACTGTGTTCGGTCCGACATGGGACTGCCTATAACCAGCGGCGGTGTGAACGCCAAGTGAAGTTACATTCATATATCTATTTTCAGGGTTTGCTTGGCCCATCCGATATGCTTTAGCCACCGCCATAATTGCGAGGATGGGCTAAGAATGGACGTTACACTTAACGAAGATCAAACGATGCTTCAGGACATGACGCGTCGTTTCCTGGAAGACAGGTCCCCTATTGGCGCACTGCGTAAGCAAGCGAATGCAAAGGAAGGTTTCGACCGCGAAGTTTGGAAAGAGGGAGCTGAACTGGGCTGGATCGCCCTGTTCGTACCGGAAGAAAATGGGGGAATCGCGGAAAGCTCTGGCGGCGTTGCCGATGCCGTGATCGTCGCAGAAGAACTGGGCCGTGTGGTCTATTCTGGTCCTTTTCTGTCCACCTGTGCCGTCACTTATGCAATCGCCCACTCAGGTTCTGCCGAGCAGCGCGACGCCCTTCTCCCTGGCCTGGCGGGGGGAGAAACCATCGCCGCTTGGTGCCTTTCCGGCCGCGGTCCTAATTCGGGGCTAGAAGCCGGTAGCATTCAGGCAACCCAATCGGGCAATGATTACGAACTGAACGGCCTTGCCGCGTTTGTTCAGGATGCTGCGGATGCGGACGTGCTTTTGGTTACTGCCGCACACGGCGATGGCATTTCGCAGTTCGTCATTCCCGCAGACACGGCTGGCATTTCGATTGAACCTATGGATGCACTCGATCTGGGCCGCCGTTTGTCAGTCGTCCGCTTCAATGGCGTGAAGGCCGATGCGGCTGCACTGCTGGGTGAAGCTGGTAAGGCCGCGGACGCTCTGGAAAAGCAGCTGCAAGTCGTGCTGGCGCTGCAAAGTGCGGAAACCGTGGGCGTAATCGATCGCACCTTCGAGTTCACACTGGAATGGGTCAACGATCGCTACGCTTTTGGCCGTCCCATCGGCTCTTATCAGGGGTTGAAGCACCGTCTGGCTCGCCACTGCGGCCATTTGGAGGGCGCCAAGGCAGCAGCAGCCTATGCTGCGAATGCCGTGCAGAACGATGCACCTGACGCCGCGATTTCCGTCAGCATCGCCAAGAGCCAATCGGGTCGCATGGGCACCGAAATTATCCGCGACTGCCTGCAAATGCACGGCGGCATCGGCCTGACGTGGGAACATGACATCCACCTCTACCTGCGCCGCGCGGTATCGAATGAACAGCTCTGGGGCAGCCCTGCTGCACACCATGAGCGGCTGTGCCAGCTCGCTGGCCTCTGAGGAGAGACGACATGCAGAACAATCCCGTAGAAAAACCTGTCGTCAACACCACCGAACAGCTGGATACAGATGAAGTCCGTGCTTTCCGTTTGCGCGCTCGCGAATGGATGAAGGATAATCTTCCGCCGCGGCTTCCCCACGAAGCCGGCAACGATTTCGACGATCTTGAGCTTGTCGCACGCGATCGTGTTCTTCAGGGCAAGCTGCATGCCGCTGGCTTCGGTGGCCATCAGGGCATCACCGTGCCGGCGGAATACGGTGGCCTTGGCCTCGACCAGCGGTTTGAGGACGTTTTCCTTGAGGAAGCCGCTCTCTATCGCCTGCCCTGGAGCTATGGCAACGCGACGAACATCGTCATGCCCTGCATCCTCGAACACGGCACCGAGGAGCAGAAGAAGAAGTACATTCCCAAGATTCTCGACGGCACGCACATGTGGGCACAATTGCTGTCTGAGCCGTCCGGCGGTTCCGACCTTGCAGGCGTTCTTACCCGCGCAGAACTCCGTGAAGACGGTAACTGGTATCTCAACGGATCAAAGGTTTGGACGAGCGGCGGCCATGTCTGCGACATGGGCCTGTGCCTTGCCCGTACTGACGCCAGCCTGCGCAAACACGCCGGCCTCACCATGTTCCTGGTTGATTTCCACCAGCCGGGCATGACTGTGAACCAGATCGAACTGGTCATGGGCGGTGCGGATTTCTGTCAGGAATTCCTCGACGACGTGGTCGTACCCGATGAAGATCGCCTCGGCGAAGTCAATGGCGGCTGGAAGGTCGCTCAGACTCAGCTTGTTTCCGAGCGCAAGGGTATGGCTCGGGGCTGGCACGTCGGTATGCACCGCGCAGAAACCTCGCCTTACATCGAGCCAAGCCAGCGTTATGGCAACATGGCCAAGAAGCTCGGCACAGATAAGGACCCCTTCACCCGCGCCATGATTGGCGAACTGATCGTTTATGATGCGGTGAGCGACCTTATCGGCAAGCGGATCAACACCGGCCTCCGCAATGGCAAGTTCCACGGCGAAGCGGGCGCAATCAGCAGCCTTATGTCCTCTGTGTTTGATATTGACCGCACCAAGCTCGTCTCCGCAATTGCCGGCGTTGAAGGCATCGCCAGCATAGACGAGCAAAGCGCAAACGGCGTGGGCCTCAGCCGCGTTTCAACGCACCGTATCGGCGGCGGCACACTGGAAATGCAGATGAACCTCGTTGCTGAACGCCACCTTGGCCTGCCGCGTGAACTGGGTCCCGCACCGGATACACCGTTCAATCAGCTGCGTGCCAATAAGACCGAAAAGATTTCCTGACCTTTTGGCCATAGCATACGAAAGAGCGCCGCTCCTCACCGGGACCGGCGCTCTTTCTGTTGGCATAAGCTTAGCGTTCGGTCGCGCCGCGCTGTCCTATCCCAGATCAGCCTCCGGCGCCCAGAACCTGCAAGGTCTTCTGTCGAGCGTCTAGCTAACCGCTGCCTCGCGCCACTCGCCGGGTGCCAAGCCTTCCACGCTCCAGTCTCCAACTCGCCAACGAATTAGTCGCAAAGTAGGCAAGCCCACAGCGGCGCTCATCCGGCGCACCTGCCGGTTGCGTCCCTCGGTAATGGTAAGTTCGATCCAGCTATCAGGCACAGTCTTGCGCACCCGGATGGGCGGATCGCGATCCCAAACGAGCGGAGCGTTGACAGCCTTCACCTGCGCTGGGCTCGTCATTCCGTCCTTCAGCCGAACACCACGCCGCAACTGATCAAGCGCAGATTCGTCAGGAATACCCTCAACTTGCACGAGATATGTCTTGGTCAGCTTGAACTTTGGATCAGCAATGCGAGCCTGCAAACGGCCATCGTCTGTCAACAGCAGCAGCCCCTCGCTATCCCGATCCAATCGCCCGGCAGGATAAACGCCCGGCACAGGGACATAGGCGGACAGCGTGGGGTGCGGGCTTTCATCCTTGCCGCTGCTGAACTGAGATAGCACGCCGAACGGCTTGTTCAGCAGTATCAGGCGCGCCATTTCATCTCCTTGGGACGAACCAAGAGTATCGCCCGCCTATTCCTCACCCATTCGCAGCGCAGCGATAAACGCTTCCTGCGGAATGCTGACATTGCCGTATTCGCGCATCCGGGCCTTGCCCTTCTTCTGCTTTTCCAGAAGCTTCTTCTTACGGCTGATATCACCGCCATAACACTTGGCGGTGACGTCCTTGCGCAGGGCGGCGATAGTTTCGCGTGCGATCACCTTGCCGCCGATTGCCGCTTGGATCGGGATTTTGAACAAGTGGCGGGGAATCAAGTCTTTCAGACGCTCACACATGCCGCGCCCACGCGCTTCCGCCACAGAGCGGTGGACAATTAGGCTGAGCGCATCGACCGGCTCGTTATTCACAAGGATGCTCATCTTCACCAGATCGCCTTCACGCAGGCCAATCTGCTCATAATCGAAGCTGGCATAGCCGCGGCTGATGGATTTCAGGCGGTCGTAGAAATCGAACACCACTTCGTTGAGCGGCAATTCATAGTTCACCTGCGCGCGCCCGCCCACGTATGTCAGCCCCGTCTGAATGCCGCGCCGATCTTGGCAAAGCTTGAGGATGGAACCCAGGTATTCGTCAGGCGTGTAGATCGTTGCCTTGATCCACGGCTCCTCGATAGTGACGATGCGGTTGGGGTCCGGGTAATCGGCCGGATTGTGCAGGTATATTTCCCGTGCATCATCGTTTCGCGAGGCCGAGAGCTGAATGCGATAGACCACCGATGGTGCGGTGGTGATGAGGTCGAGATCGTATTCGCGGCTGAGGCGCTCCTGGATAATCTCCAGATGCAAAAGCCCAAGGAAACCGCAGCGGAAGCCAAAGCCCAACGCGGCGCTGCTTTCCATCTCGTAGGAAAAACTGGCGTCATTCAGGCGAAGCTTGGCGATCGATTCGCGCAGCTTCTCAAAGTCGGCTGCGTCCACCGGGAAGAGCCCGCAAAACACGACCGGCTGCACTTCCTTGTACCCGGCCAGCGCCTTGTCCGCGCCCTTCTTGACCGTGGTGATCGTGTCGCCAACCTTTGCCTGCTCCACTTCCTTGATCTGAGCGGTGATGAAGCCGATCTCGCCGGGGCCTAGTTCGTCCAGTTGCTCGATCTTGGGGCGCATACAGCCCACGCGGTCAACCAGATGCTCTGTTCCGCCCTGCATGAACTTCACGGCAAGGCCCCTGCTGATCACGCCATCGATCACCCGCACAAGGATGACGACGCCAAGGTACGGATCGTACCACGAATCCACCAGCAAAGCCTTCAGTGGCGCATCGCGGTCACCTTGCGGCGGAGGAATGCGCGCAACAACTGCCTCCAGCACGTCAGGGATGCCGATGCCGGATTTCGCGCTGGTCAAGACCGCGTTGGAAGCATCGATGCCAATGATGTCCTCGATCTCGGCGCGGACCTTGTCTGGCTCCGCCGCAGGCAGATCGATCTTGTTGATGATTGGCACGATCTCGTGATCATGCTCAATCGACTGATAGACGTTGGCAAGCGTCTGCGCCTCAACTCCCTGCGCTGCATCGACAACCAGCAGCGCGCCCTCGCAAGCGGCAAGGCTGCGGCTTACTTCGTAGGCAAAGTCAACGTGGCCGGGCGTATCCATGAGGTTCAGTTCATAGGTTTGGCCGTTATTTGCCGTGTAGTTCAGCCGGACTGTTTGCGCCTTGATGGTGATACCGCGCTCACGCTCGATGTCCATGTTATCAAGGACTTGCTCACTCATCTCACGGTCAGTGAGGCCGCCGCAGGCCTGAATAAGCCGGTCGGCCAGCGTCGATTTGCCGTGATCGATGTGCGCAATAATGCTGAAATTGCGGATATTCGCGAGATCTGTACTCATGAGCGGGCCTTTAGCGGCAGGGCGCGCTTCTGTCAGCACTGGTTATCGCAACAAATTCCGCAGACTTGTTTGCCCTGCAGATTTAGATCTGCGTGAACCGGCAAGGCTACCGCCCCGGCATGCCCCGTTGATATTTTCCTTGCCCAAACCATGGCCTCATGCTTGCTTCGGAAAAATTCAAATTGCCTGATAAATTCATGGGAGAGTTGCTGCGTGAAGCAGATTGCAATCGTCGGATCGGGGCCGGCAGGCTATTACACGGCTGAAGCCGCGCTAAAATTGTGGGGCGACGATGTACGCGTCGACATCTACGATTTTCTGCCCGTTCCATATGGATTGATTCGCACGGGGGTCGCTCCCGATCATCAATCGATCAAGGCGGTATCCAGACGTTACGAGACGACTTCGCTGAGCGATAGTGTCCGCTTCGTCGGCAATGTGATGGTTGGCGTTGACGTAACCGTGAGCGAGTTGAAAGATCTGTACGACGCCGTGATTCTCGCCACCGGTGCGCCCAATGACAAGCGCCTCGGCCTGCCAGGTGAAGGCCATGCCAATACTTTTGGCAGCGCGGCGTTCGTGGGCTGGTACAACGGCCATCCCCAGTTTGCGGAATTGAATCCCGACCTTACCCACGAAACTGCAATCGTCATCGGCAATGGCAACGTCGCACTCGATGTTGCGCGTATTTTGGCCAAAACTCGCAAGGAGTTTGAGGGCAGCGATATCGTGACCCACGCGCTGGATCGGCTGGACGGTTCTGCCATAAAACGCATCGTCGTACTGGGCCGTCGCGGGCCACACCAGATCGCCATGACGCCCAAGGAGCTTGGCGAATTGGGCCACCTGGTTGGAGCCACGCCTCATGTCGATCCGGCGGACCTTCCAGATGTGGCTGAGGACGCCGACCTCGATCCCGGCCAGCGCAAATCTGTCACTCACTTGCGCAATTTTGCAGCGATGACAGACGCCGACAGGCAAGGCAAAACCGTGGACCTTGAGTTCGATTTTTTCGCTTCGCCCGTGGCAATCATTGGCGACAAAAAGGTGGAGGCCGTAAAGATCGAACGAACGAAGCTTGAAAACGGTCGAGCAGTCAGCACTGGCGAAACTTACACTATCCCCGCCGGGCTGGTGGTTATCTGTATCGGTTATGAGACTTCGCCTATCCCCGAAGTGCCTTTTGACGAGAGTGGAGGAAGATTCCTCAACGACGAAGGGCGAATCGAGCCGGGCCTCTATTGCGTCGGCTGGGCGAGGCGGGGGCCTTCAGGCACGATCGGCACAAACCGGCCAGATGGCTTTGCCATCATCGAAAAGATTGCCGAAGATATTGGCGAGGGCGCTGGCAAGCAGGGCTTTGACGGCTTCAAAGTTCTGGCTGGACAGCGCGGCACCAATTTCGTCAGTTTCGAAGACTGGCAGGAAATCGACAAGGCTGAAGTGGCCCGAGCGAGGGAAGGCGCTCCGCGCGAGAAATTCGTTGCTGTGAATGATATGATCGCAGCCGCGGGAAAGTCCTAACCTGCTGAGCGCAGGCAAAAGAAAACGGGCCAGGTACAAGCCCTGCCCCGTTTTCTCGAGCCGTCAATGATTACTGAGCCGGCGCAGGCGCAGGAGTTGGGGCTGGTGTCTCCGTGGGAGCCGGTGCGGGGGTTTCGGTCGGCTCAGGAGCCGGATTGGCCATAGCAGGAACTGCGGTGAGACCAGCAACCATCGCAGTTGCAGCGACAACAAACTTACGCATATGTGAAAACTCCTTATGCAAGGAGCGCTAACTTAACGGCAAATTCAGCCGTGGGAATAACGCCAGCTTCAATCCATCCGACCTGACAAACGAGTCAGCGCGCTGCCCACCGGCCACGAAATTTACGTTCAGGATATTATTGATCGCTCAACGGCGCATATTCACGCTGTCTGTCGTGTGCACTATTCGACTCAACGCCAAGGGGTGATCCGGACAACGCTTCGCCGCAATCATACCGCTATTCAGCTTATGGCTGATCGCCACCGCGGTTACTGAGCCCCGCGAAGGGGTTTCCCAGCTCTGATTCGCGGGTCTGACCCCCGGAAGCCATAAACCGGCGCATCACATCTTGTGCGTCAGAGTGTGTTGCGGCTTGCGAGTAGGCAGATGCTTCCAAATCCAACGCACTCGACAGCGTGCCTTCATGTTGCGCAACCTGCTTTACGCGACCCACAGCATGAGCAGGGAAATTTGCAATCCGTTGAGCCAGAGAGTTGACAAAGACATCAAGTTCGGCGGCGGGTAGCGCGCGATTGACCATGCCGTATCGCTCCGCGGTGGCTCCATCGATGTCTGCGCCGCCCACAAGCAGTTCCATTGCCCGCGCATAGCCTATGAGGCGCGGCCAGCGACTCGCTCCGCCGCCGCCGGGAATGATGCCCAGTGGCACTTCGGGTTGCCCCAGCCGAGTATTCTCCAGCGAACAGAAGCGCATATCCAGCGCAGCCAGCAGTTCAAGACCGCCACCCCGGGCGATACCGTCGATCTTGCCGATTGTAACCTTCGGCATCAGTCGGAACCGGTCAAGCAAGTGCTGAAACGGGGAGGAGTCAGATTGTCCGCCGCCCTCCGCGCCGATCGAGCCAAGGATGGTGTTCACATCACCATGGGCAATGAAGAAATCGGGGTCGGCGCTCTGAAAGACGATCACGCCAATTGCAGGGTCATCCTCCAGCCAGTCGGCCGCTGATGAGAGTGCTCGGATAAGTTTTGTATCGAACAAGTTTATCGGCGGATTATTGATCGTTACCCAAGCAACGCCACCAGCAATTTCCACCGTCAGGCAATCGTCCTGCTCCACCGCCATAACCTCTCCCTAGCGCGTCCCCGCATGTTCGGGGATCACGCTTATCTGGCGTCTATTTAGACACGCATAGGCATAAGCACGTACAGAGACGGGCTATTCTCGCTCTGACGGATCAGCGTCGGCGCCCCCGCGTCAGCGAGGTGAATTTCCACCGTGTCGCCCTCAATCTGGCCCAGAATGTCCTTCAGGTAATTGGCGTTGAAGCCAATCTCCATTTCTTCCGACCCATATTGCGCAGCCAGTTCTTCCGCCGCGTTACCGTTATCGGGAGAAGTGACAGAAAGCGTAACCTTGTCCGTTTCCAACGCCATCTTCACCGCCCGGGTCTTTTCGGTCGCGATGGTGGCAACACGGTCCACGCCTTCGAAGAAGGTCTTGGGATCGACCCGCAGCAGCTTGTCATTGCCAGTGGGAATTACGCGCGTGTAATCCGGGAACGTGCCGTCGATCAGCTTGCTGGTCAGCACCACGCCGTTTTCACCGCCCAAAGTAAAGCGGATCTTCGAAGCAGAGAGATCGACTTCAACGTTCTTGTCCAGCGCTTCTTCCAGCAGCTTGCGCAGTTCCGCAACACACTTACGCGGCACGATCACATCTGGCATGCCTTCAGCGCCATCCGGCCGCTTCAGCGTAAAGCGAGCAAGGCGGTGGCCATCGGTAGCCGCGGCTTTCAGCTCATCCTCCGAAACATGGAGGAAGATGCCGTTCAGGTAATAGCGCGTCTCTTCCGTGGAGATCGCGAACCGCGTCCGGTCAATCAACTGGGCCAGCGTCGCCGCAGGAATCTCGAAACTTGTGGGCAGTTCGCCTTCAACGATAACGGGGAAATCATCACGCGGAAGGGTCGGCAAGGTAAAGCGGCTGCGCCCTGCCCGCACCGTCATTTTGTTTTCGGCAGCATCAAGGCTGACCTGACTGCCATCCGGCAATTTGCGTGCAATGTCGAACAGAAGGTGCGCCGAAACCGTGATTGCCCCCGGCGTTTCAACCGAAACCGCGCTCATTGTCTCTACCACCTGCAGATCGAGGTCTGTCGCCATGATCTTGAGCGTTCCGCCCCCCGCAGCTTCAATCAGAACGTTGGACAAGATCGGGATAGTATTGCGGCGCTCAACTACGGATTGAACGTGTGAGAGACAGCGCAGCAAGGTTGCACGTTCAATAGTGGCCTTCATGATGCTCTCATGTCCCCCTTAGCCAGCCGGGAATCGTTCCCACTGAAAGCTTGGACGAATCTCCTTAACGACGGAAGGCAGCGCGGCAAGGCGCAACCATGCTGCCAGTTCGGATTCTGGGGATAAATGCCCGTTTTCTGCCAGTAAGGTACAAAATGGGACGTCAGATCAAGACATCATTGCCATGCCGCCGTTCACGTGGAGCGTCTGGCCCGTCACATAGCCGGCTTCACGGCTTGCCAAATAGACCGCTGCTGCACCAATATCTTCACCCTCACCCATGCGCCCCATCGGGATGCGGCCATTGAGCTCGGCCTTGGTGGCATCAGGCAGAATGTCCGTCATCGCCGTGCGAATGAAGCCGGGCGCGATGCAGTTTACGGTAATCCCACGTGAGGCAATCTCTTGCGCCAGGCTCTTGGACATTGCGGTGAGTCCGCCCTTGGCGGCCGCATAGTTCATCTGGCCAGGATTGCCGGTGGCTCCCACCACTGAGGTGATGGTTATAATGCGACCAAAACGCGCCTTCATCATAGGCCGGACAGCCGAACGCATCAGGCGAAATGCGGCTTCGAGATTGACGCGAATTACATCATTCCACTCATCATCCTTCATCCGCATGGCAAGGTTGTCACGGGTGATGCCCGCATTGTTGACGAGGATATCCAGCCCGCCCATCGTATCGATAGCCGCCGGGATCAGCTTTTCCACCTCTTCCGCGTTGGAAAGGTTGCAAGCGATGGCGACGTGATCGACTTCCTGCAAATGATGCGGCGTATGCTCGTCCAACTCGTCGCGAAAGGCGCGCAGCTTTTCCCCATTTGAGCCGGACACAGCAACCCGCGCGCCCTGCTGAGCCAAGGCGCGAGCAATGGCCGAACCGATTCCGCCGCTCGCACCCGTAACCAGTGCATTCATCCCGCGCAGATCAAACATATGCCGTTCCATTTCCCTCAGAGTTCCTTCGCCAGCGCTTCGATGTCGCCCATCCCAATCACGCTCACGGTTTCCACTTCACCAGCACTGCGCTTGATCATCGGGCCAACCACCTTGCCGCCAAATTCGACAAACTGTTCCACGCCTGCCTCTGCCATGGCGATGGCGCTTTCGCGCCAGCGCACGCGGCCCGTAACCTGTTCGACCAAGAGGCTGCGCACTTCGGCAGGATCGGTGACGATCGCGGCTGTGACATTGGCAAAAAGCGGCACGCGCAGCGCACCGGGAGGTGTAGCTTGCAACGCCTTCGCCATCGCCTCTGCTGCCGGTTGCATCAGCGGACAGTGAAACGGCGCTGAAACGGGAAGTGAAACACCCCGCTTGATGCCGAAGTCCTTCACCATGGCAATCGCACGCTCAATTGCGCCGGTGTGACCGGAGATCACGACCTGTGAGGTATCGTTATCGTTGGCAATGGTGCAGACTTCACCCTCTGCCGCGGCTTCTGCCAATGCCTGCGCCTTCTCGATATCCGCGCCCAGCAGGGCCGCCATCGCGCCTTGCCCAATCGGAACGGCGCTCTGCATGGCCTGCCCGCGCAGCTTCAACAGGCGCGCGGTATCGGCCAGGCTGAAGCTTCCGACGGCGCAAAGCGCCGTGTATTCGCCAAGACTGTGCCCGGCCACGAAATCACACTTTTCAGCAAGCGTGATGCCGCCTTCCTTTTCCAGCACGCGAAGCGTGGCGATGGAATTGGCCATGATTGCGGGTTGGGCGTTTTCGGTAAGCGTCAGTTCGGCTTCCGGACCTTCGCTCATCAGGCGGAACAGGTTCTGCCCAAGTGCTTCGTCAACTTCCTGAAACACTTCGCGCGCGATAGCGCTCGCCTCGGCCAAGTCGGCGCCCATGCCGACCTTTTGGCTACCCTGCCCGGGAAACACAAATGCCCGCATAGTCACTTAACCTTCTTCTGTGACCGGCCGAATGCGCCGGTCGAACCAAGCAAAGGCTCCGCCTATGTTCCCGTTTTCGAGCTGGCAAGCCCAAACGGGACAATTCTGTTGGCAGTGTCATGGCCAATGTCCGCCCTCCCCAGATACGGGATTGCATGGCGATCACACCAA
The DNA here is from genome assembly GCA_045629505.1 of Novosphingobium sp. GTDB lineage: Bacteria > Pseudomonadota > Alphaproteobacteria > Sphingomonadales > Sphingomonadaceae > Novosphingobium. The sequence goes on from JAZQRJ010000092.1 coordinate 24,445, forward strand.
TAATTCACGATCTCTTCCACCGTTGCGCCGAACGGACGGTCATTCTCTGGCACATCGCTGATTCGTCCAAGCCGCAGCCCGGCGATGCTGCCCAGGTGCGCGGTGATATGGAACAGCAGCCGGTCAACGGCATAAAGATGCTCGCTCACTTCCTCGATCATCACCACATGGCGAGCGAGCCCCGGCATCAGCGGCGTGCCGCACAGCATCGCAAGCGTGATGAGGTTGAAGGCTACCGCGGGATGATCGTCCAGCGATGGCTCCAGCCCCTCGGCTCCGCCGGAAAGGAAGGAAAGCGCGCGGCGGACGGCATCCTCCCCACCCTCGCGCGTGATATCCACCGGCATCGGTCCATGCACCGGCCTGCCGATCCGCGCACGGTAAAGACCGCCCAGCAGATATCCGGCGTCTGAATAGCCGAGGTAGGTCTTTTCAGTCGCCGGATGTTCCAATTGCGAGATTACCTGGTCGGCAATGCGACAGGCACCATAACCGCCCCGCGCAAACCAGACGGCATCGACCGAGGGATCGTTGGCACATTCCAGCAAAGCGGCTGCGCGGCGTTCATCGCTGCCGGCAAAGTGCCCTTCGCTCTCCGTACACTGTGGATGCCACACCAGCTTCACGTCCGGAAACTCTTCAGCGGCAAGGCGGCTAACCTGCTCAATACTTTCCCGCTTGAGCGGGGTCGAAGGTGCACAGATCGCGATACGTGGCATGGCAGGGGTTTAACCCGGTTGTTGTTTTGTGGCGAGAGGGCGCATACCGAAACGGCATGACCGACATTCCCTCTCCCGAAGACCTGTTCGCGCGCCCCTTTTTCTTTTGCGGAATCGGAGGATCAGGAATGCTGCCCCTCGCCCAGATTCTTAAAGGGCGCGGGGCCAGCGTCGCGGGGTCGGATCGAAGCTACGATCAGGGGCGCATGCCGGAAAAGTTCGCTGCGCTGAAGAGCCAGGGCTTCACACTTTTCCCCCAGGATGGCAGCGGAGTGACTTCTGCCGATCAGATCCTCGTCGCTTCAGCCGCGATTGAGGATACCGTGCCGGAGATTGCGCGCGCAAAGGAACTGGGCTGCCTGCGTCTGAGCCGAGCAGAGCTGAACTCGATCCTGTTCAACACCTCCGGCGCGGGAATCGCAGTGGCGGGAACCAGCGGCAAGTCCACCGTGACTGGAATGCTGGGGTGGATTCTCCACGTCCTGCAGTTCAAGCCCACGATCATGAACGGCGCGGTGATGAAGAACTTCGTGACCGAAGATCGTCCGCTGGCCAGTTCAGTGGTAGGCAGCCAGAGCATTTACCTGAGCGAGGTGGACGAAAGCGACGGCTCCATCGCGCTTTATCGCCCGGCGGTGGGCGTGCTGCTCAACGTCAGCCTTGATCACAAGAGTATGGAAGAATTGCGCCAGTTGTTCGGCGGGTTCCTTGAACGCAGCCGCATTTCCGTCATAAACGCCGACGATAGCGAGGCGCTGGCGTTGCTACCTCATGCGCAGAAAGTGATCACATTCGCGCTGGAGCAGGAAAAGGCGCAGATCGGCATCGTGCCCGGCAGCGTGGCCGAAGGACCGATCCGGCAGGCCGCTACGGTGATAGATCGGCACGACGGCAGCCAGTATCCGCTCCTGCTCAACCTGCCCGGCCGCCACAATCTATCCAATGCGCTGGCCGCCATCGCCGGTGCGGTTGCGACCGGAGTTCCGATTGGGGAGGCCGTGAACGCGCTGGCTACATTCGACGGGATGGCGCGCCGGTTCGATGTTATCGGCACAACCCAGTCCCGCATCACCGTGATAGACGATTTCGGCCATAACCCGGAAAAGTGCGCTGCCACTTTGCGTACACTAAAGGCGCATCCCGGCCGCGTGATCGCGTTCTTCCAGCCTCACGGCTATGGTCCATTGCGGCAAATGGGCCATGAATTGTCCGAAGTATTTGCCCGCGAACTGGGCGAACAGGACATCACCATTATGTGCGATCCGGTTTACTTCGGCGGGACGGTCGATCGCAGCGAGGGGACTGAACGGATAGTCGAGCTGATCAACGAAGCCGGTGGAAACGCCCTGCACATCCCTGCACGGGAAGACTGCGGTAAACATATCGTAGAGATCGCGGAACCCGGAGATCGCATCGTGATAATGGGAGCACGCGACGACACGCTGACGACGTTCGCTCGAAGCATCCTGGCGGCACTGGAAGAGGAAAACCATTGATAAAGGTCGTATCGCTTCTCTATCGCAATCCGTCGCTGACGCCGGCCGAGTTTCGGGAGTACTGGGAAACCACGCATGTCCCGCTGATAAAGAGCCTGTTGCCGAGCATGACCCATTATACCGGCAGCTTCCCGGTCGGAACAGCTGGACCAGATCGCCCCGGCACCGCGATTGAATGCGATGCCATCGTCGAACTCGGCTTTCCGGACCTTGAAACGATGGAGCGAGAAATGGGATCGGATCGGTTCAATTCGCCCGAGCGGGAGACAAGCAGCGCCCGCTTGATCCAATTGGACAAGACCAGGACCATCCTTGTCGAGGAAGTGGTTGTCCGCCTGCCCTGATCAACTCTCAGCGCTCTTGTGCTCCCCGATATGCAGCACTTTGTGGAGCACGAGGGCAATGATGACGCCGAGCACGAGGCCGAACAGGGCGGATAGCCCCGCATAAGTCACCCAGCCGAGCGCGCCGCCAAGCGGCCCGGTGAACTGCTCAACCGCTTGTCGTGCTACATCTACCAAATCAGACGGCCCATGAACGCCAAGCTGGTGAAGGCCGTGGAGCACGATCCCGCCACCTACCCAGAGCATGGCGATAGTCCCTATGCCGGAAAGCGCATTCAGGATTATCGGCATTGCCCGCAGCAGCAATCGCCCGGTCGCTTTCGCAAGCGAAGATGACTTCCGGGCCAGATGCAGGCCAACGTCATCCATCTTCACGATCAGCGCGACCGTACCATAAACCGCCACCGTGATAAGCACGCCTACCAGAGCCAGCACACCTGCGCGGGTCAGCAAGGTGTTCGCCGCGACTTCGTTCAGCGTGATCGCCATGATTTCCGCCGACAGAATCAGGTCAGTCCGGATCGCGCCCGAAACGCGCTGCTTTTCGAACTCTACCGGATCGGCAATTTCATCCTCCATCGTTTCGCCGTGTTCCGCTCCGCCCAGCTTCTCCATCACCTTTTCGGCGCCCTCGTAGGAGAGGAAGGCTCCGCCCAGCATAAGGATGAATATGATAGCGGCGGGCAGGAACTCGCTGAGGATCAGAGCACCCGGCAAGAGAATCACCAGCTTGTTGCGCAAACTGCCGAGCGTGATCTTCCAGATCATGGGCAATTCGCGCGAAGGCGAAAAACCGTGAACGTAGGACGGGGTTACAGCTGCATCGTCGATCACCACGCCTGCGGCCTTTGTACCTGCCTTCCCCGCAGCCACGCCGATATCATCAACCGATGCTGCGGCGGCGCGCGCTATCACCGAAATGTCGTCAAGAAGTGCAACAAGGCCTGATGGCATGAAGGCGTCCTTTTTAGATTCATCACGAACCATAGCGAACGCATGAGAAACCTGAACAGTTCTTGCATTATCTACCAGATTGGCTAAGGCGCGCCCTCCCTCAAGCAACTGCTGGGGGAATTTCTGAAGAAAGCCGGAGGGGCCCCTGCAATTCGGCGGGCAAGCCAGCGATCGGCATAACAATGAAAGGACTTGCCGTGCCGCAGTATGAGCACGTGTTCCTGGCTCGCCAGGATCTGAGCCAAGCGCAAGTTGATGCGCTGGCCGCAGCTGCCACCGAAATCGTTGAGAACAATTCAGGCAAGGTCACCAAGACCGAAACCTGGGGTCTCAAGAACCTGGCATACAAGATCAAGCGCAACCGCAAAGCGCACTTCGTGATGATCAACGTCGATGGCCCTGCAGGCGCGATCCAGGAACTGGAACGCCAGACGGGCATGAACGAAGACGTGATCCGTTATCTTACGATCCGCGTTGATGAGCTGGAAGAAGGCCCGTCCGTGATGATGCGCAAGAACGATCGTGAACGCCGCAGCCGTCGCGAGAAGGAGACGAACTAATGGCACGCGCATTTTTCCGTCGCCGCAAGACTTGCCCGTTCTCTGCAAAGAACGCACCGGCAATCGATTACAAGGATGTACGTCTGCTTCAGGGCTTCATGTCCGAACGTGGCAAGATCGTACCCAGCCGCATCACCGCCGTTTCGGCCAAGAAGCAGCGCGAGCTGTCGAAGGCCATCAAGCGCGCCCGTCATCTGGGCCTGCTGCCCTACATCGTGAAGTAAGGAGGGGCAGATGGATCTCATTCTTCTTGAACGCGTCGAAAAGCTCGGCAATATTGGCGATCTCGTAACCGTCAAGGACGGCTATGCTCGCAACTTCCTTTTGCCGAACAAGAAGGCGCTTCGCGCCAACGAGGCAAACCGCAAGGTGTTCGAAGCCAACCGCGAACGTCTTGTGCAAGAAAACGCTGAAAAGCGCAGCGAAGCTGAAAAGCAGGGCGACAAGATCAACGGTGCAGAAATCGTTCTGATTCGCGCATCGTCGAACTCCGGCCAGCTATATGGTTCGGTCAGCGTGCGTGACATTGTTACCGGTCTTGAGGAACAAGGCCACTACGTTGACAAGCGCCAGGTCATCATGGGCGCGCCGATCAAGACGATCGGCAGGTTCGACGTTACCATTGCCCTGCACCCCGAAGTTCAGGTCACGGTTAGGGCAAACGTTGCCCGTTCGACCGACGAAGCGGAACAGCAGGCTCAGGGCATCGACGTTATCGCGGCGATGTTTGAGGAAGAAGCTGAACCCGTCGGCTTCACCGAAACAATCGACCGGAGCCTCGAGCCTGGCGAAATTCCGGCTGACGTCATTGCTGACGCGGCCGAAGCAAACGGCGAAGACAACGCCTGATCGCCCGTTCGATCAAGCACAGTCAAGGAAGGGGTCGCTTCGGCGGCCCCTTTTTTTGTGCCACGCCATAGCGATGTAGAACCATTCGCCTTGTCCCGAACTGCGCACTCGCTAGTGTCCTCCCAAACGTCGCAGCGGCGGCAGACAACGAGAAAACTCAGCGGGAGGGCAGCGAATGTACGACATTATGGACGGCGTGCGCGTGGTGGAGGTTTCGGAGCACACCTTCATGCCCGCCGCGGGAATGGCGCTGGCCGACTGGGGCGCTGATGTTATCAAGATCGAGCGGACCACGGGTGGCGGCGATCCTATGCGTACCCTGCAGATCCCGAACCTTGAGGCCGGAGGTTACAACCCCTATTTCGAGGCCGGCAACCGGGGAAAGCGCTCGCTGGCGCTCGACCTCTTCCAACAGGCTGGCAGGGATATTCTCTATCGACTGGTGAAAGACGCAGACGTCTTCATCACCAACTTGCGCAAACCTGCGCGCGAACAACTTGGGATTGAGCCCGACGATCTGCTGAAGGTGAACCCGAAGCTGATCTATGCGCGTGGCACGGCCTATGGGTTGGATGGACCGTTCGCGGCACAAGGCGGGTTTGACGGCGCAACCACCTGGTTTCGCGGCGGCCTGGCCTATTTGCAGAGCAAGCCCGGCATGGAGCCGCCTGGCCCCGGCACGTCCTATGGCGATCTGATGGGCGGCCTCACCATGGCAGGCGCTATTGCAGGCGCCCTGTTCAAGCGCGAACGCACTGGCAAAGGCTCCATCGTGGACAACTCGCTCTACGCCGTGGGTGCCTACCTCAGCTCTCAGCATGTTGCCATGGCGAGCCTTGGCTCTCCGCGAGAACCACAGGATTTGCCGCGCTCAAAGGCCTACAATGCGCTGGTAATGTCTTATCGCACGAAGGACGAACGCTGGCTCAACCTGTGCCTGCTGATGCCGAAGTGGTGGGCGGACTTCTGCATGCATATTGACCGGCCCGATCTCATTGACGATCCCCGATTTGCGGATGCCAAGGCCCGGTTCCAGAATGCGGGGGGGCTAGTCGATGAACTGGACCAGACTTTCGTGCGCCATACCTTGCATGAATGGGTCGCAAAGCTGGAGACGATGGAAGGAGTTTGGGCGCCGGCCTTCACTCCCAGCGAAATTGCCGAAGATCCACAGGCGCTGATCAATGGCATTGTTGTTCCGGTTGGTGATGCCGCAAAGCCTGATTATGTGATCGCCACTACGCCGTGTCAGTTCGACGAAACGTCAATTGGCAGCTTAAAGCGCGGTCCAAAATATGGCGAACATGGTGCTGAAATACTTTCGGAAATAGGCGTCGCGGGATCGGAAATAGAAGGCCTCCGCCAATCGGGCGTGATCCTTTAATCCCAGCCCGAAGTACTTGTGATCGATCCCCTGCTACATCGCACGGGATCGATCATGGCTATCACCATCCACAGGCTTTGCCCTTGTTCTGCTGATCCAGCCACTTGGTAAGCGGCGCGAAATCGCGGAGCAGTGATTTGCCGCTCATTTCGCGGGTGCCGGTAAAGGCTTCCAGCGCATCGGGCCAAGGTTTGGAAGCGCCCATTTCTAGCATGGCGTTGAACTTTTCGCCGACCTTCTTATTGCCATAGAAACTGCAGCGATGCAGCGGCCCCTTCCATCCGGCCTGTTTGCACGCAGCTTCAAAGAATTGAAACTGGAGGATAAAGCTGAGGAAATAGCGCGTGTAAGGCACGTTTGCGGGAATATGGTATTTCGCCCCAGGATCGAAATTCGCGCTCGTGCGCTCAACCGGCGGCACGATTCCCTGATAGCGGCGCTTCAGATCCACCCAGGCACTTGTGTATTGATCGGGCGTAATCGAACCATCGAATACACCCCAACGCCAGCGATCGGTCAACAGGCCGAACGGCAGGAACGCGACCTTGTCCAGCGCCTGCTTCAGCAGGAGGCCAATGTCCTTGTCTGCGCTGGGCACCTGCTCCTTCTTTAACAGGCCAATCTGCACCAGGTATTCCGGCGTAATCGACAATGCGACCATATCGCCGATTGCCTCATGGAAGCCATCGTTGGCACCGGTCAAATAGAGCGGCGACAGCTTGTTATAGGCACGCTGGTAATAGTTGTGGCCAAGCTCGTGATGGACCGTCTGGAAATCGGACGCATTAACCTTGGTGCACATCTTAATGCGCAGGTCGTCCTTGTTGTCCACGTTCCAAGCCGAAGCGTGGCACACCATCTCACGATCTCGCGGCTTTACGAAAATCGAACGCTCCCAGAAAGTTTGCGGGAGCGGCGTGAAACCCAGCGAGGAGAAGAAATTCTCGCCCGTCTTGATCATGCGCAGGGGATCATACCCGGCGCCGACGAGCAAAGCGGTGAGATCATAGCCCAGATCGCCCGCGCCCTCCGGCGCGACGATATCATAGATGTTGGCCCACTCCTGCCCCCACATATTGCCCAGCAGGTCCGCGCGGATCGGACCGGATGCAGGCTGCACGTCATCACCGTATTTCGCATTCAGTTTTGAGCGGGTGTAGCAATGCAGCTGTTTGTAGAGAGGCTCCACTTCTGCCCACAGCTTCTCCGTCAGCGCCTCGAACGCCTCTGGGTCCATATCGTAATTTGATCGCCACAGCGCGCCGACATCGGCAAAACCAAGCTCCCTCGCGCCTTGGTTCATCAGTTCGACGTAGGCGGCGTAGTCCTCTTTCATGGGGGCGCCGACGCTATCATGCCAGCTTACCCACATTTCCTTGAGCAGAGCAGGATCGCGCACCGTGCCCATTTTCTCTTCGATATCATTGCCGACAATTGGCTCACCTCCCAGTGTGCCCTTCCCCTTGCCGTAAATAGCTTCCATCCGGGTATTGAGCTCGGCCACCTTCTCCGCACCGCCCTCTGCCGATGGCGCGGGTGTAACGATGCCGGTGCGCAGCATTGAAAGCTTGCGCTTCGTTTCCGGATCGATCCCGGGAACGTCATTGAATCGCGCAGCGGCAACCGCGGCGGCCACGGTTGATTCGGTGAAGGCCGCGCTGGCGGCGGCAGAGATCGCGGCGGTGTCTTCGGTGATGTAGCTGCCGTAGACCCACTGTGCCCGCCCGGCGCGATTGGATTGTTCCAGTAGCTCCGCTTCGGCCTTGGAGACGAATTCCTTCGCCGCTTCCGGCGTGAGGGGCGCCTCAGCTCCCCCCAACGTCTGCGCGTAGGCGGGCGCAGCCGCTAGAGCAGTGGCCAGCGCAAGCAACGAGCCAACAATCTTCATGCAACACGCCCCCGATCGTTTGCGAATTTATCCCTGGCGCCAATGCTGTGCGCATGTCCCGCTCAGGTCAAGCTGGCGCTCACTTCTCCAGAAATTCGACGATAGCCTGACCAAACGCCGCTTCGGTTACCGAACTCATGTGTGTGCCGGGCACTTCGCGGTAGGTGGCATTGGGAAGCGCCTCCGCCAGCGCGGGCGCAGATCCATTGTCACGATCGTCTGCGCCGCAGACCACCAATGTCGGTATCGTGATGCGGGCAAGTGCCCCCTCCGGGGTGTCCTGCACCGATTGCAGCAGCATCCGCGCAGCAGGCCGATCTACCTTCATGGTGCGCATGAAGCTCTTTGCGAAATAGGCGGGATCGCCGGGACGCAGTTCGTCAAACCGGTCAATCGCATCGATGAAGAATGCACTGCGCTGCGCCCAGTTGCCCAGTCCTTCAATTCCCATGCCCCCCAACACCAGGCGGCGCGGTGCAACCCCCGCCAGAACCGCTTGAACTGAAGTGCGTGCACCCAGAGAAAAACCGGCAAGATCGAAGTCCTCAAGACTGAGCGCTTCCGCAATCGCAAGTACATCCTTCACCAGCACGTCCGGCGGATAGGCGCTGGCCTCTTGCGGGGCTTCACTCTGCCCGTGGACCCGCAAATCGGGCATGATCGCCTGGAAACCGGCATCCGCCAGCGCCTGCGCATGGCCGAATTTGATCCAGTTTACTTCTGCGCTGGAAAACAGCCCATGCAGCAGGAGGACAGGCCGCCCTTGCCCAACGCGGTGGACGGCAAGTGAAACGCCATCGAATGACTTGATCGTGATCGTATCCATCCAGCGCGGCTTAGCCAATTTTCACGGGCACCGCAAAGAGCGTTGCCGATATTAAGCCACCTTAATATAATCGCGTTATGAAAATGGATCTGGCTTATCGAATCGTCGATAAATCGCGGTTTATCAGAAAACGGTTTGACGAAAGCATCCGGGAGCACGAGCTTACCGGGCCGCAAGCCCGCCTGCTGTTGTTAGTGGAAAGGCAGCCGGGTGAACGGCAGACAGTCTATGCCGATGCGCTGGAGGTGGAACCAATCACTTTATGCCGCATGGTCGACAGGCTTGAGGAAGGGGGCTGGCTGATCCGCCTGCCCGACCCGGGTGACCGCCGCGCCAGATTGCTGCAACCGACTGGCAGATCACGAGAAATCACCGACGCGCTGCAGGAGACGATAGACTGTATGTTAAATGATCTGCTGGGCGGACTCACGCAGAATGAAGCAGCCGAACTTGCCCGTTTGCTGGACAAGGTAGGTGCGCCGGCAGATACTGCGATCACGCTGGAGGCCGCCCATGGCTGATGCCGATCCGATGTTCGATGCGCAGGAACAGACCTCAATCGACATAAAGGACGAGAATGCTGCGCCCGAAAAGCGTGGCCGCCGCGCCTTGCTAATGGCCATCGTTCCCCTGCTGGTGCTTTTAAGTGGAGGGTACTACTGGCTCAGCCTTCAGGGCGAAATTGCCACTGACAATGCCTATCTCCAGCAGGACAAAGTATCTGTGGGGGCGGAAGTCGCGGGTCCGATCAACAAGGTTCTGGTCAAGTCGGGGGATTGGGTCAGAGAGGGCGATATTCTGTTCACCCTTGATCCCGCGCCCTACGAAATCCAGATTTCCCAATCCAACGCGGCCATTGCAGAGGCTCAGGCCAATATCACCGCGCTGTCGAACACGACGGACATAGCCGGCGTAGACATAGCTGCCGCCCGCGAGGAAATCGCTTTTGCCCACGCAACGCTGGACCGCCAGAGCTCTCTGTGGAAGCGCGGCTTTACCACCAAGGCAGATTATGAGGCCGCGCAGCACGGCGTTGCCGTGGCCCAAGCAAAGCTCAATCAGGCAATAGCCAATCAGCGCGAGGCTAAAGCAAAGCTGGCAAGTGGGGCGGCTGTGCCAGGTGAAAACCCGCAAGTCGCCGCAGCCACGGCACAGCGGGAGAGTGCCCGGTTAAACCTGAAGCGGACGGTTATCCGCGCGCCGATTTCAGGCCGTGTCGCGCAAGCTGAACGCTTGCAGGTGGGCCAGCAACTGCTCACCGGCATCCCGGTGCTCACGATTGTCTCCAGCAACAAGAGCTACGTGATGGCCAACTTCAAGGAAACCGAGCTTGACGCCATGAAGCCTGGCCAACCCGCCTTGGTAGAGTTCGACGCTTATCCGGATGTGCACCTTAAAGGACATGTTGCTTATATTGGTGCAGGAACGGGTTCCGAGTTCTCTGTACTGCCCGCGCAGAACGCCACCGGTAATTGGGTGAAAGTGACGCAGCGCGTACCCGTGCGCATTGATATTGATGAAAAGAGCCCGCGCAGGCTTATTGCCGGACTTTCCACGCGCGTCACGGTTTACACGGACGGCCGGGCGCACTGATAGATGAGCAGCGCAGAAGCCAGCGTTGATGGCAAAGCCGCCGCGCCGCCCCCCGGACTCGGCGGTCAAATAACTGACGAAGCCGTACTGAAGGTGCGCAGCGTGCCGCTTCTCATCACCGGCGTGATGATGGCATCCATGTTGCAGGTGCTGGACACAACCATCGCCAACGTCGCCGTGCCACACATGCAATCCGCACTGGGCGCAACACCGGAATCGGTGATGTGGGTGCTCACCAGCTATATCATCGCCGCCGCCGTCGCCACGCCGCTTACCGGATGGCTGGCCGACCGGATTGGCGGGCGCGAGTTGTTCATTCTCTCCGTGATCGGCTTCATCGGCGCTTCGGTTCTGTGCGGGGTGGCGCAGAATCTGGAACAGATGGTTCTGTTCCGCATCATACAAGGCATGTCTGGGGCGTTCATCGCGCCGCTAAGTCAAAGCTTCATGCTGGATACTACCAAACCCAGCCAGCACGCGCAGATGATGGCAATCTGGGGCATGGGCATGATGGTGGGGCCAATCCTTGGTCCGGTTCTGGGTGGGTGGCTTACCGAGAACTGGAACTGGCGGTTCGTTTTCTACGTCAACCTGCCCGTAGGGCTGATCGCCCTGTTCCTGCTGATCACGAACCTGCCGCGCCGACCCAAGCGAGAGCGGCGATTTGATCTTTTCGGCTTTGCGTCCCTTTCGCTGGCTCTCGCCTCGCTGCAATTACTGCTGGACCGGGGGAACCATGTGGATTGGTTCGACGCAGCGGAATCGTGGATTTACGCCGGAGTATTCCTGTCTGCTGCATGGGTTACAGCGCTGCATTTCGCCAGCGCCAGGCAACCGCTATTGGACATGCGCCTGTTTTCGGACCGCAATTTCACCGTCGCCATGGGCTTCATGATCGTGCTGGGCGCCATACTCTATGCCACAATGGCGCTGATGCCGCCGATGCTGCAAAACCTGCAAGGCTATACGGTGATCGACACGGGCCTTGCCCTTATGCCGCGCGGGGTTGGCACGATAATATCCATGCAGATTGGCGGGTTTCTGCTTCGCCGGAATGTCGATCTCCGGATACTTGTGGCAGCGGGCGTCGCGATTTCATCGATGGCCTTGTGGGAGATGGCGCACTGGTCCCTTGCGGTAGACAATTGGGCGATCATCCATAGCGGCTTGGTTCAAGGCTTTGGTTTTGGCCTGATCTTCATACCGCTAAACGTACTGGCCTTTTCAACTCTGCCTCCGGCCATGCGCACCGAGGGGTCCAGTATGTTGAACTTGTTCCGGGCCGTCGGCTCGTCATTCGGCATTTCGCTGGTCACCGTCGCTTTGGCACGCAACACACAAATCAGCCATTCCGATCTGGCGAGCCACGTAACCAGTGCCTCCGGCAACGGCATCGTCGATTTCAGCACCATCGAACGATTCCAGTCAGCCGGAGAGATGGCAATGGTCATGATCAACGCTGAAGTTACTCGGCAGGCCGCGATGGTCGCCTATATCAACGACTTCTACATGATGTTCTGGCTGTCGCTGGCTTCGCTGCCGCTGGTGCTGTTGATGAAGAAGACTGGCCCTACCTGATAAGGTGGAGCCGGTTCCTCAGATCAACCTTTCTTGAGGTGGTTGCGCCCCAGCAATTCGGCAATCTGCACCGCATTCAATGCCGCACCCTTGCGCAGGTTGTCCGACACGCACCACAAGGCCAACCCGTTATCCACAGTGGAATCTTCGCGCACGCGGCTTATGTAGGTAGCGCCGTCGCCCACGCACTCTACGGGCGTGACGTAACCGCCATCTTCACGCTTATCGACAAGCATGCAGCCCGGCGCCTCGCGCAGAATGTCTTGAGCCTGCTCTGCCGTAAGTTCGTTTTCCAGTTCAAGATGGATGGCCTCTGCATGGCCAACGAAGACAGGCACGCGCACACAGGTGGCAATCACCTTGATCTTGGGATCAAGGATCTTCTTGGTTTCAACCACCATCTTCCATTCTTCCTTGGTCGAACCATCGTCCAGGAATTCGTCGATGTGCGGAATCACGTTAAAGGCGATCTGCTTGGTGAACTTGTGCGGTATCACCGGATCTCCGACGAAGATGGCCCGGCTCTGTTCGAACAGTTCGTCCATGCCTTCTTTGCCGGCGCCGCTGGTGGACTGGTAGGTCGAAACAACTACGCGCTTGATCGTGGCTGCATCGTGAAGGGGCTTCAGCGCAACAACCATCTGCGCCGTAGAGCAGTTGGGATTGGCGATGATGTTCTTCCGCTTGTAGCCCTCAATCGCATCAGGGTTCACTTCCGGCACAATCAGCGGCACGTCCGGGTCCATGCGGAACAGTGAGCTGTTGTCGATCACCACGCAGCCCTGCGACGCCGCCTTGGGTGCGTAAATCTTGGTCGGGCCGGAACCGGCGGCGAACAGCGCAATATCCCATCCGGTGAAATCGAAATGCTCCAGATTCTTGACCTTGAGCATCCGGCCGGTGTCGCCAAATTCGACCTCTCTTCCGGTGGAACGAGAAGATGCAACGGCCGCGATCTCATCGCAGGGGAATTCCCGCTCTGCCAAGACCGCGAGCATCTCACGCCCGACATTTCCCGTCGCGCCAACAACCGCTACCCGATAACCCATCGCTTCAAACCCTTAACGTGAAACGGCCGGTCTCCCACTGGAGGAGCCGGCCGCTTCGATATTCGTGACGAACGAAATGATCCGCCGGTTATGCCTCGGTCGGCTTGTTGTCGCGGCGCTCTGCAATACGCGCACGCTTGCCGGTACGGCCACGCAGGTAATAAAGCTTGGCGCGGCGCACGATACCGCGACGCACGACTTCGATGCTATCGATGTTCGGCGAATAGAGGGGGAACACACGCTCCACACCCTCACCGAAGCTGATCTTGCGCACCGTGAAATTGGAACCCATCCCGCGGTTAGAACGGGCGATGCAAACGCCTTCGTAGTTCTGAACGCGGGTGCGCTGTCCTTCCACAACCTTCACGCCCACGCGCAGCGTGTCGCCAGGACGGAAATTCGGAATATCCTTGGCGGCCTTGGCAATTTCCTCGGCCTCAATCTGTTGAATCAGGTTCATGCCCTGGTCCCTCACTTGTCTCGCCGCGCGCCAGAGGCAGACTGGTCCCGAACGTCGGAATGACGTTCCCAAAGGTCCGGTCTGCGTAACCGTGTATCAACCTCCGCCTGTTGTTTCCGCCAGGCGGCGATTTTCGCATGATCCCCCGATCGCAGCACTTCAGGGATTGTGCGCCCTTCCCATTCAACAGGTCGGGTATAGTGCGGATACTCAAGCAAACCGTTCTCAAACGATTCCTCAGCACCGCTACAAGCCGCGCCCATTACGCCGGGCAGCAGCCGAATGCAAGCATCCAGAAGCATAATCGCGCCCGGCTCACCGCCGGAAAGCACGATATCGCCCATGGAAACTTCCTCCACATCGCGCCCAGCGAAAATACGCTCGTCAAAACCTTCGAAACGCCCGCACACGATCGTCACGCCTGACCCGCGCACCAGTTCGCGAACGCGCGCCTGAGTGAGCGGCTTGCCGCGTGGCGTCATGGCCAGGACCGGAGCGGCAGGGCTAAGCGAGCGCGCATGGTCGATGGCTGCAGCCAGCACATCGACCTTGAGCACCATGCCTGCCCCCCCGCCAGCGGGCGTATCGTCCACCGTGCGGTGCTTGTCCGTCGCGAAATCGCGGATCTGCACTGTCTGAAGCGACCAGCGCCCATCCTCCAGCGCCCGCCCCGCCAGAGATATTCCAAGCGGGCCGGGGAACATCTCCGGATAAAGCGTGATGACGGTGGCCGCGAAGGTCATTCAGCAAAAGCCGCGTTGATCACCACGCGCTCGCCATCCCATTCAAGAACGGCAGCTTCGATCATCGGCACCATGAAGGTCTTTCCGTCGGGCCGCACAATTTCAAGAATATCGCCTGCGCCGTAGTTTTGAACAAAACGGACCAAGCCCAGCGGTTCCCCCCCGTCAGAGACAGCCGCAAGCCCCATAAGATCGGCGTGATAATACTCACCGTCTTCCAGGGCCGGCAGAGCCGAGCGCGGCACAGCCAGTTCGGTACCGCGCAGTGCCTCCGCCGCGTTGCGATCGGCGATTTCGGCAAAGCGAGCAATCGCCCCGCCCTTCCCGTCGTCGCGCAGCTTCTTCACCGTAAGCGCGGAATCGTTGAAGGCGCGGAAGCGCGATAACGCGGCCACGCCTTCACCAAACAGCTTCAGCCGGACCTCGCCCGTCACTCCATGCGCGCCAGCTATGACGGCCAGAGTAACGAGCTTGTCTCCAGGGGCCCCTTGCGAAGCCAAGGGGCTTAGCCTTCAGCCTGTTCTTCGCTGCCAGCTTCTTCAGCTGCAGGAGCTTCAGCGGGTGCTTCTTCAGCCGGCGCGTTTGCAGCTGCTTCAGCTTCAGCAGCCTTGGCTGCACGTTCTTCGGCGCGTTCCTTGGCCTTGTCACCCGGCTCACCCTTGTTCGGGTTGTTGCGAGCCGAACGTTCCTTCACACCGGCTGCGTCAAGGAAACGGGCAACGCGATCCGAAGGCTGCGCACCAACGCCAACCCAGTAACGAGCGCGATCTTCGTTCAGCTTCACGCGATCAGGATTGTCCTTCGCGAGAAGCGGATTGTAGGTGCCGATCTGCTCCAGATACTTGCCGTCACGGCCAGCACGGCTGTCAGCAACAATGATGCGATAGTAAGGACGCTTCTTCGCACCGCCGCGAGAAAGACGAATTGAAACTGCCATTTGACCTATTCCTTATTTCAATTTCAGTGTGTTAGCGATTATTTCTTCATTAATTTCATGAGGTCGGGTGGCAATCCGCCGCCACCGCCACCAAGGCCGGAGAAGCCCCCGCCCGGCCCGCCAAGCCCCGGCATCGCGGCATCCGCACCGCCTGCACCGAACAGCGCGCCAAGCCCTTTCAGGCCGCCCATCTTCTTGATCTGCTTCATCGCGCGGCCCATCTCCTGATGCATTTTCAGAAGCTTGTTGACGTCCTGCACCTCAGTACCGGAGCCTGCCGCCACGCGCTTCTTGCGCTTTGCATTCATCAGCGCAGGGTTGGAGCGCTCCGCCGGCGTCATCGAACCGATGATTGCATCCATGCGGACCAGAACCTTGTCGTCGACGTTGGAGGCGGCCATCGCCTGCTTGGCCTTCTTCATGCCGGGGATCATGCCCGCGAGCATTCCAAGACCGCCCATTTTCTGCATCTGGCGAAGCTGGGAGCGCAGGTCATTGAGATCGAACTGCCCCTTCGCCATGCGCTGGGCCATGCGTTCAGCTTCTTCAACCTCAACGGTTTCAGCAGCCTTCTCGACGATCGAGACGATATCGCCCATGCCGAGAATACGGCTGGCAACACGGTTGGGACGGAACGGCTCAATCGCATCAAGCTTTTCGCCCGTGCCGGCAAACTTGATCGGCTTGCCCGTCACCGCACGCATCGAGAGCGCCGCACCGCCGCGCGCGTCGCCGTCCATGCGGGTGAGGATCACGCCAGTGAGATCGACTTCACTGCCGAAACTCTGCGCGACGTTCACTGCATCCTGACCGGTCAGCGAATCGACGACCAGCAGCGTTTCCTTGGGGCTCGAGATGGCGGCAACGGCCTTCATCTCGTCCATCAGTTGCTGATCGACGTGCAGCCGGCCCGCGGTATCGAGCAGCAGCACGTCAATCGCCTGCAACTTCGCAGCCTGAAGTGCGCGGGTGGCAATCTCAGTCGGCTGCTGGCCAGGAATGATCGGCAGCGTGATCACGCCGGCCTGCTCACCCAGCACTTTGAGCTGTTCCTGCGCGGCGGGCCGGTTGACGTCCAGCGAAGCCATCATCGGCTTCTGGCCGTGCTTTTCCTTCAGCAGCTTGGCCAGCTTTGCCGTGGAAGTAGTTTTACCCGAGCCTTGAAGGCCGACCATCATGATGACGACCGGCGGAGCAGCAGCAAGATCAAGTTCTGCCGTCTCTTCGCCGCCCAGCATTTCGACCAGCGCGTCATGGACGATCTTGACGACCTGCTGGCCGGGCGTGACCGATTTCAGAACCGACTGGCCAACGGCCTTTTCCGTGACCTGATCGATGAAGCGGCGAGCGACCGGCAGAGCGACGTCTGCTTCAAGAAGTGCGATGCGCACCTCGCGCATTGCGTCACGAACGTCCTGCTCCTTGAGAGCACCGCGTCCGCGCAGCTTGTCGAACACGCCGCCAAGCCGATCAGAAAGGCTGTCGAACATGGTTCTAACGCACTCCTTATGCGGGATAAACCGCCAAACGCCAAAAACGCCGGCGGACGAAAACTCGTCGGCCAGCGTGGATATATACACCTCTTGGAGCAAGAAACCCCAAGTTATGGTGAGATTTAAACCAGACCGAACCCGTCAGCTCGGCCTGGACTAAATATCACCACAAGTGCTTGAATGGTGGAGCCGAGGGGGATCGAACCCCTGACCTCTACAATGCCATTGTAGCGCTCTCCCAGCTGAGCTACGGCCCCGTTCCATTCAATTCTGATCAACCCTGGGGGGCTGATCCTGCCCTGCAACCTGCCTCAGCAAGTGCCGGGAGCCGCCCTCTAGTGGGGGCTTGTAAGATTAGCAAGAGCTTTCAGGCATTTTTGTTCAGCCTGCCATTTTGGCCCTGCCAATTCGACGCCTCCGGGCTGCAAAACGCAGTCCGGAGGCCAAGACCGTTCGCCGCGCCTTAAAGTTCGTCGGTGTCGTCACCCTTTGAGTGACTGAGGCCGAGATCGTCGTCTCCGCCCAGATCCACATCGTTATCAGGCGAATCATCGTCCTCATCGATGTCGAGATCTTCATCCTCGATCTCGTCCGGCTCTTCCTTCTTCTCTTTCAGCTGGTCGATCGGAATGGGCTGCTTGGTCTTCAGCACAGGTTCCGGATACCATTCATTGCCGCATTCGACGCAGGCGACCGGAGAATCCTTGCCCAGATCGTAAAAGCGGGTGCCGCATTTCGGGCAACCGTGCTTGACGCCCCATTCAGGCTTGACCATCTATCTTCCTCATCTGGCCCGGCCAATCCGGCGGGGCGGGAAATCGCTCATGTAAGTGGGTCTGCGCGCGGCAGGGTACAACCCTGTATAACCACCGCACTCCCTAGTATCAGGGCGCGCGCCTTGCCATAGGCATTGCTCGCTGTCAAAAGCCGCCGCGCCTTCACTCAAGATTCAAGATTGAGCCTATCGCCGTGAGCACTACTGATACGACCGCCATGCGCCCCAGACGTTTCGTTGCGGGCGGCCCCCTGAAAGGGCGCATGCGCGTGCCTGGCGACAAGTCGATCAGCCACCGCGCAATCATGCTTTCGGCGCTGGCGGTGGGCGAAAGCCACGTGATTGGCCTGCTGGAAGGCGAAGACGTTCTGGCAACGGCCGCTGCCATGCGCGCGATGGGCGCAAAGGTTGAACGCATCGGCCCCGGCGAATGGAAGGTGAACGGCGTTGGCGTGGGATCGCTGCTACAACCGCATGGCGCTCTCGATATGGGCAACAGCGGCACTTCTACACGCCTGCTTATGGGGCTGCTCGCCAGCCACCCCCTTACCGCCACGTTCACGGGTGATGCCAGCCTTTCCAAGCGTCCGATGGGCCGCGTTATCGATCCGCTTTCCAGCATGGGCGCTTCGTTTGAGGCGAGCCCCGGCAGCACCCTTCCGCTGATGCTGCGCGGTGCATCGCCTGCCGTGCCGATCACTTATCGCCTGCCGGTCGCTTCGGCTCAGGTAAAGAGCGCAGTACTATTAGCCGGACTAAACACGCCGGGGATCACCACCGTAATCGAACCTATCCCGACTCGCGATCATTCCGAGCGAATGTTGCGCGGTTTCGGCGCAGACCTCACGGTTGAAACCGACAGCGACGGCGCTCGGGTCATTTCGATCCGTGGCGAAGCGGATCTGCGCCCGCAGAACATCGAAGTTCCCGGCGACCCATCCTCGGCAGCGTTCTTCATCGTGGCAGCACTGATCGTGCCGGGCAGCGAAGTGACCATCGAGAATGTCGGGCTTAACGCAACGCGCGCAGGGCTGATCGAAGTGCTCCGCCAAATGGGCGGACAGATCGAGGAAGTGAATGCGCGTGAAGTAGGCGGAGAGCCGGTTGCCGATCTCGTCGTGCGCCACTCGGCGCTGCATGGGATCGACGTCGATCCGGCAGTCGCGCCTTCCATGATCGATGAATACCCTGCCCTGTTCGTCGCCGCCTCGCTCGCATCGGGTCACACCAGAACATCTGGCCTGGAAGAGCTGCGGGTCAAAGAATCGGACCGGCTTGCAGTTATGGCCACTGCGCTCTCGGCAGCTGGGGCCCGGGTGGAGGAGCTGGAGGACGGATTGGTGATCGAAGGGACTGGAGGGGAGGCACTCCCCGGCACGGCGCATGCCATTGCCACTCATCTCGATCACCGTATCGCCATGTCCATGGCGGTGGCTGGTCTTGTCAGCACGAACGGCGTGGAAGTGGACGATACGCGCCCTATCGCAACAAGCTTCCCCGACTTTGAATCGCTGCTGGACGGGTTGTCGCAATGAGCCCGGCAATCGCCAACGCATTTGGCTTTGTCGGCATGGCCTGCATCATCTTCGCATATGGCTACATAACCTACGCGAAGACGCCTAATCCCTTCGTACAGCATGGAGTGAACCTGCTGGGCGCCGCTCTCTTGACCGTATCGCTACTGGTCAACCTTAACCCTGCATCGCTGGTGCTGGAGTTCTTTTGGGCAGCCATCGCCATTGGTGGACTGATCAAGGCACTGGTGGATCGCTCCCGCAATAGGGATGCGACTGAAGCCGGGGAAAGCGGTCAGCCATGATCATCGCTGTCGACGGCCCAACCGCATCGGGCAAAGGAACGATTGCCAAGGCTCTTGCAGCGCATTTCGGCCTGCCCCACCTTGACACTGGGCTGCTCTACCGCGCGGTGGGCCGCCAAGTCGCCACGCAAGGCGGTGATCCCGATAGCGAGGCCGATGCGCTGGCCGCATGCGCCTTCCCCGATAGCCTGCTAGCTGATCCAGAGTTGCGCAGTGAGGTATCGGGCGGGCTGGCTAGCCGAGTCTCCATCCACCCCGCCGTGCGCCGAGCGCTCTTCGATCGGCAGCGTCAATTCGCCACGCAGCCGAGCGGCGCCGTGCTTGACGGTCGAGATATCGGCACCATCATTGCACCGGAAGCCGAAGTGAAGTTGTTCGTGATCGCAAACCTTCCTGCGCGGGCGCAACGCCGGCACGCCGAATTGCTTAACGCAGGCCGCGACATCACGCTGGAAAGCATCGCAGCCGATCTTGCTGAACGTGACGCGCGTGACAGCAGCCGCAAGGACGCGCCGCTTGTCGCCGCTTCGGACGCAGTCACACTGGATACGTCTGACCTCGACCGCGAGGGTTCGATTGCAGCTGCCATTGCTATCGTGCAGCAGCGCCTGCCGGGTTGCCAAGCCGCACGCCACGCGGAATAAGCCCGTGCAGGACAGCAACTTATAACCGCCTGATTCACCGGGCTAGTTGTCCGGGAGAGAAGTGTATGAGCCACACTGGCGGCCCCCTTAAGAGCGTGCGCGTTCTTGACTTGTCGACGATAATCTCGGGGCCAATGGCCACACAGATGTTGGCCGATCAGGGCGCAGCGGTCATCAAGGTTGAAGCTCCTCCGGCTGGCGACGGCATTCGCCACCTCGGTCCGGTTCGAAATGGGATGGCAGCAGGGTTCCACATGCTAAATCGGGGCAAGCGGTCCGTGGTGCTCGATCTCAAGACTCCCGCCGGCAAGGAAGTGCTGCACAAACTGATCGCGCAGTCAGATGTGCTGGTGCAGAATTTCCGCCCGAAAGTGATGCAGCGGCTCGGCTTGGAATATGAGAAGATCAAGGAATCCTATCCCGATCTGATCTACGTTTCGATCAGTGGTTTCGGTGATAAAGGCCCGTTCGCCGATCGTCCCGCGTTCGATCACATCATGCAATGCTACGCCGGGTTCGTCGCTTCGCAAGCCGGACCGAACAAGGACAGCGAGCCGGTACTTATCCGCAACGTGCTGATCGACAAAGTTACGGCGATGACGGCAGCTCAGGCGGTAGCCGCCGCGCTGTTCGCTCGATCTCAGGGAGCGGGCGGGCAAGAGATCAAGCTCTCCATGCTGGGCGTTGCCATCGCTTTCCTTTGGCCTGACGCCGGCGGCTCGCATCACCTGCTGGGCGATGATGTGGAGATGCGTCCTTCACTTGCTGATCGGGCGCGTCTGTTCCCGTTCAGAAATGGCCTGGGTACCTTCAACGGATCTGATGCATCGTTTGCCGGTCTGTGCCGCGATCTTAACGCGCCTACCGGAAACGACCCCCGACTCAAAACGGCGGCAGGCCGTGCCGAACACAAAGACATGATGCTGCAGGTCGAACGTGAATGGGCCGAAGCGACCGCTCAGATGGACATAGATGAAGGGCTGGCCATAATCGAAGCCAACGGCGCTCCTTGTTCGAAAGTCCGCGATCTCGAAACCTTGATTGATGACGAGCAGGTTGCAGCAAACGGTTATCTTCGCGTGTTCGATCATCCCTTGGCAGGCCCGATCCGTGAACCGCGACCGGCAGCGGAGTTTTCGGCCACCTCGCTTGATCTGCCCGCCCCTGCGCCCACGCTAGGCCAGAACACGTCGGAAATTCTAACTGAACTCGGCTTCGATGCCGAAGCGCAGATCCGCCTAAAGGCTGAAGGGGCTCTCGGCCATGCGCAGCCTGCCGGGTAAAGCCACCCCAAGCTAAAAAATGGCGAGAGGATATCACTGATGAATTTCTGCGAAGCGCCCCTCGATGCGGCCGAAGTAGTCAGGCCGGAATGGCTTTCCAGGGCGTTGTCGCAAGGGCGCCATCCCGTGGAAATCACCAATGTGGACGTGATCGAAACACTGGGGCCTTCCGCTCTAAAGATCAGGATGAAGCTCACATACAGTGAGCCGCGCCCCGATTTGCCGGATGCCATCTGCCTAAAGGGAGTATTCGATCCCGCGCTGACAGCATGGCTCAATTCCGGGGCGCAGCAGGCGGAAGCCATGTTCTATCGCGATGTTGCCCCGCGCCTTGGGGTCCGCGTTCCGCGCAGCTTTTTTAGCGGTGTGGACGCCGACACCAAGAACGGCGTGATCATCATGGAGGATCTGGTCCCCCAGCGCGTGACTTTCATGTCTGCCATGTCGCCCTATACGCCGGATCAGGTCCGGGGCAGCCTGGATCAACTAGCCGCCCTGCATGGCGGAACATGGGATCTGGCGGATGACCACTACCCGTGGGTGACGTCAAAGTTCGCATCGTTTGGCAGCGGTAGTGCGATCAGCGCTGAACGATTGACGGAACTCATGGCGGGCGAACGTGGCGATCCCCTGCCGGACCAGCTGCGCAAAGGTGAAGCAATCTTAAGCGGAATTGCCGCACTGGCGGAACGCGAGACAAAGCTGGAGGCGGTGTTTGTTCATGGCGATTCGCACGGCGGCAACGTTTATGAAACCGGCGATGGAGCGATCGGGCTGATTGATTGGCAAGTTCTGCAGCGTGGGCACTGGTCCGTTGATGTCGCTTATCACATGGCCGCCGCTCTGGATATTGAAGACCGCCGCGCCCACGAGGAAGCCCTGTTCGATCACTATCTAGACCGTCTGGCGGCCCATGGTGGCAAACCTCCTGCTCGCTCCGAAGCCTGGCGGCTCTATCGAGAAGCCTTCCCCTATGGCCTACTCATGTGGGGCATGACGCAGCGAGTGGAACCGCAGATCGTCAACCGCTTCGTCGCGCGTTTGGGCACGGCGGCGATGGATCACGACAGCTTCGCTTCGCTGGGCATTGCCTGATCGGCAAATGCCTCACCGGCACACCCCGCCAAATGAGCGATCTGCCTGATCGAAATGAAGGTGATCGGCGTGGGCTTCGTTATAATCGGGTGAAAGGACTGTTGAGAACGACTGGCATGCCCCATCGCGCACGCGGCGGAGGAACTCCGCTTCCTCACCCGTGCCCTTCCAGTCGCGCAGCACCACGATCCGCCGCCCGTCGCTGAGCACGAACGCGGCAATGTCGATGGCATTGCCTTGCGAATGCTCGCTCCAGCGCCCCTCTGCGCGGCCATAGAGCCTACGGCAACTGTAGGTGCCCAGATGCTCGATCTGCGCGACGGACGCGCCTAGCAGTTCCCGCGCAGCAGGTTCGACGATCTGCCTGCGCCAACGTTCAAACATGGCAAACACCGCGCAGGTGGCAGCAGGAGATGCGGGCGAAAGGGGAGCTTCCTTCAGTGTTACCCGGTCGGCCCGAAGGCATTCCCCCTCTCCCGCCGGGCCAAGCTCTGCAAACGCCACTGCGCCGCGATCAAGAACCGCGCGACATTCGGCAGGATCACTACGCAAGGCGACCAGCTTGCGCGCCGTTGCCCAACCCGACGGATCGTCAAGCGAAAGCGGTGCCCAAGGGTTATGTTGGGGATGAGCGTCCAGCCACCCAAGCGCGCCAACGAACCCGCACAGCAATAGCAACACAGCAAACGCGGCATGATCAAGAACGGAAAAGCGAGTACCAAACGGAGGGGCCATGTGCCGATAACCCATCAGCTGGCGCGCTAGTTTCCCCCTCGCCACCCTTTTCACCCGGCGGTTTTTCTTGCCTTCGGCGCCGATCTGGCTTAAGGGCCCACCGGTCTGACAGACCTTTTTCCTGACAATGCAGCAATCGGAAGCATGCTATCGTGCTTCACGCTAAATCAGGACAAGATCCGAAGGATGCTGCGATAGGCATTCGGCCTTCGTGGCAGTTCGGCCCTTAGAGTATCGCCTCGGCGGTACGCATTCTAAAGACCGGCGGAAAAACCGCCTGGCCGGAAACATCGATTAGTTGGGATTTACACCTATATGGCTAGTTCGCCAAACCCCACGCGCGACGATTTCGCTGCGCTTCTTGATGAAACTCTCGGCGGCGCCGCCGACGATGGCTTTGATGGCCGCGTCGTAAAGGGCACCGTCACTGCCATCGAAAACGACAAGGCAGTCATCGACGTCGGCCTCAAAAGCGAAGGCCGCGTTTCCCTGCGCGAATTTGCACGCGGCGATGGCGATCATGGCCTCTCCGTTGGTGATGAAGTGGAAGTCTACGTCGATCGCGTTGAAAACGCTGACGGCGAAGCAATGCTCAGCCGCGATCGCGCTCGCCGCGAAGCTGCTTGGGACAAGCTGGAATCCGAATTTGGCGAAGGCAAGCGCGTCGAAGGCGTGATCTTCGGTCGGGTCAAGGGCGGCTTCACAGTCGATCTCGACGGCGCCGTGGCCTTCCTTCCCGGCTCGCAAGTTGACATCCGCCCCGTGCGTGACGTCGCACCTTTGATGGATGTGCCGCAGCCGTTCCAGATCCTCAAGATGGATCGCCGCCGCGGCAACATCGTCGTTTCGCGCCGTGCAGTTCTGGAAGAAACCCGCGCCGAACAGCGGAGCGAGCTGATCGACAAGCTGTTCGAAGGTCAGGTCATCGAAGGCGTGGTCAAGAACATCACCGACTACGGTGCCTTCGTCGATCTCGGCGGCATCGACGGCCTGCTCCATGTCACCGACATGAGCTACAAGCGCGTCAATCACCCCACCGAAGTGATCAACATCGGCGATACCGTCACTGTACAGATCGTTCGCATCAACCCGGAAACGCAGCGCATCAGCCTCGGCATGAAGCAGCTTGAAAGCGATCCATGGGAAGGCGCGGCTGCCAAGTACCCAGTTGGCCTGAAGATGAGCGGTACGGTAACGAACATCACCGAATACGGGGCGTTCGTCGAACTGGAGCCCGGCATCGAAGGCCTGGTCCATGTTTCGGAAATGAGCTGGACCAAGAAGAACGTCCACCCCGGCAAGATTGTTTCGACCAGCCAGGAAGTCGACGTCATCGTTCTGGAAGTCGATTCCGACAAGCGCCGCATCAGCCTTGGCCTCAAGCAGGCTCAGCGCAATCCGTGGGAAGAATTCGCCGACAAGCATCCTGTGGGCACCGAAGTCGAAGGCGAAGTCAAGAACGCCACCGAATTCGGCCTGTTCATTGGCCTCGACGGCGACGTGGATGGCATGGTTCACATGTCCGACATCGCATGGGGTATCTCGGGTGAAGACGCTCTTGCGCTCCACCGTAAGGGCGAGCAGGTCAAGGCCATCGTTCTCGACGTGGACGTTGAGAAGGAACGCATCAGCCTTGGCATGAAGCAGCTTGAGCGTGGCGCTCCCGTGGCTGCTGCAGCAACCAGCGGCGGCTCGCTGAAGCGCGGCCAAATCGTCACCGTCACCGTTCTTGAAGTACGCGATGGCGGCCTTGAAGTTCAGGCTGGCGAAGACGGTGCAACCGGCTTCATCAAGCGTTCGGATCTCGGTCGTGACCGTGACGAACAGCGCCCTGATCGCTTCCAGGTCGGCCAGAAGATCGATGCTCAGGTCATCGGTTTCGATCGCTCGAAGAAGCCCAACTTCTCGATCAAGGCGCGTCAGCTGGCCGAAGAGAAGGAAGCCGTGGAACAGTACGGTTCTTCGGATTCGGGTGCATCGCTGGGCGACATTCTTGGCGAAGCGCTCAAGAACAAGTCGTAAGACACCCCGCCTTCAAGGCATTCACCAAAAGCCCGTCCGCAGCAATGCGGGCGGGTTTTTGCTTTGTGGCGCTGGCGCAGCTAAGGTTGCGTCTATGCGCGCACAATGTCTTTGCGGCGAACTCCATGCCGATCTACCCGGCCCGGCTGACGTGATTGTCGCTTGCCACTGCACTGATTGCCAACGGCGTAGCGGCTCACCTTTCGGCGTTATTGCCTATTACCCAGCCCACGCGGTATTACTACACGGCGCACCTCACGAATATACTCGCAAGGCCGAGAGTGGCGGACGCTTCACGCAGGCCTTCTGCCCGAAATGCGGCACGACCGTGTGGTGCCTTGCCGAAAAGCACCCAGATGCCGTCGGTATTCCCGTAGGCACCATCGCCGATCCAGGTTATCCTTCGCCGATCCGCTCAGTCTGGGAGGAGCGTCGCCACGCTTGGGTAGTCATGCCGGAAGACATCGCGCATTTTCCGCGCGGCCGCCCATAGGAAAAGACACCGAGGAAAATCATGCCCTTGCAGATTCACCAGTTCCCGTGCCTTTCCGACAACTACGGCTACCTTGCGCACGACCCGGCCACTGGCGAAACAGCCTGCATCGATACGCCAGATGCCGAAGCCTATCTCCGCGAGGCGGCCAAAAAGCGCTGGCAGATCACCCAGATCTGGAACACACACTGGCACCCGGATCACGCCGGCGGCAACGAAGCCATCAAAGCCGCCACAGGCTGCACGGTAATCGCACCAGCGGCGGAAGCAGCGAAGATTGCCGGGATCGACCGGGCAGTATCGCATGGGGATACTGTCGAACTCGGAAGCCGGCAGGCACAGGTCATCGACGTGGGTGGCCACACTATCGGCCACGTCGCCTACCATCTCCCTACGGCTGAGATCGCGTTTGTTGGCGATTCACTTTTCGCATTAGGCTGCGGGCGGATGTTTGAAGGCACCCCGCCACAGTTCTGGGCCAGCCTCCAACGCATCAAGGCACTGCCGATTAATACTATGCTCTACTGCGCGCACGAATACACGACATCGAACGCCAGGTTTGCGATCCATGCCGACCCCGACAATGCAGAGTTACAGGCTTACATCGAGCAGATAAAAGCAGCGCGCGCGAAGGATCTTCCCACTGTGCCGGTAAAGCTGGAGCGGGAACTCAAGACAAACCCATTCCTCCGGGCGGACGATCCAAGCATACAGTCACGCTGGGGCAACGGCGACGCGGTGAGCACTTTCGCCGCTTTGCGTCAGGCTAAGGACACATTCTAAGGCCCTTGGAGACGTTGGCGCCGAGAGGCACCTCACTCGCATCGCAAAACGGTGGCGCACTCTACTGCCCACCTTACCGACAGTGCCCCAATCAACCTCTGAACAAAAAAATACCGGCACACGCTAAAACGTGCACCGGCATCTTTCATTCAAAGTCGGTGGACTTGGCCGACACTATTCCGGAACTCGCCCGGACCAGCAAGTAGGCCTTAGATTGACGCGATCGCTTGATCGACCATAGCTCTGTCCGCAGCTGCAGAATGATTTTGCGCAATAAGCCCCCGCGCCGCAGCCGCCGCAGCGCCAGCGGCTTTGACACGTAGTTCAGAAACTGCCGTACGCTCTGCCGCTTCGATCTTTTCCGAAGCCATCTTCTCACGCCGCGCGATGAGCGTCGTGGTATCTTCCTGCGCCTTAGCGATAAGCGAATTCGCCTCTTGCTTGGCGTGCTCAATCATCGCCGCGGCATCACGTTCAGCGTTGGCAATCTTGTCCGCATACTCCTTGCGAAGCGCTTCCGCTTCGGCGCGGAGAGTGCGCGCTTCTTCAAGTTGTTTGCGAATTTCAGCGATAGAGTTGTCAAGACCGGAAGCAGCGACCTTGTGCACCTTCGCGCCAAAGAACGCAAAGAGGAGCAGGGCCGTCATCGCAGCGGCAACATAAAACGTTATGTTCAAACCAAAGGCGGTTGGGCCAGTTGCGTCGGCTAGAATGACGAGCGTATTAGCCATGTATCGCCTCCTTCACGGCAGCACGAGCGGCTGCGTCGTCTACGGCAATACCGGCGAGACGCTGAACGATATCATTCGCTGCATCAGCGGCAACCGTTTCAATCTCTGCGAGCGCACTTTCACGGGCAGATGCAATACGTGCCTCTGCTTCGCTTAAACGAGCGTCGATGCTTACATCTGCCGAGTTAAGACGTGACTCGAGCAATTTAGCCGCTTCGGCCTTCGCATCTGCGATGATGCCTTGAGCAATTGCTCGATTTTCATTCTCACGCTTGCGCCAGGCTTCTTCTTCCTGATCAGCCTGATCACGTGCAGCAAAAGCTGCAGCGAGATCATCAGCGATCTGCTTGTCGCGCTGGCCCACAGTCTCCATCACCTTCGGGACCATGCCACGACCGATAACGAAGAAGACAAAGCCAAAGGTCAACAACAGCCAGAAGAACTGACTTGCAAATGTTTCGCCCAATTGCGCGATTTGAGGCATATCTGTTTCCGCAGCTTATCCGGCCGAACAATAAAGTCCGGCCGGTTGAACAGGACGTATCTCGTTCAGGCGACGAAGATCAGGATCATCGCGACAACGAACGAAAGCAGGCCCAGAAGTTCCGCAGCTGCGAAGCCGATGAACAGACGGCCCTGCTGGCCATCAGCTGCACCCGGATTGCGGAGTGCGCCTTCGAGGAACGAACCGAACACGTTGCCGACACCCAGTGCAGCAAGGCCTGCACCAATAGCTGCGAGACCTGCGCCGAACAGTTTTGCTGCTTGAGGATCCATGTAAAAACTCCTTTTTCGAATAATGCCGAGTAATTCGGGCGAGTAGGATTAGTGAAGGTTCTCAGCGTCGTTGAGATACAGCGACGTCAGGAGAGCAAAGACGTAAGCCTGGATGGCAGCAACCAGCAGTTCGAGTGCACAAATCGCGATCATCAGGATGAAGCTGGGAACGCCAATCACCACGCCCCACAAAGGACCCCCATTAGCGCTATCGATCACGAAGCTGGAAAGAACTTCAAGAAGGACGTGACCGGCCATCATCGCAACAAAGAGACGCAGACCAAGGCTGAACGGGCGAACCATGAAGCTGACAAATTCGATCACCGGGATCAGCCACATCAGCCAGATGGGCGTTCCGTGCGGCACGAACAGCGAAAGGAAGTGGAAACCATGCCGCGCGAACCCGACGATCAGCACGATCGAGAACGACAGAACTGCGAGCACACCGGTAACGCTGAAGTGGCTGGTGAATGTAAAGGGGTGAATTCCCACAAGACCCAGCGGCATCAGACCGAGCACGTTCGCGAACAGCACGAACATGAAAATTGAAAAGATGTAAGGGACGTACTTTTTGCCGGCAGGCCCAATGTTGGAGGCCAGCATCGAATCGATGAAGCCGGTCGCGCTCTCAACAGCCATTTGCCAACGGCCGGGCACGAGTTCCCGCTTCATCCCGCCCCACACAAAAACCAACAGCGCGACGGTTGAGATCACCATCCAAAGCGCGGAGTTTGTGAAAGCGATGTTGTATCCGGCGATTTCCCAGCCATCCGTCCCAAACATGGGATGGATGGAGAATTGGTTCATCGGATTGACCTTGCCCTCGGCTGCCACGTTTTCGACTTCCCTAATATGCGCGAAAGCGCCCCCGCCCACCCTTATCGGGTTAGTCAGAGCGCCGGTTCGAAATCCGGATGATGTTTCTGAAGGCAACGACGATCCCCAGGAGCATCACTACCAACAGGCCCCAGGGCGAAGTCCCGGCAAAGTGATCTATCACCCAACCAAGGAAAGCGCCGCCTCCAATACCGCCGATCAATTCGGCCAGAACACGGTTACCAATGCGATAATTCTCATCAGTTTCCGCGCTCTTCTGCGGCGTTTTGCGCAGTTCTTCGCGTTGTTGAGCGGCTTTTAGCCGTTCTTCAAGCGCGTTGACCCGAACATCTTCGCCAACAGGGTCTCGTGCGGCTGGCTCGTCACTCACGTCATCCTCCATTTCACGTAAAGGCTGACAACAAACAACAACCCTCCGCCAAGGGCGCGGCCCCCTTAAGCGGGGGGCAGATTTGAGTCAACCGCGTGGGATACGCTCAGACGAGTTCTCGCACGGTAAATCGCTGACCACCAGCGGGAATAACCAACGCCTGCGAATAATAAATATCTAACTCAAAGCCTCAGGGACAACGCGAATCACGTTCAGGAGCAGATGCATCGCGAGTTTTCCACGCCCCGCCCGGAGTCTGATATTTCATCCCCGGTTGAGTCTTTGCGATCAGCAGACAACCCGATGTGAACGCATATTCTTCCACGGTCGCGCGCTCGGCCTTTGCCTTCTCGGCATAAACCGCCTTGCGTTTGATATTCGTGTCATCGACCATCCGTCGAAGTTCCGGCGTGGCATTACCAACGATCCCGACATATCCGTCCGGTTTTTCACCGATCAGACCTGCAGCTTTCGCGGCGTTATAATCTTGCGCGAATGCCGTTCCGCTGGCACCGGCAAGAGCCAGCGCTGCCCCTACGGCAAGAGCGGCTGCGTATGGAAAACTGCGCTTCATAATCTTTCTGCCCATCAGAAAATGTCCGGATTTTCGGTAATCGTATTGGCGGCATCGGCAGCAATTCGGTAAATAACTTCTTGTTTTATATTAATATTCAGCTCGATCACGATCGGCTTGTCCGGCGCGTTAACCGAAATGCAGCCGCCCAGCGTCATCGAACCGGCCAACAATATCGCCGCGGCAATATATGGCCGCGGGGATGACCACCCCTCACCCTGTCGCTCTATTACCATATCTCCGGTTTTCGCAGCAGGGCGCTTGAGGGTCAATCGGGCTGCATTCATGGGGTAACGTCGCTTTCTGGTCGCTGAATGGATAGGGTCGCAGGGAGAAGCGCCGGAATATCCGGCAAAGGTGCGAGGGGAGCGCCCGGCTCGACAGGAATGCCATTCGCATCGACGATCCCCAAGGAGCGCGGATCGCGAATGTACTCCTGATCGTAAAGCGAGCGGACGGATGTAATAAGCTGCATGAACGGCGCGCGGACGTTCACGCGGAAGCGGATGGGCAACTTCGCAAGGCGCTTGGTCAGGAAATTGCGGCTCGTCCCTTCACCTTGGCTAATACCGTCAAACGTCACGCGCGTTATCAGCTCGCCTTCCAGAGAACCGTCCATATCAATGCGCATCTGCCGGTAATCGACTGACCGCAGTGCAGCGAAAGCGAAGTTCGCGATCGCGGACAAGTCCTCATACGTCAGTTCTCCAACGTAAGAGACATTGCCTCCCGGTATTCTTGAATCGAGATACCCGCCCTCAATTCGTCCGCCGTTTTCATCGAAGACAAGCGGCAGCCGCCCATCAAAGATTCCGCTGGCGGCAAGGTTGTCCATTTCCAGGCGCTGCAGAAACAGGGCGGCGTCCAGTCCTTCCACCGTCAGCACATATCGCATCGGATCGCTGCCACCAAAGGAGAGTGATGCAGGCTCGAGGCGAAGCGTCCCTCCCATGAAGGGCCAGGTTGCTCCCCCTACATCAAGAAGGTAGCCGGGTTTGAGGTGATAAGTGAAACGGCCATCGTTCACTTCGATGCCAGGATTGATAGACCGGATCCGCAATTCCTGCCCCGGCTTGGTCACAAGGCCGAGCAGATCCGTGAACTCAACAGTTCCAGATACTCCGCTCACTGGACCGAACGCGGCAGCAAAGTTCAGATCGTCAGTGGAAAAACGCCCGGTGCTTGTGACTCCGGCATCGTTCCAAACGATCTGGCCGGTGCCCGTCACCTTGCCTTGGGCATTTGCGATCACGCCCAGCGCGAGATGCGTCAATGTATCTGGCTGAATGGCATTGTCGAACACCAGGCCGTCTACGAACAGGTCCGCATCGCCAGTTCCGGTACTGAGATCGTGCCGGATCACCGTGCGGACCACTTCCCGATCGCTCTTTGGTTCGCGCAGCAGCGCCTCTGCCACGATCCTGTTATCCTCCAGGACGAGCGTCGCGTCACGAGCGATCAGTGGTTGGAACTTGTCCAACGTCTCTCGATCTTTAACTCTCAGCGAACCTTCAGCAAGCCTCATCGCACCGCCGGCAAAGCTCCACTTGCCAGAGATCTCTTCAAGATCGAGAGGAACCGCCGCCAGCCGGACTTGCGCGCCTGCAAAACTGCCAGTCAGCTTTTCACCTAGGCGTCCTGCCAAATGAGTTATGCGGAATTTCGAAAGCGAATCCGCCGGACCAAGCGCAACGTTCACGGCTCGCGCGTCCAGGTTGCCCGGATAGGCAAATCCGACCGGACCGCTGGCGATGCGGATCGGCGTTTGTCCCAGCTGCCCTGCAAGATCGAGCGAAGCCACGCCGCCAGCAATCTTCAACCCCTGCGGCGTCGTCCGCACGATCGCGCTTCCACGCGCGGGGCACACGTTCAACGTCCGTTTACCGAGAACAAGTTGCGCCATCGAGAGGCTATCAAACCGCAGCTCGGTGCAGCCGCGCCACATGGCAAGCCCGCCGTTATCGGACCAGGTCCCCTTGATCGGCAGGATAAGGTTTTCCACTTTTCCGCCGGGCAATGCGCCGCTCAGTTCCGCTACGCCGGCCATACCAACACCGCCAGCAGCGCCCCTCACCACGTATAGCCGTGGAATGGCGATCTTTGCAGAACCGGCACGATATTCCGCCATCCGCAGATTCATTTCCAGGATGTCTTCGGGCTTCCGCAACACCCGCCCATTGATCCGGGGCATGCCATCGCCGCCGGTGGAGAAATTGCCGGAAGCGTGGTCCAACCCGTCAGCATTCGCGCTCAACTGCAGGCGCGAGAACGACAGCAATGATGACCCGCTACGACCCCGCAAGTCCGCGCGCGGCACTATCAAGCTGGATTCATTTTGTGCACGTCGAGCGATGAAATGACCTGAGAGTATCGCTCCGCGCATCTGTCCCCTCAGAGCATCGCGCACGCCTTTGGCGATATCACCAACAATGGTTGAATCCCCTGCCCGGGCCACAGAATCCAGCGAGGCGATGACTGGAGCGCCAAGATCGGACAGGTTCCCCTTTACATCACCATCTGCTTCGATCCGCCGGAACCCGTCTATCGCGCGCAGCGATCCCGACAGCCCAAGTTCGGCCGCGCGGGCTTGAGGGGTATCAATCTGCCTTGCCTTGACATCATAACGCGCCGTGAAGCGCTCCCGCGCCAGGTTAAAGCGCACGGTGCCATCCGTTCCGCCGAGGCGATATTCACCCATGACGAACTTGCCCCCGGCAATCGAGACATCGCCTTGCGCCCCGTCCATCGCCTCGCTGGCCGTAAGGTCTGCCTCGACTGCCGACTTCCCAAGTCGCCAACCTTGCGCACCGCACTCCACATCATGAACGCGGATCGGCCCCTTGAACCGGGGCTTCTTCGCCGAAACAGTGAGCGCGCCATATAGTGTAGCGCCGCGGGCGGTGCAGTCACCCAGCTTCACATCGGGAGCGATAGCCGCAAGGGTACCTTTGAAGCCCCCTTGCAAGTGCCCTGCCCCCACCAGCTTCAAACCGACAGCGCCATAGTCACTGT
>JAZQRJ010000093.1:0-22404 GCA_045629505.1 Novosphingobium sp.
GCTTCAGGCTGGGTTGGCCTCATTCTAAATCGCCAAGGGGTGGATTGGGATCACGTTGCGCACTGGTTGCAACGGAGTTGGCTCTCCGTCGCGCCGAAACGCCTGACCAAACTGCAGAACGCCGCAGAACAGTTTTAGAGCTAGAGAGGCTGACCGCATAATCGGAATACCAAAAAGGGTATCCTCTGTGGCACGGCTTGCTCAAATTTCAGAGAATTCCACCTGCGGCCGGCTTTCGCGCGTACCGCGATAGCGCGCGTTGGGGTCGTTGGGATCACCACAAATCAGCACGTAATCATCGTGCACTTCGACGAGGGTCCCAACGAAGGGAAACCCTTCGAGATCGCCGTTAACGCGATAGCTTACGGTATCGCCAATCTTGAACGTCGTTTCATCGAAGTTGAATTCGAACGGACAATCTTCGCCCGTTTCGCCCATTCCCAGCATCGCCCATTCTCCTTTTCCATGGGAGATAATGCGCGGCGACCCAAAAGCAAAGGCCGCCGGATTTCTCCGACGGCCTTTAATCAGAACATCGTTAAGGAGATTTAGCCGACGATTTCTTCCGGCTTGAAGAAATAGGCGATTTCGATCGCTGCATTTTCTTCACTGTCCGAACCATGGACCGAGTTTGCTTCGATGGATTCAGCGAAAGTTTTCCGGATCGTGCCTTCAGCAGCATCGGCTGGGTTGGTGGCGCCCATGATGTCACGGTTGCGCTTCACGGCGTCTTCACCTTCCAGAACCTGAACGACCACGGGGCCGGATGTCATGAACGCAACCAGATCGTTGAAGAAAGGGCGTTCGCTGTGCACTGCATAGAAGCCTTCGGCCTGCTCCTTGGTCAGCTGGATGCGCTTGGAAGCAACGACGCGCAAACCGCCTTCTTCCAGCTTCGCCGTAACGGCGCCTGTCAGGTTGCGGCGGGTGGCGTCGGGCTTGATGATCGAGAACGTGCGGGTGACGGCCATGTGGGTATTCCTTGTGAATGCTTATCGTGACTGAGCGGCGTGCTCAGGAGTGGGCGCGCCCCTAGCCGGGAAAACGCCGATGGACAAGATGGAGCGCCCTGCCGCGGGCCTTGCGCTCTATGGCCCTTCCAACCAGCGGCCGCCTTCCTGTTTCCAGAACCGACGGTCCACCCCTTCCCGCCTGCCCAGTTCGCGCCAGCAGGCTCGCGCATCCTGAAGGGCGGCATCGTCGAAGAAATAGAACGTGCGCTCAAACGGCTGATCAGGTTCACGCCACTGACCGTCGGCGATGACCAGAAAGCGCGCACCATTCAACGCCTCTGTCCGATCAGACAGCAGAATGGGCTGACGCTCGGCATGGGGATCGGATGCGTGCCCATGCGCCAGAAAAGTTTCCGGCAACTTTTGCCACAGGGCATCGCCGATCAGCCCCAGTTGCCGGGCATCGGATGACACAATCAGTAACCGCTCGCCGGTCTTCACCGACGCCCTTGCAATGAGTGGGAGAGCGGCCTCGACCGGGTCGCGCTTCAGCTGATAGAAATCGACCCGCATCGCGGAGTGCACCCTATCAGTCTTCCCAATTGTCGCGAATGAACCGGTCCAGCAGGCGCACACCGAAACCGGTCGCGCCCTTGTCCCAGGTCGCGCCCGGCTTATCCGCCCAAACCGTTCCGGCAATGTCGAGGTGCGCCCAGGCCCGCCCCTTGTCGACAAACCGCTGGAGGAACTGCGCCGCGGTGATGGAGCCGCCATAGCGGGCACCCATGTTCTTCATATCGGCAATCGGGCTGTCGATCAGCTTGTCATAGGCGGAGCCAAGCGGGAAACGCCAGACCTTGTCACCCGTGAGGTTGCCCGCCACGTCGATCTTGGTGGCTAGGTCGTCGTCATTGGAAAAGACGCCTGCATATTCATGACCCAGCGAGACGATCATCGCGCCGGTCAGCGTCGCAAGATCTATTATCAGCGCCGGATCGAACTCGCGCTGCGCATATGTCAGCACGTCACACAGCACGAGACGGCCTTCCGCATCCGTATTGATGACTTCGATGGTCTGGCCTGACATCGAGGTGACGACGTCGCCGGGACGCTGCGCTTTGCCGTCGGGCATGTTCTCAACAAGCCCACACAGGCCGACCACATTTGCCTTCGCCTTGCGCTTTGCCAGCGCCAGCATCGTACCGGCGACAGCACCCGCGCCGCCCATGTCCCACTTCATGTCTTCCATGCCGGCTGCGGGCTTGATGGAGATGCCGCCAGTGTCGAACGTCACGCCCTTACCCACGAAGGCAACCGGCTTTTCGCCTTCCTTGCCGCCGCGCCATTCCATCACCAGCAGGCGCGCGGGCCGTGCCGAACCCTGCGCCACACCCAGCAGAGCGCCCATTCCGAGCTCACGCATCGCATCTTCATCCAACACGCGCAGCGTGAGGCCAGTGCCAGCCATGCGGCTCTGACAGCGTTCCACGAAACTTTCAGGATAAATCGCGTTGGCCGGTTCTGTGACCAACTCCTTGGTGAAAGACACGCCTTCAGCAAGGCCCGCCTCGATCTCCCAAATCGCCTGCGTCCCTGCGGGTGCGCCCGCAACCGTGATCGTTTCAAGGGTCGGCTTGCTGTCGTCCGCAAGCTTCGTGCGGTAGACATCGTGACGCCACGCCCGTAGCCGCGCGCCCAGCGCAGCAGCCGCTGCCTCTTCGGCGCTGAGACCCGCGCCGGAAAGATCCAGCACCAGTTCCTTCTCACCCGAAGTGAGATACTTCGCGGCGAGCGATGCCCCTGCACGCTCAATCGCGGAACGACGGTCCTTCGCAGTCGGCGAGCCGATTCCCGCCAGCGCCACGCGAACGACGTTTCCGTCACGTTCCACAAAACCTTCAAACAGTTGCCCAGCCTTGCCCGTAAAACGGGAAAGCGCCGCGCCCTTCGCCAGCACAGGCTCCAGCCCGGCGGGTGGAGCGTCCTGATTCGCGAGGCTGGCGATCATGCGCGCCGCTGGATCGGCAGGGCCGTCGACAAAGTGAATCTGCATGAAATCTCCTGATACCAGCCGAATTGGCGTTCAACTGCGGAATGGGCGGATTGCAGTTAAGCACCACCGGTGCGATAGGCAAGGGATGCTCCCTGCTTCGCGGTCCCTGCTACACGACTTCGCTTGCCGCCTGCATACCGTGCCGCTTGGCGTGGCTGCCATGGCATTGGCTTCAACGATGCTGACGGCGCCAGCACATGCGCAAGACAGCGGAAAACCGCCATCCGGCACCGCTGCGCCTGCGGATGGAGCCAGTGCAGATCAGGCTCAGCAGCCAGTCGAGTTCGAAGCCGATCGGGTGGATTATTCCACCGAATCAGAAATCGTTACTGCCACCGGCAATGTCGTCCTGAACCGTGCGGGCCAATCGGTGAGAGCCAACACCGTCACGTGGAATCGTGAAACTGGCGTGATCGTGGCCGACGGGGACGTGCGAATGCTCGACGAAGACGGGAACGAGGTGTTTACCGAGCGGGTCGAGCTAACAGACGAACTTCGCACCGGCGCGATGGAAAACCTTCTGCTGGTGTTGCGCGAAGGCGGAAGGCTTGCAGCCAATAGCGGGCGCAGGCTGGATAACGGGGACATCATCCTCAACCGTGCTGCCTATACCGCCTGCACTGTGGAAAACGCCGACGGCTGCCCCAAGGAGCCTAGCTGGCGGGTCACTGCACGCGAAGTGATCTATGAAGCTGACCGCAATCGAGTGGTGTTCAAAGGCGCGCGCATCGTTTTCTTTGGCGTTCTCGCAATTCCGATTCCCGGCCTTCAGACTTCCACCGACGGTGGCGGCCTATCCGGATTCTTGGTTCCCGATTTCCGATTCACCCCGTCAAACGGTGTCGAAATCAGCCAGCCCTATTACGCACGGTTCGGCAACAACCGGGATCTGACGGTAACCGGCTATCTCTATACGGAAGCACCGCCCATGGCGGAGGTTCAGTATCGGGAACTGAACAGCAAGGGCGCTTTCCAGATCACTGGTTATGCCACGCATAGCCGGCGGATATCGACAGCGGGCACGTCGCCGGAAGCTGAAAAGGATTTTCGTGGCTATATCTTCGCCAATGGCCGATTCCAGCTTTCATCGCGCTGGAGCGTAACCACTTCCATTCGCCGAGCCACTGACCGCACGTTTCTGCGGCGTTACGATATCAGCAGGGATGATCGCCTGCGCTCAATGGTCGATGTCGAGAGAATCGGCAACGAAAGCTATTTTTCCTTTTCGGGATGGGCCACCCAGACCATGCGCATCGGCGCAGATCAGGGGCAGGTTCCCACCGCATTCCCGATCATCGATTATCGCCATCGCGTTGACGAACCGATACTTGGCGGCAGGATCGAACTTCAGGCCAATTCACTCGCGATCACGCGCACCGCCGGTCAGGATACACAGCGGGCCTTTGCCCGGGCTCAGTGGGATCTGCGCCGAGTGACAAGCATGGGTCAGTTAGTCACGCTGACCGCCCTGCTTCGCACTGACGTCTACCATTCTGAAAACAATTATCTGACCCCGACCCCGTCCTATCGCGGCAATCCGGGCTGGGAAACGCGGGCTATCGCCATTGCCGCGCTTGACGTGAAATGGCCTTTGGTAGGGCGGGCCTTGGGCGGCACACAGGTTTTTACACCCCGGGTCCAGCTTGCTGCCACGCCTCCAATCAAGAACCTTGCCGTACCGAACGAGGATTCTCGCGCAATCGATCTTGAGGATAGTAACCTCTTCGCGCTCAACCGTTTCCCCGGATACGACCGAGTCGAGGATGGCGCGCGCATTACCTACGGGTTTGACTGGCAGCTTGATCGGTCGCGTTGGCGCATCAGGACTAATGTGGGCCAGTCGGTCCGCCTGTCCAACAAGCCAAGCCTGTTTCCCGACGGTACCGGGCTTACTGATCGCGTTTCCGACATCGTTGGCCGCACTGAAATTCGCTATCGCGATTTCCTCAGCCTGGTTCATCGCTTCCGGCTGGACAAGGACAGTCTTGCCGCGCGCCGCACCGAATTTGACGCGGTTATTGGCAATCAGCGGACTTATGCGGAAATCGGCTATGTGAAGCTGGACCGCGATATATCCACCGGCCTGGAGGACCTGCAGGATCGCGAGGAAGTGCGCGCAGCCGCCCGTGTGGCCTTCGCGCGGTATTGGTCAATGTTCGGCTCGGCGGTAGTCAACCTCACCGATAGGAAAGAAGATCCTTCGCTCGGTTCGGATGGGTTTCAGCCGCTTCGCACGCGTCTGGGTATTGCTTATCTGGACGAGTGTCTTGAACTCGCCTTCACGTGGCGGCGCGATTATGCCGCCAGTGGCGATGCACGGCGCGGCAATTCCTTTCAGGTACGCTTTGCCCTGCGTAATCTGGGCTTCCGTTGATCATAACTGGGGCAACCTGGTCAAAGCCTCTATCGGTTGCGCTCACTTTGCGTTAATCGGCACTCATACAAAGGGGGACGGCCCAATTTCGCGCTGGCAACGCAAAGTGGTAGCGGCGGCAAGCTGATCTTCCAATAGAACGCAGCAAGGACGGTTATCTCCCGGTGAAAGCTTTCAAACGCACGACATCGTTCAGCTTGGCAGCAATTCTTTGCGCGATTTCCGGGTTGGCCGTATCCACGGCAGCTCCGGCACAAGTGGCGTCGCAAGGATCCCTCAACATTCCCGAGAGCGTGAAGCTCTTCGGAAAGGCCGATCCGAATGTGCGGCGCGCAACCGCAGTGGTGAACGGTGACGTTATCACCGGCACTGATGTTGAGCAGCGGCTGGCCCTTATCCTTGCCGCCAATGAAAACTCGGTGAGCGAAGAGGAAAAAGAGCGGTTGCGCATGCAGGTGCTCCGCAACCTGATCGACGAAACGCTGCAGATTCAGGAAGCAAGGGCTTCCTCTATCAGCGTTGAGGACGCTGAGGTTGAGCAATCTTATGCTCGCGTCGCGGCGCAGAGCTTCAACCAGAGCACCGAAGCGATGGATGCCTACCTCCGGAGGATCGGTTCATCCCCGGCTTCGCTGAAGAGGCAGATTCGCGGCGAACTTGCATGGCAGCGCCTGCTGCAACGCAACGTTTCCCCCTTCGTCAACATTTCCGATGACGAAGTGAACGAGATGCTGGAACGGCTGAAGGCTTCGAAAGGCACCGAGGAATACCGCATCGGTGAAATCTACCTTGCCGGCGCTGCGGAAGGGCGGCAGCAGGTTTATGACAACGCCGTCAGAATTGTGGATCAGTTGCGTAAGGGCGGCAGCTTCGTGGCATATGCGCGGCAGTATTCGCAAGCCTCCACCGCGGCAGTCGGCGGCGATCTGGGCTGGATTCGCCTAGCCCAGCTCCCGGCAGAACTCGCAACGGCTGCGCGACAGATGCAACCTGGCCAGTTGGTGGGACCGATCGAATTGCCCGGCGGTTTCTCGATTATCTACCTGATCGACAAGCGTCAGGTCTTGATGGCTGATCCGCGTGATGCGATCCTGTCACTCAAGCAGATTTCCATCGCCTTTCCGAAAGGCACTACTGATGCGCAAGCTCAGGCGAAAGCCAACGAGTTTGCCAACACCATGCGTACGGCAAGGGGATGTGGCGCGGTCGATGCCGTGGCTGCCCAGATTGGGGCCCACGTCGTTTCCAACGACCAGATTCGCGCTCGCGATTTGCCCGGAGCACTGCAAAATGCGGTGCTGAACCTACAGATCGGTGAAACGTCGCCGCCCTTCGGCACGCTGGACGAAGGCGTGCGCGTTCTCATGCTGTGCGGTCGCGACGATCCGGATTCCAGCTCCGGCCCTAACTTCGATCAGCTGATGGCCCAAATGGAAGACGATCGCATCAACAAGCGCGCCCAGATGTATCTGCGAGATCTGCGGCGCGACGCGATCATCGATTACAACTGACGTGAGCGCTCCGGCGCCGCTTGCCATTTCTACCGGTGACCCCGCCGGTATAGGGCCGGAACTGATCGCACTTTGCTGGGCACAGCGCGATGCGGAATCGCTTGCGCCCTTCTTTGTGGTTGGCGGAGCAGACCTGTTGCGGGCGGCAGCGGCCTCTCGCGGATTGGACATGCCTGTTGTCCGCATCGGATCCCCGGCCGAGGCGGCAGAATGCTTCGCGCGAGCACTCCCCGTACTTGGCGTGGAAGATTGCACCTATACACCTGGAGAGCCTTCACCAGAAGGCGCCCGCTTTGCACTGGGATCGCTGACCCGCGCAACGCAACTGGCGATAGAAGGAGCTGGCGCGCTCGTCACCGGCCCCGTCGCGAAATCGCACCTTGCCAACGTGGGCTTCAAGCACCCGGGCCAGACCGAGTTTGTTGCGGAAGCCTGCGGCGTGGCTCCCGACGATGCGGTGATGATGCTGGCCGGGCCATCGCTGCGCACCATTCCGCTCACCATCCACATCGCGTTGGCTGACGTCCCGAACGTGCTGACAAGCGATCTGATCGTGCGCCGCGCGCGCGTGACGGCCCGCTCGCTGCAAAGGGATTTCGGCATCGAGCAGCCCCGCCTTGCCTTGTGCGGCCTCAACCCCCACGCCGGAGAAGACGGCCGCTTCGGCGACGAGGAGCAGCGGATCATCATTCCCGCCATCGAGGCTCTTCGCGCTGAAGGAATTGCCGTGACGGGGCCGCACCCGGCCGATACTCTGTTCGCTCCGCGCGAACGCAGCGGTTTTGACGTGGCGTTCGGAATGTATCACGATCAGGCACTGATCCCGATCAAGACGCTGGATTTCGATAGCGGAGTCAACGTCACACTCGGCCTGCCAATCGTGCGAACCTCGCCGGATCACGGGACCGCCTTTGCCATTGCCGGAAAGAATAAAGCCAGCCCGGGCGCGATGATTGCCGCCGTGCGGATGGCGGGCGAATGTGCCGCCCGGCGCATTTGACGAACCAAAGCATGACCACAACCTTGCCCCCATTGCGCGAAGTTATCGCCCGCCACGGTCTTTCCGCCAGCAAAGCGCTTGGCCAAAACTTCCTGTTCGATGAGCAATTGCTCGATCGCATTGCCGCCATCCCGGGACCGCTGGAAGGCAAGGCAGTGTTGGAGATCGGCCCTGGCCCCGGCGGGCTGACCCGCGCTCTGCTTCGTGCAGGCGCTCGTGTAACTGCAATTGAGATGGACAAGCGTTGCATCCCGGCTCTCGCCGAAGTGGAACAGGCTTTTCCGGGCAAGCTGCGGGTCATCCAAGGCGACGCGCTCAAGCTTAATCACGACGAGTTGATGGGGGAGCCATACGCCATAGTCGCCAATCTGCCCTACAACGTGGGGACAGAGCTTTTCACCCGCTGGCTTTCCAGTGAAGCGTGGCCGCCCCGCTGGTCCTCTCTGACGCTTATGTTCCAAGAAGAGGTCGCGCGTCGCATCATTTCTGCGCCGAACATTTCTTCGTATGGACGGCTGGCAGTCCTTGCCCAGTGGCGCAGTACGGCGAAGCTAGCGCTTAAAGTTCATCGCAGCGCATTCACTCCGCCACCCAAGGTGATGAGCGCCATCGTCCATGTCGTACCCACCGAGATGCCATCAGGCGTTTCGCCGATAATGCTATCGCGGCTGACCGAAGCGGCGTTCGGCCAGCGCCGCAAAATGCTGCGCCAAAGCCTGAAGGGATTACCTGGCGGGCTTGCAGCATTGGAGACGCTGGGAATCGACTCCCAGCGCCGTGCCGAAACGCTCAGTGTGGACGAATTTGTGAAGGTGGCCGAGGTGCTGACCGGATAACTGAGAACCAGTTAACGCAGGTGCGGCAGCACTTCTTCCCCGAACCATTGCACACTTTCGACAAACTCTGCAGCGCCCTTGCCCGGCACCCCGGAACACATCCAGTTCGCACCCAGATCGGACA
This sequence comes from Novosphingobium sp., assembly GCA_045629505.1. GTDB lineage: Bacteria > Pseudomonadota > Alphaproteobacteria > Sphingomonadales > Sphingomonadaceae > Novosphingobium. The sequence goes on from JAZQRJ010000093.1 coordinate 8,852, forward strand.
TCCGGCGAGCACCCTCGATAAATTGCTCAGCTAGATCGGCTGAGCGAGCAGTCAACGGCACGGGTGATGTAGGGCAAATATCAAACGGCCCGTCGCGTCCCGCCTCCGCTCGCAGCTCGCGGAGCATATCAAGCCTTGCTCCCAGATCATCTATCGTCACCAGCGCGTCAGCCAAATGCGATGCGCTTGGGCCCGGCGGCGTGAAAAACGGCGTCCAGCCATCGCACCGCAGCGCCGCGCGGCGGATCGCGGCCGTGCTATTACCGCCGCACCAGATCCGGGGATGCGGACGTTGGAGCGGACGTGGGCGTGGCAGATTTCCGGCCGCGTCAAATGTGCGGCCTTTATAAACCACGGTTTCACCAGACCACGCGAGTTTCAGCACATCAATCGCTTCATCCGCATCCTTGCCGCGCGACTTGTGATCGGCGCCCAGCGCCGCAAACTCGCCTGCAAGATAACCGGTACCAACGCCCAAGATCAGCCGCCCGCCGGATAAAACATCCAATGTGGCAGCCGCCTTCGCCGTTATAAACGGGTTGCGATAGGGCAGCACAACCAGGTTGGTGTGCAGCAAAATACGCGATGTTGCCGCCGCCGCGAAAGACAAAGCACAGAACGGATCGAAAGCGTCGTGCCCGCGCAATTGCAGCCAATCAACGGCCGGGGCAGGATGATCGGTTACATTGCAGGCATCGAAGCCTGCGGCTTCCGCCGCCTGCACAATGTCTTTCAAACCCGCCCCAGCATCTTCCGGCCGGTCAGCAAAAATCTGCTCCAAATGCAGCAGAAGCGTTACCTTCATCGCCCTCTCCCCGGACACTAAAGGCTGACGATCAAATCACCAGCCGTTCCAATGTGTGATTTCCGCCACCGGGCCACGCACGGCGCGTTTGAAATCAGTGCCCTTCGTATAAGCAACGGGCAGCAATGCCACTTGCAGGACATCGTCAGGGATGCCGAGGAGTTGCGCAGCTTCCTGTTCGCGGAAGAGATGGATCGTCGTCAGCGTTGAGCCCAGACCGCGCGAACGCAGGGCTAGCTGGAAGTTCCACACCGCGGGCATGATCGAACCATAGATCGCGGAATGGAGCGCTGCCGGTGCACCCTCTGGCGGACGGCCTTCCACGCAGGGAATTACGATCACCGGCACTTTGGCCAAGTTATCATAAAGCCATGCAGCGCTGTCATACACGCGCGAGGTCTGCGCTTCGCCGCGTTCAGCCGCGCCTGCCGACGCTTGCCGGAAATCGATAGGAGCGCCGCCACAATAGATTTCGGCCAGTTTGGCGATCAGAGCCGGATCATCGACCACGACCCAGCGCCAGGTTTGACCATTGCTTGCGGTCGGCGCCTGAACAGCAAGTTCAAGACATTCATTGATGACTTCGCGCGGAACCGGACGGTCCAGATCAAGCCGCTTGCGAACTGCTCTCGTTGTCGAAAGCAGTTCGTCCGTAACCGTCAAATCGAATGCCATGTCCTCTCCCTTGTACTGATTCTATATTATTAGCTTAGCGCCTTTTTCTTCTGTCGCCATTCATGAAGCAAGGGCTCTGTATAGCCATTGGGCTGTTCCACGCCCTTGAACACCAGATCACAGGCTGCCTTGAATGCAAGGCTGGTGTCCCAATTGCCCGCCATGGGTTCGTACAGCGGATCGCCCGCGTTCTGCGCATCCACCTTTTCGGCCATCCGCTTGAGAGCATCCATGACTTGCTCCTGCGTGCAAACGCCGTGCAGCAGCCAATTGGCCATATGCTGCGACGAAATGCGCAGAGTGGCGCGGTCTTCCATCAAGCCGATGTCGTTGATGTCCGGAACCTTGGAGCAACCTACGCCCTGATCAATCCAGCGCACCACATAGCCCAGAAGGCCCTGGGCATTGTTGTCCAACTCTTCGCGCACTTCCGCTTCGGACCAGTTGGTGCCCTGCGCCAGCGGGATCGTCAGCAGTTTGTCCAGCGAGGGGATTGCTTCCTGCGCAAGTTCCTTCTGCACGTCGAACACGGCAGTCTGGTGATAGTGCATGGCGTGGAGTGTCGCGGCCGTGGGAGAAGGCACCCATGCCGTGTTGGCCCCGGCTTTTAAATGGCCAATCTTTTCTTCCATCATCGCAGCCATGCGATCGGGCGCGGCCCACATGCCCTTGCCGATCTGCGCACGACCAGAAAGTCCGTGCTTCAAGCCAATCGCAACGTTGCGCTTTTCATAGGCAGCGATCCATTCGCTACCCTTCATCGCAGCCTTGCGGACCATCGGACCGGCACGCATTGAGGTGTGAATTTCGTCTCCGGTGCGATCAAGGAACCCGGTGTTGATGAAGACGATCCGATCGCGCACCGCGTGGATGCAGGCAGCCAGGTTGGCGCTGGTGCGGCGTTCCTCGTCCATCACCCCGACCTTGATGGAGTGGCGATCCAACCCCAGCACGTCTTCCACCGCATTAAACAGTTCGTTGGTGAAGGCGCACTCGTCCGGCCCGTGCATCTTGGGCTTCACGATATAAATGCTGCCTGCCCGCGAGTTGCGATACTCACCAAGGCCCTTCAGATCATGCGCGCTGATGGCGCTGGAAATCACCGCGTCCATGATGCCTTCAGGAATCTCGCTGCCATCGGGCAACAGGATCGCCGGGTTGGTCATCAGGTGGCCGACGTTGCGAATGAACAGCAGGCTGCGACCCGTCAGAGTGATGGGATCACCGCCCAAGGCCGTCCATTCCCGATCGCTGGCAAGCTGGCGCGTAAGAGTCTTTCCGTCCTTTTCGAACGTATCTTCCAGATCGCCACGGATCACGCCAAGCCAATTGCGATAGGCCGCCAGCTTATCTTCGGCATCAACCGCCGCAACCGAGTCCTCCAGATCGACAATCGTAGTGATCGCCGCTTCCAGAACGATGTCGGAAATGCCTGCCTTGTCGGTCTTGCCGACCGGGTGCGACCGATCGAGGTGGATTTCGATGCCAAGGCCGTTGTGTTGCAGCAGCCAACCACCGTCTTTGCGGCCAACCAGCTCCCGGGGATCGGCAAGCGCCGGCGTGCCTTCGCCGTCCCAATCGCTCCAGCTCATGCCCGCAAGGGGAACCGCGCGGTCAAGGAAGGTCCGGCCAGCCTTGATGACTGCCGCGCCGCGTTCCTCGTCATAGCCGCCGGGGCGCGCCGGAGGGGTATCAAGTGCGTCAGTGCCGTAATAGGCATCGTAAAGACTGCCCCAGCGGGCGTTGGCAGCGTTCAGAAGGAAGCGAGCGTTCAGGATCGGCACTACGAGCTGCGGACCGGCCATCAGCGCGATTTCGCGATCAACGTTCTGGACCGTTACCTGAAACGCATCGGGCTCTGGCACCAGATAGCCGATTTCGAACAGGAACGCCTGATACTCGTCCTGATCGATCGGCTTGCCGGCGCGGGCCTGATGCCACGCGTCAATCCTCGACTGAAGCGCATCACGGGTTTTCAGCAGGTCGCGATTTACCGGCGCGAGGCGAGCCAGCAAGGCCGCAAAATCCTGCCAGAATGCGTTAGGCTGAAGATTCAGCGGCGCAAGTACATCCCCTTCGATGAACTGTGCCAGAGCAGCATCCACTTTAAGCCCGGACCGTTCGACTCTCTCACCCATTTTTCCTCGCAACGATTATTATGAAAACGTGCCGTCCGACACCCGCAAAAAAACCAGCGTCAAATCCCAGAAAAGGACAGGCAGCGCGTATGACGGAACGTGCCTCGAATGGCAACCACAGGAAATCTGCGGATTTCGACAAGATTTGCAGGATAACTTTACAACTGGCTGACGATTAACCACAAACTGCGCGCAGTTGCGCAAGTGGCACGATGTTTGCCATTAGTCTGATTAACAGAATCGACTACCAGCAAAACGCCAGGTGCAGTGAGGAATTCATGCTTAAGAAGGTCAGGCGGCTTTTCGTCATCAAGACACACTTTGAAGCCTACCTGATCATCTATGCCTTGGCGCTTGGTGCCACCCAGCGCGGGTCAGCCTATCTCGTCGAATATCCGGGCGTTGGCGGCAAGCTGCTGTTTCTGGCCTGTACCGGCGCGGTGTTCCTGGCCGGTGCAAAGATCCTGGACTGTCTGAAATATGAGCAGGACGCGCAATCCAAACTGATTACGCAAAGCCCTTCGCCAAATAATCAGTAACTGGCGCCGTCAACCTGCTGAATGTTGAGAGCATCCAAATTCATGTCTGCGACGCAGCGCAAATTGATTGCCGCTTTTTCGCTGCCGTCTGGGCCAATGCCAATGCCAAAGCTTTGCACGCCGCAAGTCTTGCAGAACTGATGGGCAATTGTGTGACTCCCGAAGCGATATTCGCTTAGATTATCGTCACCACTGTTCACCTGAAACGCATCTCGATCCACGAACGTGAGCAGGAAGCCTTTGCGCTCGCAATGGGAACAGTTGCAGCTAATGGCATCATCCGGGAGCGACTGGTTCACTGTGAACGTAACGCTGCCGCAATGACAACTTCCCGAATAACTCATGATTTACGCCTTTCATTGCGCTGCCCAGCAAGGCCGCGATTCATCCGCGGCTCGATACCACTCAGGGTGCCGCGCTTGAAATAGCAATCATCAGGCGAAGTGGGGCGTTTCTGTTGCCAGGTACGCCCCCAACCCCTGGAATCCCTTCTGTTGCCCGGTGGGTCCAACCGCGCTTTAGCTTTGTAAATTCGGGCCGTTAGGCCGTAAAATTACGCAGCAATAGCGAGTGCTTCATTATCATTGGCACTTGTGTGTTTTGAGCCTTTAACGGGTTACTCAGCCCGGGCGAAAACAGTGCTTTTCAACACACGTCGATCCTGGTTCGGCCCCGTCATTCAACCCGGAAAACCGGGAAAAGTGGTGGAGCCGCCGGGTACTGCCCCCGGGTCCGCTGTGCCTATTGCACACCGCAATTTATCGCCATAGCCGGTCGAAACCGGCGAACCCTATATAGCGACGTCCACCTTAATGTGAAGTGACCGCGGCTCAATCATTTATGGCCGGCGTTTCAGCTCGTCCCTGATCTCGGCCAGCAATTCCACTTCCGTGGGGCCAGCCGGCGCAGGTTTTGAAATCTCGTTCATCAACCGCGTTGCATATCGAACCATCAGGAAGATGATGAAAGCCAGAATCAAGAAATTGATTATCGTCGAAATGAAGGAGCCCCAGGCCAGCACGTTGGCGCCTGCGGCACGGGCCGCTTCAAGGCTTGCGCCTGCTGGTACCTCGCCCGCCAACACGACATACTTGTCCGAAAAATCGACACTGCCGAATATTGCGCCGATGATCGGCATGATCACATCGTCCGTGAGGGACGAGACGATTGTGCCGAATGCTGCGCCAATGATAACCGCGACGGCCAGATCCATCACGTTGCCCTTGGCAATGAATTGCCTGAATTCCGATAACATGAATTGTCTCCTCCAGATCTCCGTCTAACCCGGGTGAACGCATAAATCGCATGTATGGCAAGTCTTTTGACTTCCTTGGAACCGGTTCTGCTTGATCCGGGGCACTTCAGCGCTAGATTCCTCCAGCCGCCATGGTGGCTTGAGGAGGGTCAGTTAAATGAAGGCTATACTTACGCGCGTCGGCAATTTCGTCATAGCCGCCACAGCCGCGCTTGCCGTTTCGGCATGCGGCATCAACTCCGTGCCCACCGCTGAAGAGGCTGCCAAGGGGCGCTGGGCAGACGTGCAGGCCGCATTTCAGGAACGCGCAAACCTGATCCCCAACCTGGCAGAGGTGGCGAAAAGCGCTGCCGAGCAGGAGCGGGCGATCCTTACGGACGTGATGGAAGCACGCGCGAAGGCAACCTCGATCCAGCTGAGCGCTGATGATCTCAACGACCCGGCGAAAATGCAGCAATTTGAACAAGCACAGGCACAGCTTGGTGCGGGGCTTGGCCGCTTGCTCGCAAGCTTCGAACGCTATCCGGACCTTAAGAGCATCGTCAATTACCAGATGCTTCAGAGCCAGCTTGAAGGGCAGGAGAACCGTATCCGCATTGCCATCCGCGATTATAATCTCGCTGTGCAGGATTATAACACGCGCGTCCGCACATTCCCCGAGATGATCGGAGCGATGATCCGCGGTGCAAAGCCGATGGTTCCTTACGCCGCAGTTACGGCGGGTGCAGAAGTTGCGCCGACGCTCGACATGGGGCCGGAACGGGCGGCCCCCGCCCCTTCTCCGCAGCAGGCTCCGGCAAATGACAACGCCGCGCAGACTTCCGCTGCCGCAGCAAACTGATCTGCGATGCGCGGTTTCCTCGCCTTGCTGATCGCGCTTGGCGTGGCGTTGGCTTCGACCTCGCCCGCCCTCGCGCAGCAATTTCCCAAGCTGACCGGCCGAGTGGTGGATGCTGCCGGAATCATCCCGGATGCGGAAGAAGCGCGGCTGGCGCAAAAGCTGGAAGCGCTCGAAAAGCAGTCGCAGCGTCAGTTGGTGGTCGCCACGATTCCGAGCCTGGAGGGATACGAGATCAGCGACTATGGCTATCGCCTTGGCCGGGAGTGGGGCATCGGCGACAAGCAGCGCAATGATGGCGCTCTGCTGCTCATCGCCCCGCAGGAGCGCAAGGTCCGGATCGAAGTCGGCTATGGGTTGGAGCCCGTGCTGACAGACGGGTGGTCCTCACTCATCATCAATCAGCAGATTCTGCCTCGATTCAAACAGGGCGATATGCCCGGCGGGATTGAGGCTGGAGCGGATGCGATCATTCAGCAACTCACATTACCCCCCGAAGAAGCGCAGAAGATCGCCGCACAAGCTGCCCAGCAGAAACAAGCCGATGAAGGCAGCATTTGGCCCATGTTGCTCCTCAACGGCTTTATCCTGATGTTCTTCGTTGTGCCGCTGATTGGCGGCCTCTTTTCGCGGAAGCGCGGCAAACGATATCGCGGCATGCGCACGGGGCCTATCGTTTGGGCGCCGGGCAGCTTTGGTGGCGGAGGCGGCGGCTTCGGTGGTGGCTTTGGTGGTGGCTTTGGTGGCGGGGGCGGCAGCTTCGGCGGCGGCGGCGCAAGCGGAGGCTGGTGATAATGGGACAGCCAATCTACCTTTCCACCGAGGATCACGAGCGGATCAGCGATGCCGTCACTCAGGCCGAGCGGAGCACATCGTGCGAAATCGTCACGGTTCTGGCGGACCGGTCGGACGGGTATGCTGATGTGCAACTGGCCTGGGCTGCACTGGGCGCGCTCCTGACACTATTGAGCTTTGCCCTGCTGCCCGCTTGGCCTCTGGCGGTTGCCAATGCCGCGTTGGGTAGCTGGAATACGGAATGGCACCCGCAAGGGATATTCGTGCTGGCCTCGTTCGCTGCCGCTTCGGTTTTCGCGATCATCTGGCTGATCCAGCAATGGGACGCGGTGCGCTTCGCCCTTGTCCCCGGCCCGATCCGCGACCGCCGAGTTCATGACCGCGCACTTCGCGCCTTCCGGCTAGGGGCCGAACGACGCACGCTGGGCCGTACCGGCATCCTCATCTACCTATCCATGCGCGAACACCGGGCAGAAATCATTGCCGACCAGAGCATCGCAGAAAAAGTTGATCCCGATGTCTGGGGCGACGCGCTCCACTCGCTGCTGCAAGAATTGAAGCAGGGTCGCACAGCAAAGGGCATGATCGCGGCAGCAACGAAAGTTGGCGCGGTGCTCAGTGAACACTTGCCGATTGCCGACGATGACGTGAATGAACTGCCCGACCGCTTGATCGAAGTTTAGCCGCAAGGAATTATCATGACTCCCGATCTCGATGCTCCGGACGAAGTGGTCTGGCAGGGAAAATTCATCACTGCGCGGAAGAAAGGGCGGTGGGAATATGTCAGCCGCGCGCGGGGTATTCGTGCGGCAGTCATCCTGGCCATCGACGAGGCGGATCATGTCATCCTGGTGGAGCAGTACCGTGTGCCGCTGGGCCGTAGCTGCATCGAACTTCCTGCCGGGCTGATCGGCGATCACGATGGCGAGCCCGACGAAGATCCGCTCAGCGCCGCGGCGCGGGAACTTGAAGAAGAAACCGGTTATCGCGCGCACCGGATGGAAGTTATCGGTGAGTTCTATTCATCACCCGGTATGGTAAGCGAAAGCTTCTGTCTGATCCGTGCCAGGGGCCTTGCGAAAGTGGGCGAAGGCGGCGGTACGGAGAGCGAGAACATCACGGTGCACCGCATACCGCTTAGCGGCATTGCTGAGGCAATTAACGGTTGGCGGGCGCAGGGTCTGGCCATTGATGTGCGCCTGCTAATGTTGCTCGGACCGTCCTTGCTGGGTTGATACCCTGAACATGCGCACCAGACCGGGCATCTGTCGCCGCAAGCGAAGCTTCGCTGAGGAAGCAGACGCACTCGCCGTGGCCGAGAAGGCGGAAGTGACGCTGCGTCCCTATCGCTGCTCGATGTGCCGTGATTGGCACCTCACCAGCCGGACCAAGGGCATGAAGCTTCCCGCCTTCGAAGTCGCCCGGCGGAAAGCTGCCCTGCCCTGATCGCTCAGATTACCGGCTCAGCGGCCTTTCCATTGCCCGGGCCGCTTTTCGACAAACGCCTTCATGCCTTCGGCCTTGTCTTCAGTGGCAGTAAGGATCTGGAACATGCGGCGTTCGGCCATCAGCCCCTGATCCAGCGTCGTTTCGAACGCGAGATTGACCATTTCCTTGTTCATCATCGCGGCAAGCGGCGGCATGCCGGCAATGGTCTCGGCAGTCTTGAGGGCGTCATCCAGCAGCGACTCCAGCGGCACCACACGGCTAACTAGTCCGGCGCGCTCTGCCTCGTCAGCCTTCATGTTGCGACCGGTGAGGCACATTTCCATCGCCTTGGACTTGCCGACCGCCCGCGTCAGGCGCTGCGATCCGCCCATGCCCGGAGCGACGCCCAGCTTGATTTCCGGCTGGCCGAATTGCGCATTTTCAGACGCGATAAGGATGTCGGCCATCATCGCCAGTTCACAGCCGCCGCCCAGAGCAAAGCCGTTCACTGCGGCGATCCACGGCTTACGGGTGCGACGCACCAGGTCTGCCTGCCAGCCCGAGAAGAAGTCTTCCTTGTAGAATTCTGCGCTTGGCTTGTCGGCCATTTCCTTGATGTCGGCGCCAGCAGCGAAAGCCTTTTCGCCCGATCCGGTCAGCACCGCGCAGCGCTGGGTGTCGTCTGCCTCAAACGCTGCGAAAGCCTTGGTAAGATCGGCAAGAACCTGCGTGTTTAGCGCATTCAGCGCCTGCGGGCGGTTAATCGTGATGAGCGTCACCGCGCCCTTCTGTTCGACGAGGATGGTTTCAAAGCTCATAGGGGTCTCCATTCTTCCGCAGCTGGCAGGGGAGCAAAAATGCTCTCGATCAATTCGTCCGAAACTTCTTCGGGCGCGGTTGGCGTCCACTTGGGATCGCCCGTCTTGTCAATAATTACGGCGCGCACGCCTTCAGCGAAATCGGGCAGCGTCAGCACGCGGCTGCCAATGCGATATTCAAGTCTCATGTTATCGGCAAAGTCAGTAAGCTTGGCGCTTTCGGCCAGCTGACGAAGCGCCACTTTGCAGGCCTGCGGGCTCTTGGTGCGGAGCGTGGCGAGCTCCTTTTGCGCCCACTCCCCGTCATCAGCTTCCAGAGAAGTAAGGATGTCCTCGAACCGGTCAGACGCGAAATGCCTTGCGATAAGTTCCGCATTCTTAACGATCCGTGCTTCGGGCACTTCGGCGGACAATTCCGTCAGTACTGTCTCAATGTCCTCACCAGCGGCGATACGGCGCTTGGCTTCGGGCAGGCTCTCTGCCTGAAGGTAGTGCGTGCAAAGCCCTGCCCACATGCATTCCGCGCCATCCAGTCGCGCGCCGGTGAGCGCAAGGAACTGGCCGATGCGATTGCCTATGCGCGCCAGATACCAGCCACCGCCGACGTCGGGGAAGAGGCCGATGCCCGTTTCCGGCATGGCGTAGCGAGTGTTTTCCGTCGCGACGCGGAACCGCGCAGGCTGTGATATGCCCACGCCGCCGCCCATCGTGATACCGTCCATGAAGGCGACAATCGGCTTGGCATAAGTGAACAACAGGTGGTTGAGCTGGTATTCCTCAAAGAAGAATTTCCGGCCCGAAACGCCGTTGTCATTCAGCGCGGAATTGCGCAGCGCTGCAATATCTCCGCCTGAACAGAAGCCGCGACCTTCGCTGTGATCGATGATCACCGCCTGCACAGCGGGATCCTCGCGCCACGCAAGCAGCGCCTCGGTCATCGCGTGATCCATGTCCGCAGTCAGCGCATGGATCGCTTTGGGCCGGTTGAGGGAGAGGAAGCCGGCCACGCCATCGCGCCGGACAATCAATTCATCAGTCATTCGCGCAGTAAATCCCTTCCGATGATCATCTGCATCACTTCGTTGGTGCCTTCCAGGATGCGGTGAACGCGCAGATCACGCCAGAACCGCTCGACAGGATACTCACGCAAATAGCCATAGCCGCCGAACATTTGCAAAGCCCGGTCCACAATTGATGAACCATTGTCCGTCGCCAGTTTCTTGGCCATCGCAGCAAACTTCGTCTTGTCGGCCGCGTTCGCCGTCACCTTCTCCGCCGCGAGGTAGAGCAAAGCCCTCGCCGCTTCGAGGTCGATCGCCATATCAGCCAGAGTGAATTGCGTGTGCTGGAAGTCCGCAATCGCCTGCCCGAACTGCTTACGATCGCGGACATAGCCGACTGCTTCATCAAGGCACCGCTGCGCCCCGCCCAGCGAGCACGCGCCGATATTGAGCCGGCCGCCATCCAGCCCCATCATCGCAATTCGAAAACCTTCGCCCTCTGTGCCGACCAGGTTTGCTACCGGAACGCGCGCATCTTCAAAAATCACCTGCGCGGTGGGCGAGGCATTCCAGCCCAGTTTCTTTTCCGACGCGCCGAAACTCACCCCCGGCGTATCCTTCTCCACCAGCAGACACGAGATTCCGCGTACCTTGTCCTCTCCAGTGCGGACCATGCACAGGTACACATCGTTGACGCCGCCCCCGGAGATGAACTGCTTTGTGCCGTTCAGCACAAAGTGGTCGCCATCACGCAGGGCACTTGTGCGCAGTGCCGCGGCGTCAGAACCCGAACCCGGTTCAGTAAGGCAGTACGACCCTATCTTCTCCATCGCGACCAGATCGGCAAGAAACCGGTCTTTCAGATCTTGAGGCGCGAAGCGGTCCACCATCCAGGCGACCATATTGTGGATTGAAATGTAAGCTGAAGTCGCAGGGCAGCCATATGCCATTGCTTCCATCACAAGCGCCGCTTCCAGTCGGCCAAGACCGATGCCGCCCCCTGCTTCGGACACGTAGATCCCGCCAAAACCCAGTTGGCCGGCAGCTTTCCACACGTCGACGGGATAATGACACGTGGCGTCCCACTCAGCCGCGAACGGCGTTATCGCATCGGCAGTAAACCGACGCGCCAAGTCCTGAATGGCGAGTTGATCGTCGGTAAGCGAAAACCTGTCGGACATGAATCGCACTCCACAGCCGGATTAGCTGCAGCGCAGATACTGCAGCGGGCCGGGAATTGCATCCGCTCCATAATCGCGACGTACCAGCCGCTTCCCGCCGTCCTTGACTTCCAGCACGACGTCCATGCCCCAGGTCTGGCCCTCACCTTCAAACCCGTAAGTCGCGCGGATATGATTGGCGTCCCGCTCTTGAATCTTGCCGAGCGTGGCGACCGATTCATAGAACTCCAGCTTTTTCGGCCCGATGCGCAGGTTGCCCTTGGCATCCCCGCGAGATCGATCGCAATCCGCCTCGTTCATCCCCCACATGCCCTGAATAGCCGACGGAATTTCACCAGCGGACGCTGTGTCGACCGGCGCCGTCGCTGTCGGAAGGGGTTCGGGCAACGCAGTGGCAGCGGGCGCGCTGGCAATGTCATCCGGTTGGCCAGTCACAACGGCAGACGGCTCCTCGCTTTTCTTGCAGGACGCCGTTGCCGCCATGACGAGCACGGCCACAAGCAGGAAGTGACGGTTCATGTTACCTCTCCTCATCGCAGGATACCGAAGGTAGAACCCGTCACCGCCTGACGTGTTGCCCCGCATTTACGCCAGGGCGGCGATCACGTCCTTGCCGAACAGCGTTTCATCGTCTGGCACGACCTTGGTTTGAGCCAGCGGCTTGGATACCCAGGTGACGTTGATGAGGTCACGCCAGCTGATGTTGTTGTTGGTGGCATTGCCGCCCCAGCTTCCGCAACCAAGCGAAAACGTCTGCGGCATGCCATTCCACAAATTGCCTGAATTGGACGCCGCCTGCGGCTGGTTGACCATCACGCGGCTGGTCTTGGTCGCCATGGCCAGCTTCATGATGTTCTCGTCCGACGTGGAATAGATACCGCAGCTGTGGCCCTGCCCCTGATAGGACTGGATGGAATTGGTCAGCTCGATGGCATGATCGATGTCCCGCGCGCGATAAAGCGCCATTGTCACCGTCATCTTCTCACCCGAGAACGGATAATCAGGGCCAAAACCGGTTTCCGGCACAATGAAAAACAGCTTGTCTTCGGGAAGTGAGAACCCTGCCATCTGGGCAATCACGCTGGCCGGTTGGGCAACAACCTTGGCATTGATGTGATCGTCTTCCCAGATGACACGCTGGAGCTTTGCTTTTTCATCCTCATTGACGACATAGCCGCCCTGGGCCTGCAGCTTTTCCAGCATCTGATCATAGATGGAATCGAACAGGACCACGCTGTTGTCGGACGAACAGGAGGCCGCCAGATCAAGCGTTTTGGAAATGCGGATCTTTTCCGCCGCGTCATCGAGATCAGCGGTATCGTCCACCGTGATCACGGCATTGCCCACGCCCACGCCCAGCGCAGGAGTGCCCGAACTGTAGGCCGCCTTCACCATTGGTCCGCCACCGGTCGCCAGCACGCGGTCACATTGCCTCAAGACTTCGTTGGTCTTTTCAACTGACGGTGTTTCGATTGCGATCACCAGATCCGCAGGCGCGCCCAGCTTTTCCAGAGCAGCGCGCATTTTTTCGACAATGATCTTGTTGGTGATCTTGGCGCGCGGATGCGGGCAGACGATGATGGAATTGCGGCCCTTTACCGCGCAGATCGCCTTGATTACCGGGGTCGCTTCAGGATTGGTGGAAGGAGTCAGCGCACCGATCACGCCCACGGGCTTGGCGATCTTCACGATGTTGCGATCCGCATCTTCCTCGATGACGCCCACCGACTTGTCATTGATGATGTCCATCAGCGCAGCGCGGGTTTTGCGCGCGATCTTCAGAAACTTCCCGTCGTAGTTGCCAAGCTGTGTTTCATCCACGGTGTGCTGCGCGATTTCTTCGGCAACGCCGTCTCGTGCAACCGCATAGACCATACCGCGAATCCACAGATCGACCTGTTCCTGCGTTGCATTTTCGATCTGGGCCTGTGCTGCGCGCGAACGTGCCACCAGCTCAGCGACTTCAGCAGCTACAGAAGTTTCAACAATATCTTCAACGGTGGCCATCTTCAGTTCCTCAATATGTCGGCTAAAGCTGCCAAGCCCCGCCAGACTATCCTTGCCATTTCACAGGCGAATT
>JAZQRJ010000094.1:0-20624 GCA_045629505.1 Novosphingobium sp.
GTCGCCCAGTCTGCGGTGGCAGCCAACGCTTCAGAGGTGGTGGCGATCCACGCAAAACCGTGAACTAGGCGCTGCTCCTTGTCAGCCAGCGCGGCATCGATCTTTCCGTCCGGAGCTATGGCAGCAGCAACACGCTGCTGCGCGGCGGCGGCAAAAGTACGTGCAGCTTGTGCGGCCTGCGATGCAAGGGTGGTCCAGTCGGTCATTGTCGGATCACTTTCGAAATGGGTTGTCAGGTTGAAGCTGCTCACGGGCGTCAGGCGACGAGGCCTTGATCGTGGAGCTTGCCGATTTCGCCGCTGTCCATGCGCAAAAGCTCTGACAGTAGTTCATCGGTGTGCTGGCCAATTCGAGGGCTGGGGCCGGGCTGTGACCGGTCTTCGCCCGGGATACGGGCCGGAGCGCCTGGTGTAGGATAGGCCGCGCCGCCAGCATGGGTCACTTCGCTGAAGATTGGGTTTTCGCCGAAGAGGCGCGGCTCTTCGCGCAAGGCCTCATGCAAGGTGCGATAAACCGACCATGTGCAGCCCGCGGCATCAAACATCGGCCCAAGCTGCGAAAACGGGAAGCGAGCGATTGCTGCCTCAAACACGGGGTCGACCTTACTGCGGTATGTAAAGCGCGCGCCTTCGTCCTTGGCTAGCGAAGTGCCGATTTCTTCTTCCAGTGCCACCATCTCCGCATCGATGCCGAGAGCGGTAACCAAGCCGTTCCACTGTTTGGGCGTGATCGCCACCAGCATGACCCGCACACCGTCTGCGCTGACGAAATCGCGGCCAAATGCACCGAACAAGTTGTTGCCGCTGCGGGGCCGGTCTGCGCCTGATTGCAGCACTTCGGCCACGTTGCCGAGATTCCCCATTGTGGCAGCGGCAAGATCTGAAAGGGAAAGGCGCACTTCGCGGCCCTTGCCGGATTGGGCACGTTCCCGCTCTGCCGCGAGCAGGGCAAAGGCGGCATAGCCGCCAGCGAGCAAATCCCACGCGGGAAGCACGTGGTTTACCGGGCGCGTATTGTCCGCCGGACCGGTCATGTACGGAAGGCCAACGCTGGCATTCACGGTGTAGTCCACCGCTGGGCTACCATCGGACCAGCCCATTACCCGCAGGCAGATGAGCTCATTCCGGAGGGCAGACAGCGCCTCGTAGGAGAGAAATCCGCTGACCGGGAAGTTGGTGACGAACAGGCCGTCGCCGGACGTGGCCAGCCGCTGCGCCAGTTCGCGCCCTTCCGGGCGACCAAGGTTCAGCGCGATCGAACGCTTGCCCTTGTTCAGACCTTCCCAATAGAGACTTTGCCCCTGTTTGCCGATTGGCCAGCGCTTGCTGTCTGGTCCGCCGCCAATCGCATCGAAGCGAATGACGTTGGCACCCATCTGCGACAGGTAAAGCCCGCAGGAAGGCCCGGCAATAAAAGCCGCGCCTTCCACAACGGTCATACCCTTGAGGAGGTTGAACACTCAATCCGCCTCGTAAACCGAAAGACCCAGCAGAGCGCGACGGCGCAGCCAGAGGGAAGGGCGGTAACGATCAGACCCGGTGATCGCCTGAAGTTGCAGCATGATCGCGTGCAGCTTTTGCAGGCCAAGGAATTCCGCGATTTCCATCGGGCCCTTGGGGTAGTTCTGGGCCAGCTTCATCGCCAGATCGATATCTGCCGGGCTGCCCACGCCAATCTGCGCGAGTTCGCAGCCAAGATTGGCGATCATGCCCAGTGCGCGTTGCAGCACGAATCCGGGCGAATCCTTGATGACTTCAACCTTGAAGCCCTTGGAACGCAGCCAGTCTGCCACTTGCGCGGCCAGTTCGCCACCGCCGGGAGCAGCCATGACGGTGAGGTGCATGTTGCTGCGAGCGGTGCAATCGATAGCGACCGTAGTCTTGTGATCAAGGCCGAGACGCGCGCAGGCGGTCGAGCAATCCTCGCCAATGGGCGCGATCAGGGTAACGTCATTGCCTTCAGTCCAGCCAATGTCCTTGGCCAGCGCATCCAGATCGGCCGAAACTTCGCCGATCTTGGGGCTGAAGCTGGGCGGATTGGCGGAAGCAGCGGGGCTGGTGGCCACTTCTGCGCCCTCCGAATGATCAAAGAAGCCCTTGCCAGTCTTGCGGCCAAGATCGCCGGAATTGAACATCAGGGCGTGCAGCGTCGTCGTCTTGAGACGCGGATCGTGCTGATACCCTTCGTAGATGTAGGTGGACGCAGGATAGTTTACGTCGATCCCGGTCAGGTCCATCAATTCAAACGGACCCATGCGGAAATTCATGGCATCGCGCATGATGCGGTCGACTGTCGCAGGATCGGTGACGCCTTCCTGCACAATCTGGAGACCTTCCTGCGCATAGGCGCGGCCTTGCAGATTGACGAGGAAGCCAGGGCCATCCTTCACCACCACAGGCTCTTTGCCGATGACTTTTGACAGCGCCACAGCGCGATCAGCAACTTCGGTGCTGGTGCCGGGAGCGACTACCACTTCCACCAGACGCATCAGCGGCACGGGATTGAAGAAGTGCAGACCGCAGATGCGATCCTTGGCAGTGCAGTTCGCTGCGATTTCAGCAACTGAAAGCGAGGACGTGTTGGTGGCGATGATGGCATCGGGGGCAACCACCGCTTCCAGCTGTGCGAACAGCTTCTGCTTGGGCTCAAGCCGTTCGATGATCGCTTCGATCACCGCTTCGCATGGTGCGAAGTCAGCGATGTCGTTCGCCAGCGTCAGGCGTTGGCGCGCGCTTTCGGTCGCGCCTGCTTCCAGCTTGCCCTTGCTTTCCAGCTTCTCGATGAAGCCAAACATCGTGGCGGTGGATTTTTCCAGCGCTTCGCGATTGAGATCATAGAGTACGACATTCAGACCAGCCTGAAGCCCGATCTGCGCGATGCCCTGTCCCATCGGACCGGCGCCGACGACACCAAGCGTTTTCACATCACTCATCAATAATTCCTCGTCCCGATAAAGTCCGGTCGATCAAACCTTCATGCCAGCGTCGCGCAGCAACGCCTTGGCGATGATCGTCTGCTGGATCTGGCTGGTGCCTTCATAGATGCGGAGCAGGCGCACATCGCGATAGAAGCGTTCCACCTTGTATTCGGCCATGTAGCCGGCGCCGCCGTGGATCTGCACCGCGCGGTCCGCGCAGCGGCCCAGTGCCTCAGTGGCAAAATACTTGGTAGAAGCCACGTCGCGCGAAACCTTTTCGCCCTGATCGAAGCGGGCAGCGGTGGCTTGTGTCATGCACCATGCCGCATAAGCATCGGTCTGGCTGTCAGCGATCAGGCCCTGCACCAGCTGGAAGGCCGCAATCGGCTGACCGAATTGCTGACGATCCACGGCATATTCGACGCTTTCCTTCACCAAGCGGCTGCACATGCCAGAGGACAGCGCGGAGAGGTGGATCCGTCCGCGATCCAGCACTTTCATCGCTGTCTTAAAACCCCGTCCCGGCTCCAGCCCGATAATGTTTGCAGCAGGAACGATGACGTCTTCGAAAATGACATCGCAAGTGATGGTGCCCTTCTGGCCCATCTTCTTGTCTGGCTTGCCGAAGGTGATGCCTGGCGTATCCGCAGGAACGATGAAGGCGGTGATGCCCGCTGCGCCCGGTGCATCTTCGGTGCGGGCCATGACGGTGAGCATGCCAGCGCGCGGTGCATTGGTGATGTAACGCTTGGTGCCGTTGAGACGGTAAACGTCGCCATCCTTCTTGCCGGATGTGCGAATCGAAGCTGCGTCCGATCCGGCATTGGGTTCAGTCAGCGCGAAGCTTGCCGTCATGCCAGCGGCCAGCTTGGGCAGCCATTCGCGCTTCTGCTCTTCGGTGCCGTCCATGACGATCCCTTGGCTGCCGATGCCGACAGTGGTGCCGATTACCGAGCGATAGGCAAATGCGGTGCGGCCCATCTCAAAGATGATTTGAGCTTCTTCGGCCATATTAAGGCCGAGGCCATCGTATTCCTCAGGCACGGTGAGGCCAAACAGCCCCAGTTCCTTCATCTCTTCGATGATTTCGGCCGGAACGGCGTCCTCTTCCTCAACGCGGTCCTCATTCGGAATAAGGCGCTCGTCAACGAAGCGGCGTACCGTCTCACGCAAAAGACCGAAAGTTTCCTGATCCAAGACTGCTCTCCGAGTTATGTGGCACACGGCACGCTATTTAGCGGGATTTGAGGCGCTCTATTGCGATAATTGAATCGATATGCAAGGCCCGCCATCCTTTCGCGATCCAGATGGGACAGGGGATATAAATGGCCGCACTTGACGGTATTCGCGTGCTTGATTTCGGCCGGTATGTTTCGGGCCCTTATTGTGCGACACTCCTTGCGGATTTCGGCGCTGAGGTGATCCGGATCGAGCGGCCGGGTGGGGGCGAGGATCGCTTTATCGGACCGGTAGCTGATACGGGCGACGGCGCGGGTTTCCTCCAGCTTGCTCGGAATAAAAGATGTATAACATTCCACCCTCGCTCAGAAGGCGCGGACGAAGTGCTGCGTCGGTTGGTGCAGAGCGCGGACGTGGTGGTCGCCAACGTCCCGGCCAATGCTCTGAAGCGCATGGGGATCGATTACGAATCGCTCTGCGCCATCAAGCCGGACATCATTCTTGCAAATATATCTTCCTTCGGCACGCGGGGGCCGTGGGCCAGCCGCCCGGGCTTTGATAGCGTTGGCCAGGCGATGAGCGGGTCGCAATATCTTACGGGAACCGGCGAAGTGCCTTTCCGGACGCCGATAACCTGGGTCGATCACTCCACCGGCCTGTTTACTGCATTTGGCGTAGCCATGGCGCTGTTTGAGCGGGGGCGCACCGGCAAGGGCCAGCAGATCGATTGCAGTTTGCTTGGCACGGCGCTCGCCTTCGCTTCGACAGCAATGATCGAGGAGGCGATGACTGGTATTGGCCGCAAGGCAATCGGCAACCGTAGCTTTCTCAACGGCCCTACCGACTCTTTCCGTACCAAGGATGGCTGGATCGTGACCCAGATTGTTGGCAATCCGATATTCAAGCGCTGGGCGGAACTTATGGGTGAGCCGCAATGGACGGATGATCCCCGCTTCGGCAGTGATGAAGCGCGCGCCGATCAGGGTGAATTCCTTTCAGCGAAAATGTCGGAATGGTGCGCAACCCGCACAACGGATGAGGCTCTGCGAGAGCTCGCCGCTGCGCACTTGCCTGCTGGGCCGGTGCTGTCGCCTGCGCAGGTTCGGGAGCACGAACAGGTGGAAGGAATGGGGATGATCCAGTCCACCTTCGTGCCGCATATCGGGCGCGAGGCACCATTGACGGTGGCTCCGGTAGAATTGGGCGGGGCGCCCGCCGAAATCCGCACGCCGCCACCCGCAATCGGCGAGCACAATGAGGAAGTTTTGCGGGAACTGGGCTTTAGCGAGGAGGAAATCGCCGGGCTGACCGCGCGGGGCGTTGTGTGACGCCGCGCGGCCGGCCTTGACCCTCAGGCGTCAGCGCCAGGAGGCGGTACGTTATCGTCGGGTATGTACATGCCCACGCGGAGCGGCACGGACGGATCAACGCGATATTTCCGGAAATCGCGTTCTCCGGCTTCGTACAGCAGCGTGTCGTCGATGAAGAAATTACCGGTGCACTCGCGAGAAGGCCGTGTGAGGATTTCGTATGCGGCGTCGGACATGATGTCCGGTGTGCGGCAGTGCCTGAGCTGTTCTGCGTCAGCAGCGGCAAACTCGATCGCAGCCGTCGCGATGCCATAGCGGGGCCAGAGCGCGTTGAATGCGATTCCCTCGTTCTTGAAATGAGCGGCCATGCCAAGCACCGTCATCGACATCGCGTATTTTGACATCGTGTAGGCGACATGCGGCGCGAACCATTCGGGATCAAGGTTCAGCGGCGGTGACATCGTAAGCACATGCGGATTGGCCGCCTTGCGCAGGTAGGGAATGGCAGCCTTGGACGCGAAGAAAGTGCCGCGCGCATTGATGTCATGCATCAAGTCGTAACGCTTGGGCTCCGTTTCCTCGACTGGCGTCTTGTTGATCGCTGACGCGTTGTTGATCAAAATGTCGATCCCGCCAAAATGCTGCGCGGCTTTCGCCATTGCTGCTTCCACAGCCGCTTCATCGCGAATGTCCAGAACGATAGGCAGTGCTTTGCCACCCGCCTTTTCAATTTCATCCGCCGCAGTAAAAATCGTGCCCGGGAGATGGGGGTGTGGTTCCGCGGTCTTGGCGGCAACAACGATATTGGCGCCATCCTGCGCTGCACGTTTAGCGATGGCCAAGCCGATGCCACGGCTTGCTCCGCTGATGAAGATGGTCTTGCCGGCAAGGCTCATTGGTTACTCCTGAACAGGTCTTCCCGCATCGCAGGGTGACAAGGCATTTGCAATATAAAGGATACTCAATAAGGTACGCTGATGGATCCCAATCATCGCTTTACTGGCCCGCGTGGCAAACATTCCGCGAATGGGCGATACATAAGCCACGTTTGCGCGGTGCATCAAGAGATCTGCGGAAATACACGTAAGTCCCAGGATATCAGCACAGATTCGTTCATGTTGCGGGGCAGCATCAGGCAGTGCGCGGGCTTTTTCAAGCCTGTTTTGCTGGTGCAGATCGCCAGTACGCTCCGCATGTCGCAGTCGAATCGCTTCCTGGCAAAAAAGGACGGTCTATGACTTCTGGTGGCCGCTCTCAAAATGTTTCCGTTGTCGATCGCGCGGCTGATGCCTTGCGCAATCTTTCTTTACGCAGCCCGGAGGGGTCATTTCTCGGCTCAGAGGATGACATGATAGAGCGGCTGTCTGTCAGCCGCGCGACCTTGCGTCAGGCAGCATCGCGAGTGGCACAGGAAAATCTGATCACCGTGCGGCGAGGTGTTGGGGGAGGGTACTTCGCCGGACGGCCGAGCAGCATGAGCGTGACGCGCATGGCTGCGCTATATTTGCGGTCTTACAATGCAAACTTTGCCGAGATCACTCACGCGATCGGTCCGCTCCGCGCGGAAATGTCGATTCTGGCCATCCGCAACCGCGATCCCGAACTGATTGCAAAGCTGGATGCCTTTGCCGAGCATGACGAAACTGCGGCCCTCGATGCCGCCGCGCACGGATACCGCGCGTTCCTGAAGAGCGAACGGGAATTCATCCAGCTGATTGGTGAAATGGCGTGCAACTCGGTGCTCAATCTGTTGATGGCGATCCTCTACGATTTCGCCGGACAGGCGTCGCGCAGTGAAGACGTCTGGGTTGATCGTCCGGAGCGCGTTCAGGCCTATCGCCGGATGCGTGCCCGGTTGGCCCGAGCTATCATTGATGCCGATGTTGAACTTGCCCAACTCGCCAGTCGCCGTTGTTCGGAGCTTGTTGAGGAATGGTTTGAACAGGACTTCCAGGGGCACACATTCGAACAGCCGTCGGTTGAGCAGCCGAAGCTTTGAAACAGCTAACTAAAAGGGTTCGCGCCCGATGGACATGCATTGGCCCGCCAATTAAGGGCTATTGAAATAATTGACTTACAACCACTAGAAAAGATGATTGGGAACGATGGCGGAAACAGCCGAAACCTCGTGGCTCGTCCAGCAGATCGAGCAGATTTCAGCAGTAGATCCGGACGCGCCGGAACTGGAATTTGGGGGCAAGTGGTACACTTGGGCAGAGATCATCGGCGCAAGTGATGCGCTGGTCGCTATTCTTGAAGAATGCGGCATCGGCGCGGACAAGCGCGTTGGGATGCTGCTACGCAACAGTGCGCCGATGGTGCCCGCGCTGATCGCGATGTTCCGTTCGGACCGCTGCGTTGCCAGCGTCAATGCTTCTGCTCCTGACGACAAGTTGGCGGAAGACGTCATCAAGTCGAAAGTGCCGGTGGTGGTCGCGCTGGAAAGCGAGTGGGACCGGGCGGGTCTCAAGGACGCGGTAAAGCAGATCGGCGCAGCGGCAATTGTTCTTCCCTTTGACCTGACGGAAAAGCCCTATTTCGTTGAGGGGCTGAAAGCCGATCCCTCCAAGTGGGAATCGCCAGACGCGCCCGGCGTTGCCATTGAAATGCTTTCCAGCGGCACGACCGGAACGCCCAAGCGCATTCCGCTTCCACGTCCGCGTTTCGAAAAGGCCCTGCAAAGCGCCGCCTCTTTCGAAAAAGGCCGTGATCCCGATGCAAAGCCGCGCCTGCGCAGCGGCGTGCAGATCGTAACTGCTCCGCTTGCTCACATTTCCGGCATGACCGGGGTGATGAACAACTTCCTCGGCGGGCGGAAACTCTGCCTTATCGAGCGTTTTACGGTTGATGGTTTCGCCGATGCACTGGTTCGTCACCGTCCGAAGGTGGCTGGCGCACCGCCATCGGCGCTGCGGATGCTCCTGGATGCAAATCTGCCTGCCGATGTGTTCAGCAGCCTAGTCGCCTATCGCACCGGCACTGCGCCGCTTGATCCTGATCTGGCAGACGCGTTTTATGAACGTTACGGCATTCCCGTGCTGCAGAACTATGGCGCCACCGAGTTTGCAGGTGGCGTTGCCGGTTGGCAATTGCAGGACTTCAAGGATTACTGGAAGGCCAAGCGCGGCAGCGTAGGCCGTGTGAACAAGGGCGTGGAAGCGCGCATCGTCGATCCTGATACCGGCGCTGTTCTGGGTGCCGGTGAGCAGGGCCTGCTGGAACTGCGCGGCGGCAATAGCGGATCGCAAGATTGGACGCGTACCACCGACCTTGCTGATATCGACGAAGACGGCTTCCTTTACATTCGCGGACGCTATGACGGCGCGATCATTCGCGGTGGCTTCAAGATCCAGCCCGGCGACGTGGTGACTGCGTTGGAAGCGCATCCCGCGATCCGTGAGGCGGCAGTTGTTGGGCTTCCGGATCAGCGCTTGGGCGAGATCCCGGTGGCCGGTTATGTGCTCAAATCAG
Organism: Novosphingobium sp.; assembly: GCA_045629505.1. Taxonomy (GTDB): domain Bacteria; phylum Pseudomonadota; class Alphaproteobacteria; order Sphingomonadales; family Sphingomonadaceae; genus Novosphingobium. The sequence continues at coordinate 8,878 of JAZQRJ010000094.1, forward strand.
ATGCGGAAGAACCGGATGAGGAATCGCTGCGCGCTTTCCTGAAGGAGCGGCTGATGCCGTATCAGGTGCCGGTGAAGCTTCGCCGTATGGACGAGTTCCCGCGCACGCCTTCGCTGAAAGTTTCGCAGCCCGAGCTGAGGAAATTGTTCGAAGAGGCCTGAACGCCTCCTTTCTGCATCCAAAACATAATCGACTCGCAAGGAATAAAGAATGCGTAGAGCCGCTATTGTCAGCCCCGTTCGCACCGGCGTCGGGAAGTTCCTCGGCAAACTATCGAGCATCCCCGCAGGTGAATTGGGCGCGATTATCATTCGCGCGCTCGTAGAACGCAGCGGCATCGATCCGGAGCGGATTGACGACGTCGTTTTCTCGCAGGGTTACGGCAATGGGGAGGCTCCGGCCATAGGCCGCTGGGCCGCGCTCGCTGCCGGTCTGCCGGTCAGCGTCCCGGGCTATCAGCTTGATCGTCGCTGCGGATCGGGTCTTCAAGCCGTGATCGACGCTGCGATGATGATTCAAACCGGCGCAGCCGATGTCGTGATCGCTGGTGGCTGCGAGAGCATGAGCCAGGTCGAACACTACACGATCAACGGACGCACTGGCGTGAAGGCGGGCTCGATTGAACTGCATGACCGCCTGGCGCGGGGCCGCCTCATGTCGCAGCCGATTGAACGCTTCGGCATCATCACCGGCATGATCGCGACGGCAGACAACGTCGCCCGCGACTATGGCATCACGCGTGAAGAATGCGACGTTTATGCCGCCCGCAGCCAGCAGCGCGCCGCCCAAGCATGGGCCGATGGCAAGTTCGATCAGGAAATGGTCCCCGTCTCAATCCCACAACGCAAGGGCGATCCGGTTATCTTTGCCGAGGATGAAGGCGTGCGCAGTGATACGACGCCTGACACACTCGCCAAGCTGAAGGTGATGGAAGAGGGCGGCGTCGTTACCGCTGGTAATGCCAGCCAGCAGAGCGATGCTGCGGCGGCCTGCCTTGTTGTCGCCGAAGACAAGCTGGAAGAACTCGGCCTCACGCCGATGGCATGGTTCGACAGCTGGGCCGCTGCCGGGTGTGAGCCGTCACGCATGGGCATCGGCCCGGTCCCTGCCGTCGAACGCTTGTTTAACCGCACCGGAAAGAGCTGGAGCGATATTGACCTGATCGAGCTGAACGAGGCATTCGCTCCGCAGGTTCTGGGTGTGTTGAAGGGCTGGGGCTGGAGCGAGGACGATTCCCGTCATGACATCCTCAACGTCAATGGCTCGGGTATTTCCCTCGGCCACCCGATCGGTGCAACCGGCGGGCGTATCCTTGCAACGATGCTGTATGAGCTTGAACGCCGTCAGGGTCGCTATGCGCTGGAAACGATGTGCATCGGCGGCGGGCAGGGGATCGCAGCGATGTTCGAACGCGCGGCCTAAGCCGACGCAAGAAGGCTCGCCATCGGTTTGAATGGCGAGCCTTCCGTAATTGCCAGTCTTATGAAGCGCCGGGCGGCATTGCCGCGCCGGCGTTTTCTTTGCCGCTTAGGCAGGACGGCTGCGATAGAGCCGGCCCGGACGTGCGCCAGTATCCTGATCGTTACGACGGGTGAGCACGCCGTTGACCATAGTGGCGAGGTACCCGCTTGACGCCTGATGGATGCGCGCTGCACCGCTCGGCAGGTCATAACGCATGCGCGGAATGTCCAACTGCAGGTTGTCGTAATCGATGACGTTGATGTCCGCGCGTTTGCCAACCGCCAGCGTGCCGCGATCGTTCATGCCGTAAAGCGCGGCTGCGTCGCGCGTCATTTTGCGCACAATGTATTCCAGCGGCAGCTTCGGCCCGCGCGTGCGGTCCCGCGTCCAGAACGCCAGCTGAAACGTAGTGACGGAGGCATCGCAGATCAACTTTACGTGCGCGCCGCCATCGCCAAGTCCGCTGATGACGTTGGGGTTGGAAAGCATCTGGTACGTTTCGTCCAGATTGCCCTCGTTGAAGTTGAGCGCGAACGAGATTGCCGAATTTGTGCCGTCGCCTGAGCTGAGGTGATCGTAAAGGAACTCGATCGCGCTCTTGCCCGCTTTCTGGGCGAGAGTATCGATCATATCATCAGCTGTCGGCTCATAGTTCACCGAGTCACTGATCAGGTAATTCTGGCCAGCTTTCTCATAAATGCGGGGCACCATGCGGGCGATGGTGGGGTCGGTTCCGGCAGGCGGGGTGTGATCCTGCGACAAGATTGCAGCCTTGCGGGCCGGTTCGCGCATCGCTTCGGCGCGCTGGGCGACGGGGAGATGCTCGATTTCCATATAGGCGGGTTTGAACTTGAAGGGATGGTGCGCATCCAGCATCATGATGGAGCCAACGCCGCGCGATGCGCATTGCGGGTGCATTTCCAGCCCCGTCGATGCAACAGCCTTGTCCGTCGCTTCCACCAGATAGCGGCGGTTTTCCGGCTCGGACGAGAACTCGATCACCGTGTAAGTGGATGGGCGCCCAGCAGCGCGGGTCAGCCGCACAAGACGCTCCATTTCCGCGACGCGAACCTGGGCCATGTCGTCAGTATCAAGGATGTTGCCGATAGCCCCCTTGGGAATCATCTGAAACACGCCGTGCCCGGCACTGCCCATCGCTGCTGCAATTGCGAGAAGCTCGTCATCATTGGCGAAAGTGCCGGGAATGTGTGCGCCCTTGCTCGAAAGGTGCTCCATCAAGCGACCGCTGGAAAAGCCAACCGCGCCAGCGTCCATGGCTTCGCGGGTGAGACGAGCCATCACCTCGATATCTTCGGGCGTCGCCTGTTCATGGTTGAGCCCACGCTCACCCATTGCAAAGACACGCAGCGGCGCGTGGGTAACGTGAGAGGCCACATCCATCGTGTACTGGTTCTGGTCCAGCCGATCGAGGTAATCACCGAAGGAGCGCCATTTCCAGTCAAGCCCTTCGTCAATGACGATGCCTGGGATTTCCTCCACCCCTTCCATCATCTCCACCAGCGGGCGGATGAATTCCTTCTCAACCGGGGCGAATCCGACGCCGCAGTTGCCGCCAATTGCGGTGGTGACACCGTGGGAGAAACTGGGATCGAGGGTATCGTCCCATACGAACTGGCCATCGTAATGCGTGTGCAGATCGATGAAGCCGGGAGTAACAAGAGCACCGTGTGCATCGATCACTTCGCTAGATGCGCCGGTGACATTGCCGATCTCGACAATCACGCCATCCTTTATTGCAATGTCGGCGGTGTAGCTGTCCCCGCCGGTGCCGTCGGCAATCTTGCCGCCCTTGATCACTGTATCGAACATTTTTGTTTCTCTCCCGGGGATTCCGTTGTTCAGTTATTACATTATGAACCGAGCTGTATCAAACAATCTGTATGCTTTCTTATCTTGATTGCCGAGGTGAAGCTTAGCGCAGTCCTGCAAAGGCAGTGCGCAGTTCGGACACGAACAGGTCGGGCTGCTCGAACGCGGCGAAATGCCCGCCTTTGTCCAGTTCGCCCCAATGGATGATGTTTTCGTATCGATTTTCCGCCCAGCGCCTGACACCGGGCATGATTTCGCAAGGGAAATTACTCACTGCGAGCGGCACAGAGGACTTTTCACGCGGCCAATTGCCAAGACTTTCCCAATAGAGCCGCGCCGATGACCCGCCTGATGCGGTGAGCCAATAGACCATGATGTTGTCGAGGATTTCATCAAGGGAGAACAAGTCTGCAGGGCTGCCATCGCCGTCGGTCCACCCGTGGAACTTCTCGTAAATCCACATCGCCTGCCCCACCGGCGAATCGACCAGCGAATAAGCCAGCGTCTGCGGCTTCGTGGATTGTTCTTCCGAATAGCCGCGACCCTGTTTGGACCAAAGGCCGATGCGTTCCAGCAGTTCCTTCTCACGCGCGGTCGGGTTGGCGGCTTGCTCAGGCGTGGGCTGCGCGACCACCATGTTGAGATGGATGGCAAGCAGGCTATCGGGCACTTGAAGCGCCATTGCGGAGGTTACGGCAGAGCCCCAGTCACCGCCCTGCGCGATATAGCGATCATAGCCCAGGCCCTTCATCAGCAGGTCCCAAGCGTTGGCGATGCGTTGCACCGTCCAGCCATGGCGGGTGGGTTTGCCGGAAAAGCCGTATCCCGGCAGCGAAGGGATCACGAGGTGAAAGGCATCGGCTGCGTTGCCGCCGTGCGCGGTGGGGTTCGTCAGCGGGCCGATCACTTTCAGGAACTCGACGATCGAACCGGGCCAGCCATGTGTCAGTAATAAAGGCAGGGCATTCTCGTGCGGAGAGCGGATGTGCATGAAATGGATATCCAGCCCGTCTATCTCGGCCAGGAAGTTGTCATAGTTGTTGAGTTGGGCTTCGCAGCGGCGCCAGTCATAAGAAGAGCGCCAGTAATCGACCACGCGCTGGGCCTCGGCCAATGGCACGCCCTGTTCCCAGCCATCGACGGTTTCCCGTTCTGGCCACCGGATCAGGCCCAGGCGGACCTGCAGATCGTCCAGAGCAGATTGCGGAATGTCGATGGTGAAAGGTCGGGCGTTAAAGACCACTGGGTGCTCCATAATAGGGAATAAGGAAGAGGGCTCAGAGCACGTCCCACACCAGTGGGAGACGACCGATCGACATCACGGCACCGCCGCGCATCGGTATGTCCTCGCCGGGCGCGAGCCGGAATGTGGGCAACCTGCTCAAAAGCTCCTCAAAGAAGATGACGATTTCGATCCGCGCGAGATTGCGTCCGAGGCAGCGGTGATGCCCCGCGCCGAAAGCGACGTGATTGATCCGCTCCCGGTCAATATTCACCTCACGGCCATGCTCGAACATGCGTTCATCAAGGTTGGCGGCGGAGTAATTCAGCAGCACCGGATCGCCAGCGCGAAGGTTGAAGCCGCGCCAGGTGTCGTCTCGCGTCACCGTCCGCTGGACCGGAGCGACCGCATGGCGGCGGAGCAGTTCCTCCATTGCGTGGGGAATCTTGCCCGGGTCGTCGCGCAGACGCTGCTGCAAGGCCTGATCCATGGCGAGGTAGCGAACTGCGAAAGTCATCGCATTGGCCACAGTGTCCAGCCCGGCAATGAACAGCAGTTCCAGATAGGATAGCGCGAGTTCGTCGGTAATCGGCTCGCCGTTGACTTCGAGTTCGAGCAGGCGAGTGATCAGATCGTTACTCGGTTCGGCGCGACGCACCCCGATCTCGGCCTTCAACAGCTCATAGGCTTTCAACAGCGCATCGTATCGAATTTCGCGGTCGGACTCAGCGACCGCCGCCTTGGCAAGCGCACGATAGAACCGATAATCCTCTCGATTGAGCCCCATGATGTCGATGAAGATCAGGACGGGGAGCTGCTCAGTCACTTCATCAAAGATGTCTGCCTCACCCTGCGGGCGCACCTTTTCGATCAGTTCTGCGGCAAGCTGCCTGATCTGGTCGGCCCGGGTGTGCATCGCTGCCGGCGTGAACATCGGATTGAGCGGTGAACGTAGCGGACCGTGATCGGGCGGATCGAAATTGAGCGGAGCAAGCCGCCGCCGTTTCTGCTCTGGCGGCGCAGGCGGAATACCCATCTTGCTGCTGGTGAACAGGTCGCCGCGCTTGGCGGCTTCGACTATGGCGTCGTACCCCTGTATCACCCAATAGCCGCCATGCGCCGTGCTCCAGAACACGTCTGGAGCCTCATCCCGTAAATCGCCCATAGCTTCGAAGATGCCACCCGCGCTTACGAAGCGCGGGTCGTCATAAAAATCGAAATCGATCACCAGCGACGGGTCTATGCCCGCCGGGATTGGCTGTTTCGCAATGGTCGCCATCTCTTCCTCTCCCGTGAAAGAGGATGGCCGGTCAGCTGTCGAAGACGATCACGCTCCTGGCAACATCACCTGCCATCATCTTGCTATATCCATCATTGATGTCTTCCAGCTTGATCCGCTGAGAGACCATTTCATCCAGCTTCAGCTTCCCGTCGAGATAGAGCTGCGCATACTTCGGGATGGCCGTCTGGAATGGCGAGGAACCCATCAGAGAACCGACAATTTGAAGCTGCTGGCCCATCATCATGACGCCGGGCACGGAGAAGCGCGAATTCACCGGAGCCATGCCGACGATCATCAGCTTGCCCATACGGCGAAGCATCATCAGGCCTTGTTCCTGTGTTTGCGGAAGGCCGATCACTTCAAAAGCATAGTCGACGCCGCCGCCGGTCAATTCCTTGACTTCTGCTGCTGAGTCCGGGCCGCCCATGATGCAGTCTGTCGCGCCGAAAGTGCGGGCAAGGTCGAACTTCCGCTCATTCACATCGATAGCGATGATCCGCGAAGCGCCGCACAGCTTGGCGCCTTGAATGACGTTAAGGCCAACGCCGCCGCAGCCGATCACTGCGACAGTGCTGCCGGGGTGAACCTGCGCACCTTCCAACGCAGCGCCTACGCCCGTGAGCACTGGGCAACCCAAGAGCCCGGCAATATCCATCGGCATGCCTTCGGGTACTTTGGTTACGCCGGTACGGTGAACCAGCATTTCTTCGGCAAAACCGCCCAGACCGGCGTATTGATTGAACGCTTCTTGCCCACGCCAGATACGCGGTGCCGGGCGATCGGCAGTGGTCGGCTTTTCACCGCAGACGTTGTTGTGGCCGGTCAGACATTCGTTGCAGTGGCCGCAATATTGCGAAACGCAAGTTACCACGTGGTCGCCAACTTTGAATTCCGAAATGTCGGAGCCGACCGCTTCCACCACGCCTGCCGCTTCATGGCCGAGAACCACGGGCATCGCTACGGGGAAATCACCGCTGATAGAGTGATAATCCGAATGGCAAAGGCCGCTGCTAATCGTGCGGATGCGAACTTCATCTGGCGCGGGGCCGTCCAGTTCCACATCTTCAATTGTCAGCGGCGTTTGGATTTCACGAAGAACTGCGGCTTTCATATTCTCTCCCCGAGAGTTCGTATTAAGTCAGGTTGTCTAATACTGGCTGGTGCAAGCGTCTATGCTTCTTCTGTCACTCGCACCAATTGGTGCCCGATCCACGCAACCGTCGCGTTCACTGCATCGCGTGCCGGTTCGGCAAAGTCCGTCATCGAATAGTAGCCATGGATCATGCCGGGTTCGACCCGCAGTTCTACCGGCACGCCAGCTGCGCGCAGCTTTTCCGCGTAAGCGAGATTGTCATCGCACAGGACGTCGCAATCGCCCGTCGTGATGAAGGCGGGTGGAAGGCCCGATGCGTCTTCAATGCGCAGGGGCAAGGCCAGCGCCGAAGATGCGCCGTCTGTGCCAGTCAGGTAATGATCCCAGAAATACCGCATATCTGCGCCGGTCAGCAGCCAGCCCTTATCCCCAACCTCGTTGTAGGAGGCGGTTTCGTAGTCAATATCCATCGCGCCATAGATGATGATCTGTCCGACCAGGTCTGGCCCGCCTTCATCACGCGCGCGGATGGCTATCGCGGCTGAAAGATTGCCGCCCGCGCTATCGCCCGCAACGAAGTATGGCGCAGGGCAGTTGGCGTCCGCCCACTTCAGCCCGGCAAAGCAATCGTCGAGCGGCTTCGGGAACGAGTGCTCAGGTGCAAGCCGGTAATCGACGCTGATGACTTCAACGCCGGCCCATCCGGCCCAGCGGCGGCACATGGCATCGCCGGTGTCGATATCGCCCAGCACCCAGCCGCCGCCATGGAAATAGACGATGGTGCCCTTTGCCTCGCCCTTCGGCTTGAAATGGCGAATGGTGATGGGACCATGGGGGCCATCGATCTCCCGATTAGAAACCGAGGCCAGCTCCGGAAGGTCCGTCGGCTTCGGGGCGGCTGCCATTACTTGCGCCATCAGTTGCCGTGCGCCTTCAGGCGGCAGGGAGGCATATTCGGGAATGCCCGCTTCCTGACGCTTCTGGATCAACATTTCGCAGTAGGGGTGCAGCTTTCTCATAATGTTCTCGCTGGTGATCAAATCTGTTTCTTACGATGCTGGCGCGGCGTCGGCGCGCGCCATGGATTCTTGCGTCCGAGCCAGCAATTCCGGCCATGGATTGAAGCCGGTCGCCCGCCCATTGCCAATGGCTTGGCCCAGCGCCTTGCAACGCTCGTCGTCATGGTTGGGCAGGACGTAAAGCTCGCCCGCGTCGGCTGCGGCGAAGACGCGCTGTGCCAGTTCTTCCGGCGCCATCGCCCGGTCTAGCGCTGCCGACATCATCTTTTCGATCCCGCGCACGGTGGAGTTGGCGTGGCGTGATGACCGATCCAGTTTGAGCGGGCTGGCCTTTTCCGGGTCCATGATCTGGGTGCGCACCATGCCGGGCATCACAACGGTCACGCCAATGTTTTCAATCCCTTCGGACAGGAGATCGAGATAGAGCGTCTCCGTCAAGGCCAGCGCAGCGTGCTTTGTGGGGGAATAGGTCGCGTATCCGGGATATACCGAAATGCCCGCCGCCGAAGCAACGGTGATGACATGGCAGGGATCACCCTGCGCAATCATGCGCGGCACGAATGTGCGGATGCCGTGCGCCACGCTCTTGAAGTTGAGATCGGTGATCCAGTCGAACTGCGCCGCACTGGTCTCCCAGGCTAGACCGCCCACAAAGGCGCCCGCGTTATTGATCAGCAGGTTGACCTTGCCGAAGCGCTGTTCCGCCTTTGCAGCAAGATCGTTCACTTCCGCTTCACTGGTCACGTCCGTGCGCACGGCAAGCACATCTGCGCCTTGTCCGGCAAGCTCAACGCGCGCGGCTTCGAGCGCTTCCTCGCGAATGTCGGAAATCACCACGCTCATACCGCTGCGCAGTGCCTGTTCGGCAAAGGCATAGCCGATGCCGCCCGCCGCGCCGGTGATGACCGCGACGCCGCCCTTGCGGATCGCACTCATGCGTCTGCTCCAACCTGGCTGCGTGTCAGGCTGAAGCCTTCAAAACCGTTTGCGGCGATGGCATCGCACCGAGCCACGTAGTTATCGAAGCCGCCGATATAAGCCATGAACATACGCGGCTTGCCGGGCACGTTCGCACCCATGTACCAGCTGTTGGCCTTCGGGAACAACGTGCGGTTGGCCACCATTTCGGTGTGTTCCGCCCACGCGTCGGTCGCATCCTGCTGCGCCTCGATAGTGTCAAAGCCGTTCTCACGCATGTGTTCGATGCAGTCTGCGATCACATCGACATGGTGTTCTACCGTCATGATCATGTTGGACAGCACAGAAACGCTGGACGGCCCGTTGACCGTGAACATGTTGGGGAACCCCGGCACTGCAAGGCCGAGATAACTGGTGGGACCGTCTGCCCACGCGTCTTTCAAAGACTGTCCGCCGCGACCTTCGATGCCGAGGTGGACCAGCGGCCCGGTCATTGCATCAAAGCCAATGGCGAAGATGATTATGTCAGCCGGATATTCGCGCTCGCTAGTTTGCAGGCCGTTTTCAGTGATCCGCACGATCGGTTCTTCGTTGATGTCGACAAGATCGACATTGCTGCGATTGAACGTCTCGAAATAATCGGAATCAAGGCACAGCCGCTTGGTGCCGAAAGGGTATCCCTTGGGCGTCAGTTTTTCAGCCGTAACAGGGTCTTTCACCACTTCACGCACTTTTTCCGCGAAGAAGTCTGCCACCATGCGGTTGGTTTCTTCGGTGATGGTGATGTCGCGGAAACAGCTTTGCAGGTTCCACCGGCCCAACTGCCAAGCCTTCTCAAGCCGCTCGCGCTGTTCTTCCGGCGTGAAATCAGCAGCCATCTTGTCAGTGCCAAGTTCAAACGTCTGGCCGCCACGTGTTTTCTTGATCATCTCCAGATAAGCGGGATAATCCGCGAACACCTCCTTGCGGCGATGATCGGGCAGCGGACCGTTGTAGGCAGGCACAGTGTAGTTGGCGGTCCGCTGAAATACCGTGAGATGGCCGGCAGTTTTCGCCACTTCGGGGATCGTCTGAATGGCGGAGGAGCCGGTGCCGATCACCAGCACGTCCTTGCCAGCCCAATCCACGCCTTCCTTCGGCCAGGCGCCGGTCTGTATCCATTGGCCCTTGAACGAAGCCAGCCCTTCGAAATCCGGATCCTTGGGAACCGACAGGCAGCCAACATTGGTGACGAGATAGTGGCAGGTTATCGTGTCACCCGCACTGGTCTTCACCGTCCAGAGATTGCGGGCTTCGTCATAGCGAGCCGAGACGACTTTTGACTGAAATTTGATGTCGCGCCGCAGATCGAACTTGTTGGCAACGTACCGCGCATAATCGAGGATTTCGGGCTGGGCGGAAAAGCGTTCGCTCCATTTCCACTCGTCCAGCAATTCGCGCGAGAATGTATAGCAGTAATCCACGCTTTCCACGTCGCACCGCGCACCCGGATAGCGGTTCCAATACCACGTTCCGCCAACGTCCGTGCCCTGTTCGAACCCGAATACGCTCTTGCCTAGTTTGCGGAAACGATAATGCGCGTAAAGTCCGCCGAATCCCGCGCCGATCACAACAATATCTGCGTGGGCGGGAACGTTGGTTGCTCCAACTGACTCTGTCATTTGCTGCACCTTTGACAAGGCTTCTTCTCCCTCGCGCCGATATCGCTTCAAGGCGGTGAAACGGCTTTGAGCCACAATGAATAGGAATGGACCGAGAGTCCATATTCATGCAAGGTGTCTGTACGACAATAATGAACATGGGAAAGGACTGGCCGTTGGCTTTGCTGCGATTCATCGATCACGTTGCTATCACCGTGACCGATACGGAGCGTTCAACTCAGTTCTATGATCGGCTGTTCGGCGCGGAAGTGCCGTTCGATCATGCGCCGGAGGGTAAGTCACTCGTGCGCACGGTTATTATCGGCGGCGGGGTACAGCTGAATATTCATCAGTATGGCAATGGCATTGATCTGGTAGCGGCCAATCCCACGCCCGGTTCGGTTGATATATGTTTTCGTTTCGGCGGAACCATTGATGAGGCAGAAGCCTTGCTGAAGCGCAATGAAATCAGCATCGTGGAAGGGCCTTCACCCCGCACCGATAATCAGGGCAATCAGGCGCAATCGGTCTATTTTCATGATCCGGATGGCAATCTGATCGAATTGATGGCGACAGATCCCGCATAGGGCAGCGCCGAACAAGTTTCAGGAGAGGTATACATGTCGCAGGATCCTTCTCGCATTCCCGTCATCATTGGTATCGGCGAGATCAATGATCGGCCGGATGACCCGCAGGATGGCCTGGATTCGGTTGGTTTGATGGCTGCCGCAATCCGCAATGCGGACGAAGACGCCGGTGGCGGCTGGGTGGAACGGTGCGACTGGCTGGCCAACGTTGCGCAAGTGGCTTTCCGCGGCATGGACGTAGTGTCCAAGCTGCCTGAAACACTGGGCATCGCGCCTGCAACCCGGATCGAGAAAGTGCCCTATGGCGATGCTCCGCTCCAACTCATCAGCGATGCTGCCAATGCCGTGACTTCAGGCAAGGCGACCGTATGCATTGCCTGCGGCGGTGAGGCGCTGCGCACTGCGGCGAAGTTACCGCCCGAAAAGGGTGGCGGCGCCATGGTGTTTGGCAAAGCAGCGGCGGTTGGCGGCAATGTTGAGCAACGTTATGGGCTGACTGCGCCTGCCGATATCTACCCGCTCTATGAAAATGCTTCGCGCGCGGCATGGGGCCAATCGCTGGCCGAAGGGCAGGCGGAATCCGGCCTGATCTGGTCCAAGATGTCAGAAGTGGCACAGGACGCAGATGGCGCATGGATCAAGCAGCCACGCACGCCGGAAGAGATCATCACCATGGATGCGGGCAATCGCCCGCT
>JAZQRJ010000095.1:0-3093 GCA_045629505.1 Novosphingobium sp.
TATCTGCACAGCCGCGTCAGTCACGAAGCTGCCGGCGCGCGATGCCGTCATCAGCGCAGCGGCAGATACCTTGTGAATATCGCCCCGCCCCGCGTTGCTCAGTTCCATGGCATCACACATCGCCAGCCCTTTGTGCAGATAGGTTCTCGCCGTTTCGACCTGCGCGTACATGTCCGCCAGCTTTGCCTGAATGAGCTGAAACGCGCTCAATGGCTGGCCGAACTGGGTGCGCGTTTTGGCATGGTCAATCGCGATATCCAGTGCACGCTGCGCCGGACCGATGCACAGTGGCGCGGAAAGCAAGCGCTCTACATCGAGGCCGCTCATCATCACGGCAACGCCCTTGTTTTCCTCTCCCAGCAGATTTTCGATTGGAACCTCGCAATCTTCGAACACCAGTTCGCCGGTCGGGCTGCCGCGAAAGCCCATCTTGTCCAGCTTTTGTGCGACCTTGAAGCCGGGAAAGCTGCTTTCCACGATGAAGGCGCTGATCCCGCGCGTTCCTGCCGAAGGATCGGTCTTGGCATAGACGATGAACAGGTCTGCCACTGGGCCGTTGGTGATGTAGATCTTGCCACCATTCAGGAGATACTTATCACCCTCACGCCTTGCGGTAGTGCGCATCGAACCCATGGCATCGGACCCGGCGCCAGGCTCGGTCATGCCAAGCCCCCCCATCAGCTCGCCCGAGCACATCTTGCGAACGTAGCGTTCGCGCTGATCGGCATTGCCGTTACGGTAGAGCGCATCGAGGCAAAGGTTATCGTGCGAAGTCCAACTGAATGCAAAAGCCGGATTGGCATAGGCCATCGCCTCACCCAGCATCCCGGCGGCAAGATAGCTCAGCCCCTGTCCACCAAGTTCCTGTGGAATGGTAAGACCCAGCAGGCCCATTTCGGCCAGAACCTTGAATTCTTCGGCAGGCCACCATTCCTCATCGTCCATCTTTTCCTGCAGCGGGTGGAGCCGCTCCATGAAATACCTGGATGAGTAATCGACCAGCGATTCGATTTCTTCGAGCGACAGCTGCGCTTCATTGCTCACGGCGTTTTCCTCGTTCCCGCTAATCTTTTAACCTGCGATGATCTGTCCGCCGTCGACCTGCAATATCTTGCCTGTGACATAGCTTGCTTCGTCGGACGCCAGGAAGCGGACAACCCGCGCGATTTCCTCTGGCTCACCCATGCGCCCGAGCGGTGCGCTGGCGAGCAATCGCTTGGTCGCTTCCTCACCCCAAGCACGTTCCGCATCCGCGCCCATTTCCGTCGCGGTAAGACCGATGGCGACACCATTCGCCCGGATGCCGTGACGGCCTTCCTCCTTGGCGACAACGCGAACAAGCGCCTCAAGCCCGGCTTTGGCGGCGGCTGCCTGCCCCCCGCGCGGTTGGCAGGCCTGCGCAGCGATTGAAGACACTGCCACAATTGAGCCAGATTTGCGCTCATGCATGTGCTTTACGCAGGCGGACAGGACGTAGAAAAAGCCGGTGAGATCGGCGTCCAGAAACCCCTTCCATTCATCCACAGTCAGCGCGCGGATCGGCTTCCAGGCGGTATAAGCACCTGCGCAATGGGCCAGGACGTCAATCGCGCCGAATTCTGCCACGGCGGCGTCGACCGCTTTCTGTACGGCATCAGGATCGGTGAGATCGGCCTGAAGCGTGATCGCGCTGACTCCTTCGGCACGCATCGCCTCTGCCGCGTCATCCGCCGCTTTCGCGCCAGAGCGGTACAGCAACGCAGCGGAATAGCCATGACGTGCCAGTTCAAGGGCTGTCGCCCTGCCCACGCCTCCGCTGGCGCCGGTAATCAGGGCCACGCGGCCCGCCTTGCTAATATCCACGCTGTGCTCCGAAACTTCCGATCAAGATGCAGCGACCACTCGCGTCGCTTGCAACGGCTTGCAGAATATGACACGACCTCGTTGCATTTCAATCCATAACGGCAGGAAAATCGGATGTCCTGGGGTAATTATCAATTCATCGAAACCAGTCTGGAAGACCGCGTGCTCACGCTGGCCCTCAATCGGCCAGAGGCGGGCAACGCCACCAACAAGGACCTGCACAGCGAGCTTTCGCGCGTGTTCACCGAAGCATCGAACGATACCGAGGTGGATATCATTGTGCTGACCGCGAAGGGCAAACTCTTCAGCGGCGGCGGTGATATTAAGTACCTTGATTTCATGATCAAGAACCCGGACGAGTTCGATCGCACCGTCGTTGAAGGTAAGCAGATCGTCTATTCGATGCTGGATTGCGAAAAGCCCATCATCGGCAAGATCAATGGCCATGCCGCTGGTCTGGGCGCTACTCTGGCTGTGTTGTGCGACGTTACTTTCGTTGCCGATCACGCCAAGATCTCTGACCCACACGTGAAGGTCGGCCTCACTGCTGGTGATGGCGGCGCACTGATGTGGCCGCTTTTGGTCGGATATGCACGGGCCAAGGAATACCTGATGACCGGCAAAACGATCAGCGCCAAGGATGCGGAACGCATCGGCCTCATCAATTATGCCGTGCCACTGGACGAACTGGACGCGCGCGTCGATGAATTCGTCCGTGAACTTGGCGATGGTGCGCAAATGGCCATTCGCTCCACCAAGCTGGCGATCAACGTCGGGCTCAAGCAGATGGCTCACGCCACCATGGAACTGGGAACCGCGCTTGAACGACTGACCAACCGCTCGCCCGATCACAAGACCGCGATTGAGGCCATGCTCCGCAAGGAGACACCGGTCTTCCGCAAATCCTGAAATCAGGTTCGCCCTGCCATGACATTCACAGCCCTGCCCGAACTGACCCTTCCCGCACTGGTTCTCTCCCACGCCGCCGATCATGGCGACGAGATCGCGATCCGCCAGAAACGGGGTGAGGAATGGATAGACATTTCGTGGTCCGCCTATGCCCAGCGCATCCGCAACTGTGCGGCAGGGCTGATGCGCCTGAACGTGAGTGAGCCACTGCATGTGGCGGTTTTGGGCGAGAACAGCACCGAATGGCTGGTCGCCCAGATGGGCACCAGTCTGCTCGGCGGAGTGCCGCTGGGTTGCTATCCCACCAGCAGCACCGCAGACTTGCTGCACGCGCTCGGCCAT
>JAZQRJ010000096.1:0-11850 GCA_045629505.1 Novosphingobium sp.
AAATCGCCCTTTTTTATAAACCGGACGCGAAAATCAGCTTCGCTTTCAGGTGTAAGCCCCTGAAAATCTTCCCCCACACGTATAGTGTCCGAAGCGCATTCAAATCCCAATCCCTCGACATAGAATCTGGTGGAGCGTTCGATATCCGATACTGCCACACCAAAATGAGATATTCTGCACTCTGACGCCATACCGATAATCTCCCGCCCCTTCACAAGGGGGCATGGGCATGACTTTGCATCTCGTAGTCCCGAGATCAACCAGGCTGTGGGGCTTGTGGCCGAGTAGTATTTTGGAAGCAGTTTCGACCTGTTCCTGTTGTTGGCTGGCGTACTGAGCGGCACGATTACACGCCTTCTCAAACCCGGCTGCGACGATAATCGCAAGCCCCAACCCCGGAAAAAGCCACTTGTCCGCTTTGCCGGAAAATCGCACCATCACCGAACCGGCGAAGCAGGGAGCGCTGCAATGCAACCCATTATCACCGCCTTTGCCAGTTCCCCCGATGAGGGTCGCGGGCTCGCGCGTGACATGCCGGTCCGCTGGGCGCTTGAGGAAGTGGGCCAGCCTTACGCAGTGCAGTTCGTCTCGTTCACGGAAATGAAGGAACCGGCGCATCGAGCGTTGCAACCTTTCGGGCAGATCCCCGCATATCAGGAAGGCGATCTTACCCTGTTCGAATCCGGGGCGATCATCTTCCATATCGCCAGTAGCCACGCAGGACTCCTGCCCGTTGAAGCGAATGCACGGGCACGCGCGGTGACTTGGATGTTCGCAGCGCTCAACACCGTCGAGCCACCAATCGTTGAGCGCGAATATGCGCAATATGTCGAGGCCGAGAGGAGTTGGTATGCTGAGCGTGAGCAGATACTGGAACAACGCATTCGCGGACGGCTCGACGATCTTGCCGCACGGCTTGGTCAGGATGAATGGCTGGAGGGCCCATTTAGTGCAGGCGACCTGATGATGGTGACAGTGCTGCGCAGGCTGAAGGGCACCACCATACTGCAGGATTATGCCAACCTTTCAAACTACGTCGCGCGCGGTGAAGAACGCCCCGCCTTTCAGCGCGCCTTCGCAGCGCAACTGGCAGTCTTCACCGCCAAATAATCACCAATACTCCCTAACATTCGACCAACCGCGCAGTTGACTTTACCGCTCTCCCTCGCTCACACACTAACAAAATAACGAGGATGCTTATTATGCGGTTCCATTATGCGGAGGCGATGACCGCGCCTGACTATTTTATTCCACTCGCGCAGGCAGCGGAGGATAACGGCTTTGCCGGATTCCTGATCCCGGACAGTCTGATCTATCCGGAACACTCCGATACCAAGTACAGCTATACCGACGACGGCAATCGCGAATTTCTGGAAAACAAGCCGTTTATCGAGAGCTTCGTCCTCGCCGCGGCAATGGGCGCTGTGACGAAGCGGCTCGAACTGACGACAAATGTCGTAAAGCTGCCCGTGCGTCCGCCGGTTTATTCCGCAAAGCTTGCAGCCTCGGTCGCGGCGCTTACCCATGATCGCTTCAACTTCGGCGTCGGACTCAGCGTCTGGCCGGAAGACTACGAAGTCATGGGCCTGCAATGGGAACGGCGGGGCAAACGGCTGGATGAATGCATCGACATTGTGAAAGGCCTGTGTGCCGGCGGATACTTCGAATTCCATGGCGAGTTCTATGACCTGCCGCCCATCAAGCTGAACCCCGTCCCCAAAAAGCCGCTGCCAATCCTGATCGGAGGCCATTCGGATGCAGCCTTCCGCCGCGCAGCAAAGCACGACGGCTTCCTGGCGGCAGGGGGCGGGCCTGACGTGCTGCGCCCCATGTTCCTGGCCATACAGGAGCATCGCAAGGATCTGGGCACGCAGGACAAGCCGTTCCGCATCTTCGCCCCGATGTTTCAGGGAATGACGCCAGAACTGTTCGCCGAAATGCAGGAATTGGGCGTGACGGACATGGTGGTGGGCTTTCGCAACATGTACGCGTTTGAGGAAGACACCCAGACACTCCAGCAAAAGCTGGACGATATAAAGCGGTTCGCCGATGGCGTCCTTGGACAGTTGGCATGATGATGAGCATACCTACTCCGCAACAGCTTGCCGACATCGAAGCTATCAAGGTGCTGAAGCACCGCTATTTTCGCGCCATAGACACGGCCGACAGGGCCTTGCTCGACACCCTATTTGCCGAAGACCTGACGGTGGATTATCGCGGCTCTGGCTATCGCGTGCAAATCAATGGCAAGGCCGACATGATGCTCTTTTTGGCCAATTGCTTCCATTCCGGGGCGGTGGCCATGCACCACGGCAACATGCCGGAAATCACTATCACCGGTGAGGATACGGCAGAAGGCATCTGGTATCTGTTCGACATCTTCATCAACAGCGAAGTCGGCTCGCAGACCATTGGATCGGCGATCTACAAGGACCGGTATCGCCGGGAGAACGGCAAATGGATAATCGCCCATACCGAATATGACAGGATTATTGAGCTGAACTCGAAGCTTGGTCCAGAAACCGTCGTTTCGGCACAATACCTGGCAACAGTGGGGCTTCGCCCTGACCAACGACAGGACATATCACACCTCATGTCGTGGGGGCATTGATGGGCGATCTCACCGGCACGACGGCGCTGATTACCGGCGCAGGGCAAGGCGTTGGCCGGGGCATCGCCCTTGCTTTGAGCGCGGCGGGAGTAAACGTCGTATTGGCCGGGCGTACGCTCGAAAAGGTCCAGCAAGTTGCCCGCGAAATCGCGGAGCGCGGCGGCGGCGCCAAGGCTCTACAGTGCAATGTTAAATCAACGGGTGATCTGGATGCGGCGCTTAGCACTGCGGTGGAAACATTTGGCGGGCTGGATATCCTCGTCAACAATGCGCAGGAGGTGCCGCTTGGCCTGCTGGACCACGTTACCGACGAGGCATTTATTGCCGGCTTCGAATCCGGTCCGCTCGCCACGTTTCGGCTGATGAAGCTAGCCCGCCCTCACCTGGCTGCGCGCGGGGGCGGGACAATCATCAACCTCGCCTCTTCCGCGGGCGTCCGCTGGGACATGGCAGGATATGGCGCTTACGGTGCCGTCAAGCAGGCGATCCGTGTGCTGACCCGAGCGGCCGCCTCTGAATGGGGCGGCGAAAATATCCGCGTGCTCACCATCGCGCCCCATGCGGAATCCCCCGGGCTGAAATGGTGGATCGAGAACAATCCCGATGAAGCCGAGGCCTTCTTCCGCACGATCCCGCTGGGAAGGATCGGCAAACTGGAAGAAGACATCGGCCGGGCAGTCGTCAGCCTGTGCAGCCCGGAAATGAGCTACTTAACCGGAGCAACGATCCCGCTGGATGGCGGTCAGGCGAACTTCGACTGACTGCCTCCATCACTTGATCACCAGATCATCACGATCGAGCTTCTTCAACAGTTGCCACATTTCGGGCCCCCGCAGCGGGTTCATTGTCGCCGACCGTCCGTGTCTGGACCAGTAATAGCTCTGCACCCGGCGATCGCTCCAGACGCGGGTATTGTTCCGCTCGTCAATCATGCGGTTATAGTCCCAATACGCTTCGGGCTTCACCTCAACCGAGGATTTGTCCTCAAGAATCAATTCCTCCATGCATTGCAACGCAAAGCAGGCGACCATTTCATGGAAGGTCGCAGGTGAAAGCGCGCCATTGGTGTTCGGCCCGTAAATGGCAAACAAGTTGGGAAAGCCCGGCATCATGCAGGTACGATAGGCGCGCGCTCCGCCCTCTTCCCAAAGCTTCTCAATCGTCTGACCCTCGCGCCCAGTGATCTTCATCGGGAAGAGATATTCGTTGGCGTGAAAGCCGGTGGCATAGGCGATCACGTCAACATCGATCTGCCTGCCGTCATTCGTCTCGATCCCTGTTTCGTTGATGCGAGCAATACCATCCGTTATGAGCGTAACATTGTCGCGCTGGATGGCATCTAGAATGCAGTATTCCGGATCAACCTGAATTGGCCGGGCAGACCACACCGGATGTTCAGGTGTCATCATCTCAACCAAGGCCGGGTCTTTCAGCTTTTCCTTCAGAAAGCCCACTGCCACGTCGCGCGCGATCTTGTTGCTGGGACTGCAGGAATGCGGATCATTGAAAGTTGGGTCGATGGTGGAAACCGCCTCAAACGCTTCAGCCGAACCACTGCCCAGTCTCATGAAATTGGTGTAAAAGGGGAAATTGCGGTTTAACCAATAGACCTGCGCGCCGAAGGGCGAGCGATACCCCGGGGCAGGAAACACCCATTGCGGGGTACGCTGGAACACGGTGACGTGCTCAGCTTCAAGCGCCATTTCAGGAACCGTCTGATAACCGGTAGCACCGGTGCCGATAACCGCGACCCGTTTGCCCTTGATCGAAGCATCGTCCGGCCATTCGACCGTGTGCCACGCTTCGCCTTTGAACGTCTCCCGCCCTTCGATGTCAGGCAGCCTTGGCCGGTTGAGGAAGCCAACCGACGTCATCACGGCATTTGCACGCATGACCTTCTCGCCGTCCTTGTCGGACATTGCGATTACCCATTCCGAAGCGGTTTCATCCCATGTGAGGGAATGCACTTCAGTTTCGAACAGCATGTCTTTGCGAATGTCGAAGAAGTCCGCGACCCAGCTGAAATAGCGCTGGTTTTCAGCCCAGGGCGAGAACGGATTAGCCAACGGAAAATCCACCCCGAACAAGTGCGTGTAAGACCGGCTGGGGGAATCAAGGCGAGATCCGGGATAGCGGTTTTCATACCATGTGCCGCCAACGCCCGCGTTCTTCTCGATCACCGTGTAGGGAATGCCTGCGCGCTTCAGATGCAGTGCCGAAACAAGGCCGCCCATCCCCGCGCCAATCACCACAACGCGGAAATTTTCCAGCCGCTCCGGATCAGGTGTTTCTCGCCAGTCCAGCGATCGCACCCAAGGATCGAGTGCGGTTTCCTCGATGTAGAGGCCCAGGGATTCTTCCGGGATCACTTCGCCCCGCATCAGGCCAAGACTGATCGGAAGCCTGTCGTACGGGCCAATATCAATAGGTCCCGCCCCCGAATCGCGATACGCTTTAAGGAAATCTGCCGCCTTGCGCCGCACCATGGCGACGTCATCCGGGTTGGCCATGACCTTACGCTCAAGGTAGCCGCCAAGCACCGTCTTTAGCTCAATATCTTTCAGTTCGTCATCTTGGGTAAGCTGGTAGAGAAGCCCGCGGAGCGCCATGGCATCGGCATAAGTCACAGCGTCTTCTATTTCTGCGTCGCTGGCCTTTAGCAGATCGGGCCGCACGGACCCTTCGATCTTCGTCATACTCCAACCCTCTCCGGCTTTCATTGCGATTATTTGAATCGCCCGGTTCGTTGGTATTGAAATTATGATTGATGTCCAGCCGCCTCCGACCCGAAAGCGGCTGGAAATCTATGCATTGAAGCGTCAGGCAGCCTCTTCCTGCAAAATCGGATGCGGAAGGCGGAACAGGCGAGCGCCATTCAAACCGACGATATCGGCCTTTTCCTGTTCGCTGATGTCGATGCCATCGAACAGGTGATCGATCACTTCGCGCGAACGCGGGAACGTGCCTTCATGGTGCGGATAGTCCGAGCCCCATACCAGTGCCTGATGCCCGGTGACAGAGCGCGACATGATGCAGGCGCGGTCATACTGAAACGAGGCGTAAACCTGCCGCTTGATGATATCGCTGGGCTTCATGGAAAGTTTGGGCTTCACGAACAAGTGGTGCGCTTCGGCCACCTCGTCCATGCGCTCGGCAAGGCCGGCCAGCCAGCTTGCGCCCGATTCCACGACCATGACCTTGGCGCCGGGGAAGCGATCCAACGTACCGCCCGCCACCATGTACATGATGGAATGGATCGCATCGCGCATTTGGTCGGTATAGTTGACGATTGCGCCGCCCGGTCCGGATTCCGGCCGAATATCGGCGCGGCCCGTGGCGGTGTGCAGCGTGAGAACGATGCCAAGACGCTCTGCCGCATCAAACACCGGGTCCCACGCTTCGCTATTATAAAGCGGCACGCCTTCAGGGATCTGGCTGGGCAACATCGCCGCAGTGACGCCCATCTTGGCCAGGCGCTCCATCTCAAGAACCGTATACTTGAAGTTACGCGTGGGAAGAAGGCCACAACGGACGAAACGCTCCGGATGGCCGCCCAGGAACTGGTCATTCCAATCGTTGTAGGTCTGCGCCGATGCGAGTTCCGCGTCTTCATCCTCAATCAGGTAATTGAGCATTCCGGTCGTGGGGAACACGATTTCCGCGTCAATGCCTTCGCTTTCCATGTCGGCGATGCGCGCATCAACATCGACCGCACCCTTGGCATTCGGGCGACCAAGATTGGCCTTGTCGTTGTCATCCGTGGTGACTTCACGGTGGAGCGGGAAGCGATGAACGAGCTTGTTGCCGGCAAAGGTCATCACGTATTTGTCATCCTTCTTCGTGTGGATGCCAAATTCGCGCATTGATGCAGGAAGGTTCTGTGTGAACAGATCCTTCGGTTCCCGCAGGTGTCCATCGCCACTGAATACGAAGCGAGTCATGGGGCTGTTCCTTTCTTAACGTACCAGTTCGAATGCTGCGGCCTTGCGGTCCCACGTATTGGGGGTGACACCGCGTTCGCGCAGCAGATATTTCTGCACTTTGTTGGTGGGCGTATATGGCAGGCTATCAACGAATTCGATGTAGCGCGGCACGAAATAGTAAGGCGCGTTATCGTTGATGAAGCGTGCCAACTCCTCTGCCGACAGGCTCTCGCCCTCTTGCAGGATCACGTGCGCGGCCAGATCGCTTTCCACTTCCATATCCGCCGATTTGATGCCGAACACGGCCACCTCCATAATCGCGGGGTGGGCACGGATCGCGCCTTCCACTTCCATTGTGGAGATATTGCGTCCGGCCAAACGAACGGCATCACGCTTGCGATCCACGAAGAAGTAATCGCCGTCAGCATCGCGCCGCCCCAGGTCACCCATGCGATACCAGCCATCAGCGGTGAAAGCCCCAGCCATCGCCTCAGGATTTTCGAAGTATCCTTCGAACATGATGTGGGGTTTCTTCGGCTTCACCGCAAATTCGCCGGGTTCACCATCGGGCACATCATTGCCATCGTCGTCGATCAGGCGCACTTCCACCGTTGCCGCTGGTTTGCCCAGCGCACCCGGCTTGGGGTAAGGCTTGTTAGTCGGTTCACGAGCAACGACGTTGCCGATCTCGCTCTGGCCAAAGCCTTGAGCGATCTGCAGAATGCCGAATCGCTCGCAAAACGGCTCGATCAGATCGTCGGGCATGGGCGTCATCCCGGCAGTACGGATCGGATTATCCTTGTCATCAGCGCGTTCCGGCTGTTTCCAAAGGTAGATGTGCATTGCACCCAGCGAGAACGTCTGCGTGGCATTGTAGAAACGGGTGCGGTCCCAGAAAGTGCTGGCCGAGAAGGTGGGGTCACTGGCGCACCCGATGCCTTCATACAGGGTCCGGAAAATCGTCATCATCCAAGCCGCGCTGTTGTACAATGGCAGAACGTTATAGGCGATGTCGCCCGGAATCGTTGCAAACCGCGTGGAGTGCCGCTCTGCCGTGTGCACCCACACGTTATTGCTTTGCATCACGCCCTTGGACTTGCCGGTCGTGCCCGAAGTCCACAACACAGCGTTCACGTCGCCATATTCAATGAACGACATGTCATGCGGCGCGTCGGAAAATGATTTCAGGAGCTCAAAATTATGCGCGCCCGATGAGAGT
Source organism: Novosphingobium sp. (assembly GCA_045629505.1). Taxonomy (GTDB): domain Bacteria; phylum Pseudomonadota; class Alphaproteobacteria; order Sphingomonadales; family Sphingomonadaceae; genus Novosphingobium. The sequence continues at coordinate 7,754 of JAZQRJ010000096.1, forward strand.
GGATTCTCCCCAAGATCGCGCAACACAAGATGATCGTACGGCACATCATCCAGAACTTGCAGCAAGCGAGGCAGCATCAGGGTATCGGAGACAATGACCTTGGGCTTGCTGTCGATCAGCGTCGATTTCAGCCATTCGCCCTTGTATTCGCCGTTGATCGGAATCCACACCGCGCCAAGGCGGCTGACGGCCAACGTCAGGAAAATGATGTCCAACGAGCTGTTGGCGAAGAAGGCCACACGGTCGCCCCGGCCCACACCCAGATCGGCCAACCCGCGCGCGACGCTGTTCACGATGGAATCGGTCTGGGCGAAGGTGAAGCGCTTATCGTCATTCAACAGGTAGACGTTATCGCCAATCGCCTCTGCCTGCATTTGCAGGATGCGACCAACGTTGCGGTCCTTGGTATTACTGAGATCAAGATCGTTCATGCATCGTCCCCTGCCAATTTTTTGATTTTGGTAAAAAGTGGAGCGGTGACGCCAGTATCAAGCGCCGGGTAGCCAAGGTCCACGAAACGCACTTCAACAGGCATGCCTGGATAGAGTTCGTCCGGATCGCAATCGATCAGGCGGGTAACGAAGCGCGTCTGTTTGTCCTCATCAATCACGATAATCGCAGAGATATAAGGCGCAATCGGTGCCAGCGGCTTGTGCAACGCGCGGTTGACCACTGCCCACGAAAACAGTGTGCCGCGCCCGCTGATTGGCGACCATTCGATTTCCGTGCCCGTGCATGCCTGGCACGCGCCGGTGGGATACCAGTCAAACGCGCCGCAGCTTTTGCAGCGGGGAAGCTGAAATTCCTGCCGCGCCGCAGCCTGCCACAAGGGCGCGATCGGGCCGCTTTCAAGGTCGGGCAGCGGGAAGGCTTTGAAATCTTTCATCATCCCCTCCTCATCACCATTGTGCCTGCATCGACACCGGAAAAGCCGCCATAAACTGCGATCTCTGCATCACTAACCTGATTGGCAGCTTCACCGCGAAGCTGGCGGACCAGTTCGACCACGTGATTGATCCCCAGCAGATAGGAGTGGCTCAGCATCCCGCCGTGCGTGTTGAATGGCAGTCCGCCCTTTGCCCGGCCGCGATCAAAGGCAAGCCGATCACCTTCCACGAAACGCCCTGCCTCTCCCTTGGGACAGAAGCCCAGATCCTCAATTGCCATCAACGCGACGATCGTGAAGGGATCATAAACCGCCAGAACATCAACATCGGCGGGCGTCAGCCCGGCCATGGCAAATGCGCCAGGAGCGCTCATCCGATGCGGCGTAGCAGCAAATTCCGGCTCATGGCCAAAGTGGATGCCCTTGATAGCACCGGCATAGCCAATGCCTTCCACGATCACCGGGCGCTTTCGCAGGTCGCGTGCACGGTCTGCGGAGGTCATCACGAATGCCCCTGCGCCATCGGAAATGAGGCAGCAATCCTCGATCCTCAACGGTTCGATGAACGGTGTGCGGGCTCGATAGTCCTCGATGGTAAGCTTTTTATCCCGCATCACCGCTTCGGGATGGCCATTGGCATGGCGGCGGCAATTCACGGTAATTGAACCCAACTGATCGGAATTGGTGCCGTACTGCTGGAAATGATGGCGCGCGACGTGCGCGAAATAGACGGGCTGCGGAATAAATCCGAACACCACTTCGGCATTCGCCTTCATCTGCTCTGCAAGGTGCGCGGTGGCCGGGCCACCCTCATCCGCCGCATGCTGACTGGCCCAGTCTGTGCCATGGACATTGACGATAACGCTCGCCTCACCCGAAGCAAGTGCGGCCTGCGCATCGTTTGGAGCGAGCGCAGCGAAGGAATAGGCGCCGCCATTTCCGGAAAACCAGATATCGTGCTTTAGACCGTAGTGGGCACGCAGCCGCTCGGTCGTCATTTGTCCGACGCTCTGGCCCGTAACCATCAAGCCATCAACGTCCTGCGGAGCGAGACCTGCATCGGCAAGCGCTGCGTCAATCGCCTCGAAAATCATGGCATCGCGGGAACGGCCCGAAGCGGCGCTGGGTTTCGATTCACCCACGCCGACAATGGCAACCTTGCCCTTGATGTCATCCAGTTCTGCTGGGCCGGGATCAGCCACAAACCCCATCAATCATTCTCCCAAACGCGCTTTCGGTGCGCCCGTTATCGGACCGGTCACTTCCGATCTGATTGCCTGCCTGCATGATTGCAAGCGAATGCATTGAGAAGTGCCCATTCACGATGCGAGCTATCTCCATTTGCGATAGCTTGGGATCGAGGCGGTGTCAGCCCTTGTTGGCGACCACTCGCACGGCACCTATCAAGCGAGAGAGTACCGTCGCCTCATCGCCTGCCAGCCACAGAATGCGGAACATGGCAGCGATGCGAAAATCCTCAATCTGGCGCAGCACCACATTGGGGAATGCCTTGCCCCAGTGGAAGGAAGCATTTGCAAAACCCAGCCCCATGCCGTTTGAAACGAGGCCCAAGGTGGCCTCCGCACTAGGACTTTCCATCACGATGCGCAGCTTTACGCTGCGCGTTTCCAGCTCGTGCTCGATCTGTCGCCGGACGGCGGGTGCGTGATGGTTGGAATACCAGATGAAATCTTCGTCCAGCACGTCTTCAAGTCTGATCGCATCCGCCCCGGCAAGCGGGTGCATGCGTGGCAGGGCGAGGTAGAACTCCTCCTCGACGATATCCATCGACGCAAACGCTGGATCGACCTCGTCGATATAGAGCAGCCCTGCTGCAAAAGACCCATCGCGGATACCCGCAAGGATTGAGTCTATCGGTGTCAGGCTCGCTTCCGTTTCTATGTCGGCCAGCGCATTGTCGAACGCCTTGAGCAGGTCAGAGATATACTGGTTGCGGCTTGCCCCCGGCGAATAGGCAATCCGCACTCGCTCTCCGCTTTTCATGGCTTCGCGGGCGCGCTTTCCTGCTTGGTCCACCAGCGCGAGGATCTGCCGAGCATCTTTCAGCAGCACCTCTCCGCTGGAGGTTAGCGACACTCCGCGCGCCAGCCGCACGAAAAGTGGCACGTCCCCCAAATCATGTTCAAGATCGCGGATACGTCGCGACAGCGCAGACTGCGCAATGTTCAGCCGTTCCGACGCGCGCTGGAAATTCAGCTCTTCCGCCACGGCTACAAAATAGGGCAACTGCCGGATAATCGCGTTCTCGATTTGCACGCTCATGTCGTTGATCCGGCTACCTCTTCAAAGCCTCACCGCAAGCCGCGAGACCGGGGATGGTGATTGAGGTTTTAGCGGCGACGGCGGTGGAGGCAAGGCAGAGCACCCACATCCGCCGAATGCAGGTATGTCGCGAAATTTGCTCGTCAAATGAAAGCAACTCTGCTTTGGGGCGCTCATCGATGCTCATTGCAAGCGGCACGGAAAGACGAGGAGAGCACTTTTCATGGCACAGACTGCACTGGTTATTGGCGGTTCCGGTCCGACCGGGCCCTTCATTGTCGAGGGCCTGCGCCAGCGTGGCTACAAAGTCAGCGTGCTGAGCCGCGGCGTGCATTCCTACCCCTTCCCCGCCGATGTTGAGCGGATTGTCGGCGATCCGCATTTCGTCGAGCCGCTGGAAGAAGCGCTGCGCGGTCGGACGTTCGATATGGTGATCGCCACTTATGGTCGTCTGAAAGTCACGTCCAAACTGCTCGCCGGCCGCACCGGGCACTTTATCGCCGTGGGTGGCTGCGCTGCCTATCGCGGATTTTCCGAACCGAAAAACCTGTTCCCCACCGGCAATCTTGCCCCGGTGAATGAGAGCGGACCGCTGTCCGAACCGGGCGATCACCAGTTTGGCGTGAAGATCATGGAAGCCGAACAGGCTTTGTTCGATCTGCATCCAGATGCGACGCTGTTCCGCTATCCTTACGTTTATGGGCCGCGCCAGATTGCACCGCGTGAATGGTCCATCGTGCGCCGCGTGCTGGATGGCCGCCGCACCATCGTCACGCTGAACGGAGGCATGACGCTGTTGTCTCACCACTATTCGGAAAACGCCGCGCACGCCCTGATGCTGGCGGTCGACAAGCGGGAGGCTGCGGCGGGCAAATCATACAACTGCGCGGATGACGAACAGCTTGACCAGCGTCAGTTGATCCAGGTC
>JAZQRJ010000097.1:0-17220 GCA_045629505.1 Novosphingobium sp.
CAAGCGTTCTGGCAACTTTGTCACCATCGCCGACATGGTGAACGAAGTGGGCAAGGACGTGGTGCGATTCACCATGCTTACCCGTAAGCCCGATGCCCAGATGGATTTCGACTTTGCCAAGGTCGTGGAAGCCAGCAAGGATAACCCGGTTTTCTACGTGCAATACTGCCATGCCCGGATCCATTCCAGCCTGCGCAAGGCGGCCGCAGAAGGCATCACTCCCTCCGGTGAGCAACTGGAATTGCTGGGCGAGGAAGAGCTGGAACTCGTCAAACTGGCTGCGCAGTACCCCCGCGTAATCGAAGCGGCGGCAGCGGCGAGAGAGCCGCACCGCGTTGCCTTTTTCCTGCATGACTTGGCGGCTGCGTTCCACTCGTTCTGGAACTTGGGCAATGATCAGCCTGACAAACGGCTAATCGTGGTAAATAATGTTAACCTTTCTGGGGCAAGGCTATTTCTGGCTGTCCAGATCGGCCAGCTTGTTAAGAACGGCCTGGCGCTGCTCGGCGTAGAGGCGGTGGAGGAAATGTAGCAATGGCGATGCCCGATACGACGCGCTCGAACGGGGAGGGCAACCCGGACAATCTCGACGGTAGTTTTGCATCGTTGATCGGAAATGAATCCGATCCACCGGTAACCAAGCCCGCAGAGCTTGAGCTGGCCGAAGATGATGTTCGCCTTCCCTGGCTTGAGGGTGAGGACGATGAGGACGAGTATCGTGGAGGTGGCGGCGGGCAGATTGCTTTGCTGGCGCTGATGGCTGTTGCAGCGCTGGCGTTGATCATTGGCGGCCTCTGGTGGTTCACGCGCGGAAGCGGTGAGGGGGCGTTGGTAGCTGACGGCGGCGTAATCCAGGCGCCAGACCAGCCTTACAAGGAAAAGCCGGCTGATCCGGGCGGCAAGACATTCCAGGGTACGGGCGACACCAGCTTTGCCGTTTCAGAAGGGGAAATCCGCACGGCCCGTCTTGGCAAGGACGGCGCCGCGCCGCAACCAGGCTTTGAAGGCATTGCGGCAGATGACAAGCCTGCCGCACCGGGGGCGCAAACGGCAGACAAGGCGTCACCGGCACCCAAGGCAGAAGCTTCGCCCGAACCGGCACCGCCTTCCGGTCCGGCTGTTCAGGTTGGCGCATACAATAGCCGTGAAGTGGCCGAATCTTCTTGGAGCCGCATGGTTAGCCATCATCCCATCCTCAGCGGTCAGCGTTATCGCGTGCTTCAGGGACGCGCCGAGTTTGGCACCGTTTATCGGTTGCAGGTATTCCCGGGCGATGCGGCGGCTGCGCGTTCGCTCTGCAGCAATCTGAAACGGGCCGGGCAGGACTGCACTGTAAAGAATTGAGCGTCTCGCGCTTTCCACATCAGAGGCTGGCGTCCTTCTTGCAGGGTGCCAGCATATCTGCGATTTCCCTGTGATGTTGCCAGCAATCTTCGGTATCGCCGGGAAGAAACTTAGCGCCGACGAGCGGGCCTTTTTCAAGGACTCTGATCCCGCAGGCTATATCCTGTTCGGTCGGAACATCGAAAGCCGCGCGCAGGTTCGTGCGCTGACTGACTCTCTCCGAGATATTCACGGGCGCGAGCGGCTGTTCATCTGCATCGATCAGGAAGGCGGCCGCGTCGCCCGAATGAAGCCGCCGGAGTGGAACGCCTATCCAGCGGGCGAAGCGTTCGATCGTCTCTACGATCTTGCTCCTGCTAGCGCGATCGAGGCTGCCCGTGCCAATGCGGAAGCGCTTGGATTGGATCTTGCCGAAGTGGGCGTGACAGTCGATTGCCATCCGCCGCTGGACCTTCGGTTCCCCGGCGCGGACGCGGTTATTGGCGATCGTGCTTTTGGGAGTGATCCGATGCGGGTTGCTGCGCTTGGTCGCGCGATCCTGGGGGGATTGGCGCGAGCGGGGATCACCGGTTGCATCAAGCATATTCCCGGTCATGGCCGCGCCACGGCGGACAGTCATAAGGAATTGCCGACAGTCGATGCCTCTCTGGAAGAACTGGAATTGGACATTGCGCCGTTCCGCGCGCTGGCTGATGCTCCTATCGGGATGACGGCGCATGTGCGCTATACGGCTTGGGATGCGGAAAACCCTGCAACGCTTTCCTCCTTCGTGATCGCAGAGGTGGTCCGCAAGCAGATCGGCTTTTCCGGTCTCCTGCTTTCGGACGACCTCGATATGGAGGCATTGTCTGGCACGGTGCCGGAACGCGCGGAGCGAGCAATTGCTGCCGGATGCGATATCGCGCTCAATTGCTGGGCGAAGATGGATGACATGATCGGCATAGCCGAATTGTTGCCGTCGATGCCCGAGGCGGCGCTGCAGCGGTTGGAGCGTGCACTTGGGACGGCCAGTGACGCCGCGACTGTTGGCGATCAGGCGCAACTCCTCTCCCACCGAGACTCGCTGCTTGCATTAACAGGGCGAACTGCGTGACCGACCTCCCGCTCTGGCCCGAAAGCGAGTCCGGAGATGATTGGGAGGGCCCGGCCGCCCGCGAAAAAGAGGATCAGGCACTCTATCTTGAAATAGATGGCTGGGAAGGGCCGCTGGACCTCCTGCTTGATCTGGCACGACGCCAGAAGGTGGACCTGCGCCGCATTTCGATCCTCGAACTCGTCGATCAGTATCTGAACTATATTAACCAGGCAGAGGCGCTACGGCTGGAAGTGGCTGCCGATTACCTCGTGATGGCGGCCTGGCTCGCCTATCTGAAGTCTGCGCTGCTGCTGCCCAAGGATGAGCAGGAAGATCCAAGTCCCGAAGAGCTCGCGCTCCGATTACAACTGCGCCTGCAAAGGCTGGGTGCGATGCGTGAAGCTGCTGCACGTCTGATGGCTCGGGACCGGCTGGGCCGCGATGTTTTCGTGCGTGGTTCGCCGGAAGGGTTGAGGGTCGATCGCAAGAATGCCTGGCAGTGCGACTGGTTCGATCTCATCAAGGCTTATGGGGACGTAAAGCACCGGACCGAGCCGGTGGTCCATATGGTGCGTGAACGCTTGGTGATGACACTGGATAGCGCGATTTCGCGGGTTTCAGCGATGCTGGGGGTCACGCTGGACTGGATAGAACTGCGAGATTTCCTTCCGCCTGCGCAGGAGGGCACGTGGGCGAATCCACAGCTGCGTCGCTCTGCCCTGGCCTCCAGCTTCGTGGCGGCGCTGGAACTGGCGCGTGTGGGGAAGGCGGAGATTGCACAGGAGGAAACCTTTGGCCCGCTGCGCCTCAGGGGGATTCAAGCGTGAGTGATCCCGATGATCTTGTGCGCGCCGTTGAAGCGACGCTTTTTGCGGCCGAGCACCCACTGACGGCAGGACAGCTTTCCGCGCATCTGGGCGGGGCGGACGTTCGGGAGGTCCTCGTGCAGCTGCAAGAGCAATATGCCCGACGGGGCGTCCATCTCGTTCAGCGGGGCAAGACATGGCACTTTGAAACCGCTCCCGATCTGGCCCACCTTTTACGGCGAGAGCGTGAGGAAGTGCGGCGGCTTTCCCGAGCGGCGACCGAGGTGCTGGCCATCGTTGCCTATCACGAACCTGTTAGCCGCGCAGAGATTGAAGCGATTCGCGGTGTTCAAACCGCGAAGGGCACGCTCGATGTGCTGATGGAAGCTGGCTGGGTGCGCATTACCGGGCGGCGTGAAGTGCCGGGAAGGCCAGTGATTTACGCCACCACGGCCGAATTTCTCCAGCATTTCGGGCTGCTATCGCGCCGCGATCTGCCGGGGATCGACGAACTGCGGGCAGCAGGGCTGCTTGATCCGGTGGATGAGGCATATGATGCCATCACCGGGCAGAAACCGGAGGCGGAAGGTGGTGAGGAATCTGCGCCTGACGGTGGAAATGGGCAGGATTCTTGAAGTTTTAACGCAACCAATTCATGCCCTTCATGCCGCCAGACTGGTAATGCGCGGGCTGATCGCCTAGATTGGCCGCAAGGAGATTTCCAATGGGATCGTTTTCCATCTGGCACTGGCTCGTCGTGCTGGCGATAGTGCTGATATTGTTCGGGCGCGGCCGCGTTGCTGAAATCATGGGCGACTTTGGCAAAGGAATCAAAAGCTTCAAGCAAGGCATGGGCGAAGACGATTCCAAGCCAGCGCCGCGCATCGAAGGCCCCCAGCATGAGGCAAAGCCGGCAAGCGAAGCTGCCAGGGAACCGCATCCGGCAGATCGCCGCGACTGAATGGCTGATTCGCCCCGATTCAGAGGGCTGACGCATCATGTTTGATATCGGCGCCTCGGAACTGCTGCTGATTGTGATTGTCGCGGTTGTTGTAATCGGGCCGAAGGACTTGCCACGCGCGCTGCGCTTGGCGGGCCGCTGGATCGGCAAAGTGCGCCAGACGTCCAACCATTTCCGCGCAGGGATCGAAACGATGATCCGTGAGGCGGAAATGGAAGAGATGGAAAAGAAGTGGCGCGAACAGAACGCTCGCATCATGGCCGAACACCCTCAATCCAACCATGATGGCGAGGAATGGCAATCGCCGCCCAAGTCAGATGGCGTAACGGCTGAAGCAGGTTTGACTATGCCGCAATCTACCATACCGCTTGAAGACACTTCACACCGTCCGCCGCCCTGAAATCGTAGGCACAATGGCATTCCGGCTTTCCGACATTGATGAGACGCAGGCTCCGCTGCTCGATCACCTGATCGAACTGCGCTCCCGCCTGTTGCGGGCCTTTCTGGGGCTGGCGGTGGCTTTTGCCGTTTGCTTTTACTTCCGGCAGGAAATCCTGAATTTTCTGGTGCAACCGTTGATTCAAGCGGGGCAGCAAAAGCTGATCTACACCAAGCTGTATGGTCAGTTCTTCGTTGAACTGAAGGTAGCGTTGTTCGGCGCGTTTTTCCTGAGTTTTCCGATCATCGCTAACCAGGTCTGGGCCTTCGTCGCGCCTGGGCTCTATGCCAAGGAAAAGGCAGCGTTCCTGCCATTCCTGCTGGCAACGCCGGTGCTGTTCGTGATGGGCGGCGCTCTTGCGTATTACGTGGTCATGCCGACGGCGTTTCACTTCTTTCTGGGCTTCCAGTCCAATAGCGACGGTTTGATTATTGAGGCGCTGCCTAATTCGGAAGATTACCTCAGTCTGGTGATGCAGTTCATCCTCGCTTTCGGGTTGAGCTTCCTGCTGCCGGTGCTGCTGATGCTGCTCAATAAGGCGGGGATCGTCAGCCGGGATCAGTTGGTGTCTGCGCGGCGCTATGTGATTGTTGCGGTATTCATCGTCGCTGCTGTCGTCACGCCGCCGGATGTAATTTCGCAGCTTATGCTGGCTATCCCACTATGGGCGTTGTTCGAGGGATCACTGCTGCTGATGCTGTTGTCGGAACGTCGGTCCAAGACAGGGGAAGCTTTGGCTGACGTGGCGCTGGAAAACGGCGGTGTCAGCCCCAAAGGCCCTGCTGAATAATCAGCGACTTTCTGTTGTTGTCGGCGGAGAGGGCGCGGCGCGTTCGTCCGCTTCATAGACCAGGGCGCCATTGATCCAGCTTTGCAGCACGCGCGTTTCGCGTAGTTCCTGCGGGCTTGCGAGCATCGGATCGCGATCGATGAAAAGGAAGTCTGCGCGATAGCCCTTTGCAATTCTGCCCAGCCTGCCGTCTGCGAACATGGCGTGGGCCGCATTGCTGGTAAATGCCTTGAAGGCATCCTGTCGGGTCAGAGTTTCCGGCGATTGCCATTCGCCTGCGAAATCCTCGCTCATCTGCCGGGTGATCGCCATGGCCATCGTCGCAAAGGGGCGAGGAGCCTCACTGCGCGTGCCCGATCCGAAAACGAATTGCACGGGTTGATCGCCTTGTCCTGATGACGCAAGCGAGCGCCAGCGATGCAGGTCTTTAACCCGTTCCGCTCCAAGCATGGCATCGGCCAAGGGGCGATGCGCGGCAAATTGCAGCGGCTGAATCGACGCGATTACCTTATGCCGGTTGAGGCGGGCGATGTCAGCCTCGCCCAACAGACTGAGGCCCTCTATCCGCCAGCGACGGTCGCCCGTGTAGGTCTCTCCCACTTCATCCAGCGCATCGAGAGCAGCAGCGGCTGCCGCATCGCCATTGGCGGTAATCACGACCTGAAAGTTATCAATCGCGCCGCGACTGATCAGGTTGCGCAACTGAATCGCGTTCAATTGCGGCTTGCCGGTGTTCTTGGCATCGTTGGCATATCCCGCCTTGAGCCACGCCTGCCGAGTAGTGAGCGGCCCGTCCAGCGTTAGCAGTACGCCGTTCATTTTCAGTCGATCCTTATAGAGCCAAGGACTCGGTCCCGGCCCGCCGATCATCGTCATGTCCGCCACGCTATCTGCATAACTGACAAGGCGAATACGCAAAGCGCCTGCGTCGCCTGCACGCCGGTATGACTGCCAATCGGCAATTGTGGTGCCCATATCCGCGACGGTGGTAATGCCACTGGCCAACAGCAGCTTCTGCGCTTCCGCAAAAGCCAGATCGCGGTCCTCTGGGCGGGGATCGCCTTGCGGGTCGTTGGTAAAGCCAGCCTTGGCCTTCAGGCGCGCAAGACCCAGTTTCATGACGTTCGCGTTGGAATCGATCAGGCCGGGGATCATCACCCGGCCCTTGCCGTCTAGCCGGTAATCGACTTTGCTGGGCTTCTTCTCACGCCGGTCAAACACCTGCTCAAACCGGCCGTCATCGCCGATCAGCACTGCATTGAAGTTCGTGATCTCGCCGTTCGCGCCAACAGTGATGCCGTTGACGTTGTCAATCAGGATATCGGCCAAGGCAGGGCTGGCCGTCAGGAGGCAGAGGGCGGTCGCAGCCGCCCGGCAAAGTGCAGTCACTTCTGTCCTTTCCGGGGGAGCCGGCGGATGATTGCGCTGGTATCCTGTCGTCCACCGCCCAGTGCCTGAACATCGGCAAAGAACTGATCGATCAGCGCGGCAACCGGCAGGGAGACTCCAAGCCCGCGACCTTCATCAATGGCGAGGCCCAGATCCTTGCGCATCCAGTCAACCGCGAAGCCGAAGTCAAACTCATCCGCGTTCATGCTCTGCCAGCGGTTGTCCATCTGCCAGCTTTGTGCCGCTCCGCCCGATATCGCCTCATAGACTTTGTCCATATCGAGATGCGATGCCTGCGCAAACCGCAGAGCCTCTGCCAAGCTGGCAACGACCCCTGCGATGCAGAGCTGGTTGGCCATCTTCGCCGTTTGCCCGGCTCCGGCCTTGCCGATGTGGACGATCTTGCGGGAATAGGCCTCCATCACCGGGCGAGCAGCTTCGATCGCTGCATTGCGCCCTCCGCACATCAACGTGAGCGTGCCGTTTTCTGCGCCTATCTGTGATCCTGTCATCGGAGCATCGATGCAATGGATTTGCAGATCCCGCGCCTCGACCGAGATTTGCCGCGCGATGCGGGCCGACACAGTGGTGTGATCGATGAATACGCCGCCGGGGCGCAAAGTCTTGAAAACGCCGTGCGGGCCGAGCACCACTTGGGCCAGATCATCGTCATTGCCGACGCATGTGATGACGAAGTCTGCGCCTTCGGCTGCAGCGGCTGGATTATCAGCCACGCGTGCGGTCAGTTCCGGATTTGCATCCAGCCAGGACTGGCATCGTTCTGACGTGCGATTGTAGATCGTGAGGTCGTGGCCTGCCCTGGCAATGTGGCGCGCGATCGCGCCGCCCATTACGCCCAAGCCGAGGAAGGAAACCTTGCGAACATCTATCATCCCGCTTTCCTAGAGTTGCTGCGCGCCGCCTGCAACGGCTGCGCTTTCAATTGGTCCAGGTTTCCTCTAATTCGCGGCGTTATGATCGATGTAGCAATGGACTCGAAGGGCGATACCGAGCCCGCGTTCACGGCAGACGACGTGCGTGCAGCAGCTGCCCGTATTGCCGGGTCCGTTGTGCGGACGCCCACGCTTCGCAGCAAGACACTGAGCGAAATTACTGGCGCGGAAATCTATCTCAAGTTTGAAAACCACCAATTCACAGCTGCTTACAAGGAGCGCGGCGCACTCAACGCCATGCTGATGTTAAGTGAGGAGGACCGCAAGCGCGGGATTATCGCTGCTTCTGCGGGTAATCACTCACAAGGGCTTTCGTATCACGGACGGCGCTTGGGGATTCCTGTCACCATCGTGATGCCGCGCACCACCCCGGTGGTGAAAGTGATGCAAACGGAAAGCGTGGGCGGTACCGTTGTTCTTGAGGGTGAGAATTATGACGAGGCCAGTCGCCATGCCCGGCGGCTGGAAAAGGAGTTGGACCTCAACTTTATCCATCCTTTTGATGATCCGCACGTCGCTGCGGGGCAGGGGACGGTGGGGCTGGAACTGCTTGAGGATGCGCCGGACGTCGATACGCTGATCGTCCCGATCGGCGGCGGCGGACTCGCTACAGGCATGGGGACCATTGCCCGTGCGATAAAGCCGGACATCAGCTTGATCGGGGTCCAGGCAGAACTCTATCCCTCAATGTTCAACCTGCTGAAGCACAGCTATCGCGCCATTGGTGGTGACACGCTGGCTGAAGGTATCGCCGTTTTTGAACCGGGCCGGATGACTTCGCACTTCTTGCGAGGACTGTTGGACGATATCCTGCTGGTTTCCGAGGGGCAGCTGGAGCACGCGCTGGCGCTACTGCTCCAGATTGAAAAAACCGTTGTGGAAGGGGCCGGTGCTGCTGGGCTGGCCGCGGTCCTTGCCAATCGTGATATGTTTGCGGGCAAGCACGTGGGTATCGTCTTGAGCGGCGGCAACATTGATACGCGCCTCCTGGCTAACGTTTTGCTGCGGGACCTTGCCCGTTCCGGGCGACTCGCTCGTCTGCGCATCAAGTTGCAGGATCGGCCCGGTTCGCTGTTTCGCGTCGCCAAGGTGTTCGACGCCCACAACGTCAACATCATCGAAGTTTGGCACCAGCGCATCTTCACCAGCCTGCCAGCCAAAGGGCTGATTACCGAGATCGAATGCGAGGCGCGCGACGCAGCGCAGCTTAACGCACTGATTCGCGCGCTGCAGCATGAGGGCTATGACGTGGAGCAGGTTCAGATCAATTGACGGCGCGGACTGATTTGCCTTAATTTTAATCCCTGAAATGTCCCATTGCGCGTCACAAGTGCAGAATAACTGCGATTGTTGGTTAAAGCCCTTTCAACTTTGAAAAGGATAGGCATAAATTAACAGGTAAGGTAGCCGCGCTGCAGGAACGGCAAGAGGATACACACCGATCGTGACGGCCCCAGTTCGCTTCCCCCGTTTTTTTGTGACAAGCCCGGCGCCTTGTCCCTATCTGCCTGGGCGGAGTGAGCGAAAAGTCTTTACCGAGCTCAAGGGACCGCATGCTGACGATCTGAACGATGCGTTGGGTCGCATCGGGTTTCGCCGTAGCCAGAACGTGGCCTACCGTCCGTCGTGCCTTGATTGCAACGCGTGCGTGTCAGTTCGAGTCGTCGCCGATCAATTCGAGCCATCATCAACGCAGAAGCGTAATGTTAAGCGCAACCGCGATCTTGTTGCCACCATGTGCCGCACATGGGCAACCAATGAACAGTACGAACTTCTGAAGCGGTATCTGAACGCACGCCACCCTAGCGGTGGGATGATGCAGATGGACGAATCAGACTTTGCGGACATGGTTGAGCAAACGCCCGTGACCGGTTACGTGATTGAATATCGCGAGCCGTCGCCCGATGGCGTCACTCCGGGCAAGCTTGTCGGCGCGTGCCTCACCGACAAGCAGAACGATGGCTTGTCGATGATATACAGCTTCTATGATCCCGATCATGAAGCCCGCTCGGGCTTGGGCAACTACATCATCCTTGATCACATTTCTCGGGCGGTGGATATGGGGCTGTCATACGTCTATCTCGGCTACTGGGTCGAAGGGTCGCCGCGCATGCAATACAAAGTGCGCTATCGCCCGCTTGAACGGCTGAGCCGTGATGGCTGGGTGCGTATGTCCACGCTGGAACAGGAAGCCCAGATTGCGGTCGCTGCCAAAACCTGCGGCCTGCAGGTTGCGGAGGGCACCAGCAAGGATGGTGCGCCCGGATATCAGCGACAATACAAGATGGCTTGATTGCTTTTGCAAGGGTAACCCCCCGTTGCAGCGTTGGTCAGGCGGTGTTTACCAGCTCAACTCCTTGCCGTCGTAATCGAAGAACTTGCCCGTGTCGCGCTTGTCGGTCGTGGCGAGCTGGATGATGATTTCAGCGCCTTGTGCGGGGGTGCGTGTGCCCTGAAAGCGACTTACGAGGGAATTGACGTAGCCGGGGTTGCAGGCGTTGACGAGAATACCTTCGTCCTTCAGCGCCGCAGCAAAGAGCGATGTCGCCACGTTCATGCCCGTCTTGCTGAGGCCATAGCCGTAAGGGGCGCTGCCGGGCTTCATCATGCCGCCGCCGGTTTCGTAGAATGCGAAACGTCCCGCGCCGCTAGATACGTTGATGATGCGCGCATCGTTTGACTTGCGTAGCAGGGGCAGAGCCAGTTGCGTCAGCCGCATGGGGCCGTGCAGGTTGGTTTCCAGGCACAAACGCAGCACATCGGGGTCAATATCCAGCACAGTGCCGGGGAATGCAGCTCCGGCGTTATTCACCAGAATGTCCAGGCGACCATGCTGGCTTTCGATCTGGTCCAGCGCGGGCTGAAAAGTGTTAGTGTCTGTCGTGTCGATCCGCACGAAGCGTACGTCACCCGCCGAGGCGAGTTCTGCCACTGCCGCTTCGCCTTTCGCAGCATCGCGAGCGGCGATATAAACTGTCATCCCTTGTTGCAGCAGACCGCGAACCGCCTCAAAGCCGATGCCCGTGTTGGCGCCTGTCACCAGTGCGATCATGCTCATGCCATCCCCCTCATTGTTACTTTCTGACTGGGGTAACGCAGTGCATCGATGCCTGCAATGAGATCCGATAACGGTTGCGGGCAAGGAGCAAGTTTTAGCTGCGCAACGAAAAAGGGCGCCCGGAAATCCGGACGCCCTCCTCGTTCATAAAGCGCGCCGAAATCAGCCGCTGTAGTACATGTCGAATTCGACAGCGCTTGGGGTTGTTTCCCAGCGCATCACTTCGGGCCACTTCAGTTCGAGGTAAGCCTCGATCTGGTCAGCCGTGAAGACGCCGCCTTCGACCAGGTAATCGTTGTCAGCAGCCAGCGATTCCAGAGCTTCGCGCAGCGAGCCGCAAACGGTGGGAACTTCTGCGAGCTCTGCCGGCGGCAGGTCATAGAGGTTCTTGTCCATAGCTTCACCCGGGTGGATCTTGTTCTTGATACCATCAAGGCCAGCCATCAGCAGCGCTGCATAGCACAGGTAGGGGTTTGCCATCGCGTCGGGGAAACGGAATTCCACGCGCTTTGCCTTATCACCCGAACCGTAAGGAATACGGCACGAAGCCGAACGGTTGCGAGCGGAGTAGGCCAGCAGAACCGGTGCTTCATAACCCGGCACCAGACGCTTGTAGCTGTTTGTGGTGGGGTTGGTGAAAGCGTTCAGCGACTTGGCGTGCTTGATGACGCCGCCGATGAAGTAAAGGCAAGTGTCGGACAGGCCGGCATAGCCATTACCTGCGAACGTCGGCTTGCCTTCGTTCCAGATCGAGATGTGCGTGTGCATGCCCGATCCGTTGTCCTTCATGATCGGCTTGGGCATGAACGTTGCAGTCTTGCCGTATGCCTGTGCAACCATCATGACGACGTACTTGTAGATCTGCATGCGGTCAGCAGTGGTCACCAACGTGCCGAAGGTCATGCCGAGTTCGTGCTGAGCAGCGGCCACTTCGTGGTGATGCTTGTCGCACGGCAGGCCCATTTCCAGCATGGTCGAGACCATTTCGGCGCGGATGTCGGTGGCACTGTCAACCGGAGCGACTGGGAAATAGCCGCCCTTGGCACGCGGGCGGTGGCCCAGGTTGCCAGCTTCGTAAGCCTTGTCGGTGTTGCCGGGCAGCTCGATGTCGTCGATCTTGAAGCCGTTGCCGTCGTAGCCGTCATAGAACTTCACGTCGTCGAACATGAAGAATTCGGCTTCCGGACCAACGTAGACAGTGTCGCCAAAGCCCGCCGACTTTACATAGGCTTCTGCGCGCTTCGCGGTGGAACGCGGATCGCGGCCATAAAGATCGCCGGTCGAAGGTTCCACGATGTCGCAGAACACGATCATCATCGGCGTTGCGCTGAATGGGTCCACATAGACGGCGTCCAGATCGGGCTTCAGGATCATGTCCGATTCATTGATGGCCTTCCAGCCTTCGATCGACGAACCGTCGAACATCAGGCCATCTTCCAACTCGTCTTCGCCCAGAACGCTGGCGACCATGGTGAGGTGCTGCCACTTGCCCTTGGGGTCCGTGAAACGGAGATCGACCCATTCGATTTCCTCATCCTCGATGCGCTTGAGGATGTCCTTTGCAGTAGCCATTCGTAGTGTTCTCCGGTTTGATCCCTTCCAAATCGGAAGGGAGCTAGGGGTAGAAGTATCTCAGGAAACCAGGCCCACCCCTGATGGGCCCGTTCCTTATACCGGCAAGCCGGAAGTTAAGAATTAGATCGCCGCGTCGTCTCGTTCTCCGGTGCGAATCCGGACCGCACTTTCGATGGGAATGACGAAGATTTTACCGTCGCCAATTCGGCCCGTTTGCGCGGCATTGCTGATCGCTTCAACGACGCGTTCCGAAAGCGAATCCGGTACTACAACTTCCAGCTTAACTTTGGGCAGGAAATCGACAACATATTCCGCACCGCGATAAAGTTCGGTGTGGCCCTTCTGGCGGCCGAACCCCTTGGCTTCGGTCACGGTGATGCCGGAAACGCCGACTTCATGAAGGGCTTCCTTCACTTCATCCAGCTTGAATGGCTTAATGATCGCTTCGATCTTTTTCACGCTACGAACTTCCCCACACATTGACCCGGCGTCCGCATCCGAATGCCAGGCTGAACAATGTCTCCACACCCAACCTGTTTTCAAGAATCGTGCCAGACACGGATTTCTAATGCTAGAGCATGGATTACTGCGGAAAAGAGCGTAATCCAAGTCCGCTAGCGAGAATAGTTCGCTCTTCTCCATCGTTGCCGGCAGGTAGGATGAAGCGGCAGCTTAAATTTGAGGCATGCTTGCCCAAAATTTGTGCAACAATGTTAAAGACGCAAGCCGGTTGTCTCTGGCAACCCGGCCATGAGATTGAGGTTCTGCACGGCTGCGCCGCTGGCACCTTTGCCCAGATTGTCGAGCCGGGCAATCAGCCTCGCCTGCTTGCCATCGGGCGATGCGGCAACGAACAGATCCAGCCCATCATTGGCGGGCGTGTCCTTGCGAAGCAGAAGTTCCTGGGGTTGTTCCTGATGAACCGTAACCACCGGGCTTCCCAGATATGCTTCCGTCAAACTGGCGCGCAAAATATCGGGCGTGGCTGCATCCTTCATGGCTGAAAGTTGCAGTGGCACTTCAACGATCATCCCGCGATAGGCGGGAACTACCGCCGGCGAGAACAGCGGCAATTGCTTTAATCCGCACAGGGTCTGCATTTCCGGCAGGTGCTTGTGCCCCATGGAGAGGCCATATGCCCGGAATGCAATGT
This sequence comes from Novosphingobium sp., assembly GCA_045629505.1. GTDB lineage: Bacteria > Pseudomonadota > Alphaproteobacteria > Sphingomonadales > Sphingomonadaceae > Novosphingobium. The sequence continues at coordinate 13,544 of JAZQRJ010000097.1, forward strand.
CCTGATCTTCTTCAAAACGGGCGATCAGAGCTTTGCCGCCGCCCGAATAGCCTGACACCGCATGGCAGATGTACGGCCAGTCAGCCGGCAGAAGACCCGCACGGACCAAGGGCGCAAGCAGGGCAATAAAGCCGGTGGGATAGCAGCCCGGATTGCTTATCAGCCGGGCGTCCGCCACGTTTTGCGCGCCCACTATTTCCGGGAAGCCATATGTCCAGCCCAACGCGGTGCGGTGGGCAGAAGATGCATCGATCACCCGCACGCTGGAGTTTTCGATCATGCCAACGGCATCGCGTGCTGCTTCATCCGGCAGGCAGAGGATCACGAAATCGGCTTCGTTTAGCGCAGCCTTGCGGGCCGCATCATCCTTGCGCTGATCATCGCTCAGGATATGGAGCGAAAATTCGCTCCGCCCGGCAAGGCGCTCGGCGATTTCAAGGCCGGTCGTGCCTGCTGCGCCGTCGATGAAAACTCTGCTGCTCATGCTGCTGCCTGTTCGAGTTCGTTCATGGATACATAGCCGACCGCGCCGTTGCCGTCATCGGTTTCCACCTGACCCCAGGCCCATTGGCCCGCGATGTCGAGCACCGCGAAGAGTGTGCCCGGTTCAAGCTTTGCCCGGACGTCCGCATCTTCACTCGCACTAGCATGCACAGAGGCCCCGGCACCTGAAGCGCGGTGAAGCATGGGGGCCGCATAATGCGGCACGAAATGCTGCCCGGCAAGCCGGATGTGCGCCAGATCACCGCGAACCGGCAAATGCTCCGGCGCGGCATTCTGACTAGGTCCGGTTAGCACCCATTGCCGAACCGTTATGTCCGCATCAGTGCTTGAGGCTGCTTTGGTCAAAGTTTCTTCAATTCCACCACGAAAAGTGGTGCGCGATTAGACGCCGGGTGCGGGTAACGCAAGTTTACGCGTACCGCACTTGCAGCATATGCCATGTTGCACGCAGGCCAAGGGCATCGCCGCCCTTCGGCCGGCCGGGCTTTGCAGCGGGGCGCCATGCAAACGTATCGAAGTGCGCCCAATCAACTCCCTCAGGCAGAAACTTGTCTAGAAACAGAGCTGCGACGCTGGCACCCGCAAATGCATTGGCGTGTGAATTCATGATGTCCGCAATGTCGGATTTCAGGTATTCGCGATAACCTTCATGGAGCGGCAGGCGCCAGCACATGTCATCGGCTCCCTGGCCGGCAGCAATCAGGGCGTCAGCAGTTTCATTCTGCCGAGTGAACAGCGCGGGCAGATCAGGGCCAAGTGCAGAGCGCGCCGCGCCGGTCAGAGTTGCGAAATCAATCACCAGTTCCGGGTTTTCCTCACCTGCACGGGTCAGTGCGTCACCCAGCAGCAAGCGACCTTCTGCATCGGTGTTGGTGATTTCGACGCTGATCCCGCTGCGCGAGGCGATCACGTCACCGGGGCGAAAGCTGTTGGCCGAAACTGCGTTCTCGGCCGCAGGGATCAGCAAGTGCAGACGGACCTTAAGACCCGTTTCCATGATGAGCCTTGCCAGTGCGATGGCGTGTGCAGCGCCGCCCATGTCCTTCTTCATCAGCAACATGCCGGCAGACGGCTTGAGATCCAGACCGCCAGTGTCGAAGCTGATGCCCTTGCCGATCACGGCCAGGCGTGGATGATCCGAAGAGCCCCATTCCAGTTCAATCATCCGCGGGGCGTGGCTGCGCGTGGCGGCCCGGCCAACAGCGTGAACCATCGGGAACTCGCGTTCCAGCATATCGCCGCGCGTAACTTTGAGGCTTGCACTATGTGCCTTGGCCAGCGTTTCAACTTCCGCTTCAAGCTGCGCCGGGCCCATGTCTTCGGCCGGTGTGTTGACCAGATCGCGCACCAGCCGCACAGCTTCTGCTTCGGCAAGAGTGGGGCCAATCGCCTTTGCCTCGGTCGTTAGCAGAACCCGTGGACCCTCGCTCGCTGGTTCGCTGCGATACCTGTCAAACCGGTATTGTGCCGTGACCCAGCCCAGCATCGCGCGGCTCGGTTCCGCGCCCTCGCAGCGGTATGTGCCTGCGGGGAGCTTTTCCGCCAGCGAAGCAAGACACCAGCTGGAAAGCGCGGCGGGATCGCCCACTCCAGCGACCACGGCCCAACCATCGCCTTCGGGAAGAATCGCAAAGCTGTTTTTCTCTGCCTCAAACTTCTGGGCGGCCAGCGCAGCACGCCCTGCGGCCGGACGGGGCTTAAGAAAAGCCTCCAGCCCATCTTTGGTGATGAGGTGGATCGTGATGGCCTGCTGGCCGCGATCCGGCTGGATCAATGCTTGCTTGTCGGTCATGCTGAGAGTTCTCTAGACCCAGCGGTACCCGAATCGCGAGAGGAAAACTGAATGTGGCGCAGATTCCTGCTTCCCGGATTGACCATCATGCTTGCCGCATGTGGTGACGGTGCTTTGGTGGGAAGCGATGCGGCGGTTGAGGCCGTGCCAACCAGTCCGCCGGTTGCGGCCACCAGTGCGGCAGTTCCCGCTCCTCCTGCTGAAGCGCGCAGCGAGAAGGAAGCGAACGAGCTCTATGAGTTTGAATATTCCTACCCCGCAGCAGCAGCGGCCATTCCTGGCCTCAAGGCCCTGCTTGATCGGCGACTGACCGAATCCCGCAGTGAATTGGCGGCAGAAGCGCAGAAGGCGAAGAAGGAAGCGAAAGCAGACGGTTATCCTTATCGCACTTATGCAGCTGCAACGACCTGGAGTGTCGTGGCGGATACTCCCCGCTTCCTGTCTCTCTCTGCGCAAGTCTATACGTATTCAGGCGGTGCCCACGGGATGACTGTGTTTGATACCATTCTTTGGGACAAGCAGGCCGGCAAGATGGTGTTACCTTCCGAAATATTCACCAGCAACGCAGCGCTGCGCGATGCGATCCGCCAGCCATTCTGCAAGGCGCTGGACGTTCAGCGCGCCAAAAAGCGCGAAGGGCTGGACTGGTCTGCCGATGATATCTTCGGCGAATGCATCGATCCCACGGAACACACGATCATTCTGGGATCCTCCAACGGGCAGGTTCTGGATCGAATCGGCGTGCTGGTGGAGCCCTATGCCGCTGGCCCCTACGCTGAGGGGAGCTACGATGTTACCGTTCCCGTCACAGGCAAGGTAATGGCAACGGTAAAGCCCCAGTATCGGAGCGCCTTGGCGCTGGGGAGTTAGGTTTTCCTACGAGCCGGCTCGTAATTTGGCGTCATTGCCGCTAAATGGGGCGCATGGATCAATATCAGATTGTCGCCGATGGCGAGGAAGTCCTGCGGGACGGAACGATCAAGTTGCATGGCCCTGAAGCTTTTGAGGGCATGCGCAAGGCAGGTCGGCTAGCCGCAGAAATACTGGACGCGATTGCTCCGCTGGTGCAGCCGGGGGTTACAACCGCTGCGCTGGATGATTTCGTTCGCGAGATGACGCTTGATGGCGGCGGCGTGCCAGCAACACTGGGCTATCGCGGCTATGAGCACAGCTGCTGCATTTCCATCAATCATGTCGTCTGCCACGGCATTCCCTCAGAAAAGACGTTGAAGGATGGCGACATCGTCAACATCGACGTCACCCCGTTGGTTGATGGCTGGCATGGCGATTCCAGCCGCATGTACCTTGTGGGCGATGTGTCGCTCAAGGCACGCAAGTTGGTGGACGTGACCTATGAATGCCTGATGCTGGGCATCGAGCA
>JAZQRJ010000098.1:0-35083 GCA_045629505.1 Novosphingobium sp.
TGGCCAACCTCGTCACCTTCCTTCTCGCGCCGGGCACCCAATTTATTAGCGGGCAGTCTATTGCTATCGACGGGGCTGGCTTTCAGGCCATCGCGGCGCCTCTTTGGGAGCAGAGCAAGGACTGGGGCGATGAACAATGGCGTGCCGTGCGCGAAGGTATTCGCAGCGCCGACGCCAAGGACAACGCCGCCCGCTGAGATGCGCCTTCGCCGGGGTATCAGGCCCCGGCGCGGTCCTTGCTCCAAACCACTTCAATGTGGTTCCCATTCATGTCGGCTGACAGAATGAGTGTATCGCCATCAATTTGGTAGGCGCGCTCCTGCACGGTGTCGGTCATCCAGCCATTGCTTGAACCACGCACGTGATGTTCCACAACGCGATCGGCAGGGCGCATAAGCACCGGGCCATAATAGCTGCTGTGCCTCACGATATCTGGGAAGTCCGGGGTGGGGTCGCCGCCGGCCATGAAACACGACATCCAGCCATCCGGCGTGTAGAAAATCGCGCCATTCGGCTTGAGCCCGTACATATGTTGCTTGGAACCGTCGGGCAGGGTCGACGTACAAGACCGCAGTTCCCACGCGCCTACGAGTTCTTCAAGACCATCAAGCATCGTTCGTATCACTTTCAACTCAGCATCGGCCGGGCATTCTTCTGGCCCGCATCTACTGGCGCCACATAGCTCGCAGGTATTTGCCCGCGTTGATTGTGCGTGGCAATGGTTGCGCGTTGCAGCTTACGTCGAGTTACCCCACCGATGTCAGGGCGAGCGTGTTGCAGCGAAAGGTTGTCCCAAATCAGCAGGTCGCCATTACGCCAGTAGTGCTTCAGCATGAACCGTTCGTCGTAAATACAGTCATAAAGCGTGTGTAGGAGATCGCTGCTGTCCTCTGGTTCTAATCCCACCACGCGGCTTGTGCTGCACCGGGCCACGTAAAGAATGCGGGCTCCCGTCTCAGGGTGGACCATCACCAGATCGCGCTCCATTGAATGCATCCCGGCGGGAACATCGTAGGGCAGTTCATCCTCGTAAACGCCAGGCGTGGCGGCCCGGACAGATCGCGCACTATCGATCCGCTGGGCGACTTGTTGGGGCAATCGCCTATATGCCGCCTCGGCATCTACGAATGCAGTGTAAGTAGCGCCGTCCTCCACATCGAGAGCGAGCAGCGAAACCCCCTCGGCCGGGTGCGGCGCGAAATGCATATCACTATGGAAAGCGAGGTTTCTGGATCCCAAAATTCCATCGTCTGGTGTTACGTAATCGAGGGGACTTGAGCGATCAACCGGGCCGATATGCTCCAAAACGGCCAACTGTTGGGCGCGCGACAAGTTTTGATTACGGAAGAGCAAGAGCTTGTGGCGAAGGAAGAACTGTTTCAGTGCGGCGCCGTCTTCATCTCTAAGTCCCGTGCTCAGATCAAATCTTATTTCCAGGCCGAATGGATCAATTGCAACTTGATCAAAGCCGAGTGTTGACCGCATCATGAACTCTCCCGGTTTATTTATCTGGAGTAGAATGAACCGCGCACTATTTTGCGTCAACCAGCGGCATGTCGCTTGTTCGTAGTTCCTCGCCTGAATTCGCTTGAATCCGAGGTTCAACTATGATTCAACAAAATTCATGTGGAAGCGCCGCAACACCCTTAGAATCGAGAAGGAGAGCCTGACTCAAGGGGCCGCCTTGTTGTTTCTGCTTTGCCTGGGTGGAGTGGCCATCGCTGGACCCAGCGGCGTGATCGCCTGGAGCGAAAATCAACAACTGCTGAAGTTGCGTAAGCAGCAAGTAGCAGAGCTGCAGCTGAAACGCGATCGTCTGCGGAATCGTGTTGAATTGCTCAATCCTGATAACATCGATCCTGATTTGGCGGGCCAGCTCCTGCGCGATCGCCTCAATGTGGCGCATCCTGACGAAATGGTGATGCTGCTTAACTGACGAACATTGTGCAATTTCCGGAGGTACAACGTTAAACTTCGGGCTGGCGCTTTCATCGTACCGTTGCCATATCTATATGATATCCACGCCCAGCAATCAGGGGAGCAGTCTTGCCACGCGCCGCAAAGTCAGATGCCGCAAAAGGAAATGCCGCAGTACCGCCCAATCCGGTGGACCCGGACTTCGCTTTGCGCAGCCTCCAGGAAAAGCATGCGGCCAAGCCGCGCTACGACGCTAGCAGGGAAGAGCTCTTGAAGCTCTATGAGCAAATGTTGCTCATTCGGCGGTTCGAGGAGAAGGCCGGGCAGCTTTACGGCCTTGGTCTAATTGGCGGTTTCTGCCACCTTTACATCGGCCAGGAAGCCGTCGCCGTTGGCCTTCAGTCGGCGCTGAAGTTCGGGCTGGATAGCGTAATTACCGGCTATCGCGACCATGGCCATATGCTCGCCTACGGCATTGATCCAAATGTTATCATGGCTGAACTGACCGGGCGTGCAGCAGGCATCTCGCGCGGCAAGGGCGGATCCATGCACATGTTCAGCACGGAACATGGCTTTTATGGCGGCCACGGCATCGTTGGCGCCCAGGTGCCGTTGGGTGCTGGTCTGGCCTTTGCGCATCGCTATCGGGAAGATGGCGGCATTTGCTTGGCCTATTTCGGTGATGGTGCGGCCAACCAGGGCCAGGTCTACGAAACGTTCAACATGGCGAGCTTGTGGAAGTTGCCGATCATTTTCGCGATCGAGAACAACCAGTATGCCATGGGCACGGCTGTGAAGCGTTCATCGGCCGAAACGGAATTCTACCGGCGCGGCACCGCTTTCCGGGTTCCCGGCATGGACGTCAACGGCATGGATGTGCTGGAAGTGCGCCAGGCTGCGGAAGTGGCCATTGAATATGTGCGGGCAGGCAACGGTCCTGTTCTCATGGAACTCAATACCTATCGTTATCGTGGTCACTCCATGTCCGATCCGGCGAAGTATCGCAGCCGTGAGGAAGTGCAGGATGTTCGAGAGCACAACGATCCTATCGAGCGTGCAAAGAAGGCACTGTTGGAACTGGGGCAGAGCGAAGAAAGCCTGAAGGCGCTCGACAAGCAGATCAGGGCACGGGTAGGCGAAGCTGCCGATTTCGCTGAAAGCACGCCAGAGCCGCAACTCTCCGAACTTTATACTGACGTCCTGGTAGAGAAATACTGATGACGATCGAACTGAAAATGCCGGCGCTTTCCCCGACCATGGAGGAAGGCAAGCTTGCCAAGTGGCTAGTCAAAGAAGGTGACGAAGTCGCCTCTGGCGACATCCTTGCAGAGATCGAAACTGACAAGGCCACGATGGAATTCGAAGCGATCGATGAAGGCACGATCGGCAAGATTCTTGTGCCTGAGGGGACCGAAGGTGTGAAGGTCGGCACGGTGATAGCGGTTCTTTCCGGCGGGGAAGATGACGCTTCGGACAGTGAACCTCCGGCAAAGGCTGTCGAAGCGCCCAAAGCCACGCCTGCCGCAGCCGATCCGCAACCAGCGTCCCAAGCGCCCGAGCAGGCCGCAGCTCCTAGCAAGCCGAAACCAGCGCAAGATCCGTCGCTACCAGAAGGCACCGCCATCTCCACCGCGACCGTTCGCGAAGCCTTGCGCGACGCCATGGCGGAAGAGATGCGGCGTGATGACCGGGTCTTCGTGATGGGCGAGGAAGTCGCCGAATATCAAGGCGCTTACAAGGTCACACAGGGACTGCTGGAAGAGTTTGGCGATAAACGCGTAATCGATACACCGATCACCGAATACGGTTTCGCTGGCATCGGTGCCGGCGCCGCAATGGGCGGACTACGCCCCATCGTTGAGTTCATGACGTTCAACTTCGCCATGCAGGCGATTGACCACATCATCAACTCCGCAGCCAAGACGAACTATATGTCTGGCGGCCAGATGCGTTGCCCGGTCGTATTCCGCGGCCCCAACGGCGCGGCTTCGCGCGTGGCGGCACAGCACAGCCAGAACTATGGCCCATGGTATGCCAACGTGCCCGGCCTGATCGTTATTGCGCCGTATGACGCAGCGGATGCGAAGGGCCTGCTTAAGGCTGCAATCCGCAGCGAAGATCCTGTCGTGTTCCTTGAGAACGAACTGGTCTACGGTCGTTCATTCGACGTGCCCGACGTTGATGATTATGTCTTGCCGATCGGCAAGGCGCGCATAGCCCGCGAAGGCAATGACGTGACCATCGTCAGCTATTCAATTGGCGTCGGCATCGCATTGGAAGCCGCCGAAGCTCTTGCAGCGGAAGGCATCGACGCGGAAGTGATTGACTTGCGCACTCTGCGCCCGCTGGATCGCGATACGGTGCTTGCCAGCTTGGCCAAGACGCACCGCCTCGTGGTGGCGGAAGAAGGCTGGCCGCAGTGCTCCATCGCGTCGGAAATCATTTCCATCTGCATGGAAGATGGGTTTGACGACCTCGATGCGCCCGTGCTGCGCGTCTGTAATGAGGACGTACCGCTTCCTTACGCGGCAAATCTGGAACGCGCCGCGATCATTGATGTGCCTCGGGTGATCGAAGCAGTGAAGAAGGTTTGCTACAAATAGCTGATACTGTGGGCGGATTGTGCTGGTTGCGACCGGGGAGCGATCCGTCCACACAGCCTATGATGCCCGTGGAAGCGCCATCCTGCTGCCGGGATTTGCATTGTCGGGCTCATTGCGATCATGGCGACTGTACCGCAAGTGTGCGTGATTCCGGAGAACGCCAAGCGTGGCTGACGTAAACGATCAAATCGAAACGCTGCCGCTTCTGCAAAGGCTGGCGCTGACTTACGCGGCGCAGAATGCCCGAGTTGAAACGCTCGGTTTGATGGTTCTGGACAATCGTCTGGCCGGGATCGTTAGCCGGTCGACCGAACCTATGTTGGCACAGATAAGGCTGGCGTGGTGGCGGGAGCAGTTGACCCAGAACCCCCATGAATGGCCGAAGGGTGAGCCTTTGCTGGCACTGCTTCGGCATTGGGAGGGAAGGGCGGCTGAACTGGTTATGCTGGTCAATGGCTGGGAATGTGCGGTTTCCAATGGCACACCGCTCTCACCCGAAGATATCCAGCAGCTTGCCGAGGCCCGCGGGGCTGCATTTGGCCTTTTGGCTGAAGGGCTGGGTCATTCCGATAAAGCAAACGCGACATCGCAGATGGCACGCGCGTGGGCGCTGGCCGATCAGGCGACGCACCTGAAGGAAGCGCATGACCGGGAAACGGCGCGGGGGCTTCTGGCGGACGTGACGTGGGAACGGCAGCGGCTTCCTCGGGCCTTGCGTCCGGTGGCTGTCCTCAATGGTCTTGCCGCTCGTTCTTCACGGAGAGGGACAGGGCTGGATCAGCTTGATGCACTCTCGATTATTCCTGCCATGCGCATCGGGTTGTTAGGCAGGTGATTGCCTGTTAGTTGATTTCCAAGGGGAAATTAACTGATGAACCGCATTCTGCTCGGTGGGCTTGCCGCATTATTCTTTGTTGCTGCTGGTCTGTTCTGGCTGCAAGGCCGGGCAGAATTTGAACCGGGCAAAGCACCGCCGCTCCCGGAAAACCCGGATGGTGCATTTGGTGACCCGAAGGCGCTACCCTCTGCCGAAGTTGACGGCTTGAGGGGGCCGGCGCCGCCGGAAGCCACCGAACTTACGAAAGAGCAACGCCGCTTTGGCCGCTTCGATCAAAATCGCGATGGCAGGATCAGCCGCAACGAAATGCTATCAACCCGCACCGCTGGGTTCCGCAAGCTAGACAAGGACGGCAACAATCTGCTGACGTTCGAGGAATGGGCGGTGACTACAGTAGAACGATTTGATCGAGTAGACGCTAACAAGGATGGTGAGCTGAACGCAGTGGAGTTTGCCAGCACTCGTCCGAAAATAACGCCAAAGCCGAAGTGCAAGTGCTGACGTAATTTAGGCTGCAATCTGCGGCAGCCATTGGGCAAGATCGCTCTTCGCCCGGTCGGTATAAGCCTGCTTGCGTTGTTTCTTCTTCACATCGTGAAGGGGTGGAAACAGTCCGAAATTGACGTTCATAGGCTGAAAGCTTTCAGCATCCGCATCGCCCGTTACGTGTGAGAGTAGGGCGCCCATCGCAGTGGTGAGTGGGGGAGCCTGCCACTGGCGGCCAGATGCTTCCGTTGCGGCCATAATGCCGGCCATCATGCCGATGGCGGCGCTTTCAACATAGCCTTCGCATCCGGTGATCTGCCCGGCAAAGCGAACGTGAGGCGCGGATTTCAGCCGCAATTGACGATCGAGCAGTATGGGAGAATTTATGAACGTGTTGCGATGCAGACCGCCCAATCGCGCGAACTCTGCATTTTCCAGGCCCGGAATTGTGCGAAACAATTCCACCTGCGCGCCGTGTTTCAGCTTGGTCTGAAAACCGACCATGTTCCACAGAGTGCCTAGCTTGTTATCCTGGCGAAGCTGGACAACCGCGTAGGGCCAACGCCCCGTGCGAGGATTGTCTAGGCCCACTGGTTTCATCGGGCCGAAGCGAAGGGTATCGACACCACGTTCGGCCATAACTTCGATAGGCATACAGCCGACGAAATAGGGCGTGTCCGCTTCCCATTGTTTGAACACGGTTTTCTCACCCGCCATCAGGCCTGCATGGAAGGCAAGATACTGCTCCTGATTCATCGGGCAGTTGATGTAGTCCTTGGTTTCGCCCTTGTCCCAGCGGGAGGCCATCCAGCACACGTCCATGTCGATGCTGTCGCGATAAACGATGGGGGCTATGGCATCGAAAAAGGCAAGGCTGTCCTCGCCCGTTGCCGCGCCGATACTTTGCGCCAGTCCCGCTGCGGTGAGCGGCCCGGTTGCTATGATCGTCAGTCCGCTTTCCGGAAGACGGTCAATCCGTTCGCGTGCCACTTCCACATTGGGAAGCGAGGCAAGACGGCGTTCGACTTCGGCCGAAAACACGTCGCGGTCCACTGCCAGCGCGGAACCCGCCGGAACTTGCGCCACAGCCGCCGCACCCATGATGAGCGAATCGCATTCACGCATTTCGTGATGCAGCAGCCCGACGGCGCTTTTCTCGCTGTCGTCGGATCGGAAGCTGTTTGAGCACACGAGTTCGGCCAGCGCGTCGGTCTGGTGCGCAGGGGTACGTTCCCCCGTACCCCGCATTTCGGACAGCCTGACGGAAATGCCGCGTCGCGCTAGTTGCCATGCAGCTTCGCTTCCGGCCATTCCGCCGCCGATGATGTGCACCTGATGGCTCATCGTTCTCGCCTGCTACTTGCCGCTCTCAGTTTCAATCCTCTGGCTCGACATCTGCTCCCGGCTCGGTGGGAGTCGGATCATCGCGATCAGGCGTGGTATAGGGCTGAGTTTCTTGCGCGGCGCGATCGGCCAATTCGTCCGCTACCGCCTCTTCCGCGTCGTTTTCCGGAGTGGTCGTGTCGTCGATCCGCACGGTGCTGACCACAAATTCACCTTCTGCTACGTCGAACAGGCGCACGCCTGCACTGTTGCGTCCGATGACTCGTAGTGAATCGAGGCCAATGCGGATCAGCTTAGCCTGGTTGGTTACCAGCATCAGCTGGTCTTCCTTGGTGGCAGCAAAGCTGGCGACGACCTGGCCGTTGCGCGCAATGTTATCGATATTGGTGATACCTTGGCCGCCGCGTCCGGTGCGGCGGTATTCATATGCTGAGGAAAGCTTGCCATAACCGTTGGCGCATACCGTGAGGATGAATTGCTCCCTTTCGGTCATTTCCTCGAATCGCTCCGGCGGAAGCGAAGGCTCGCCTTCGCGCTCTGCCTTCCACGGTGCATACTTCAGGTATTCTTCCCGTTCTTCGGCACTGGTGCCGACGCGGTGAAGGATAGAGAGCGATACAACCTCGTCACCGTTCTTCAGATTCATGCCCCGAACGCCAGTAGACGTGCGGCTCTGGAAGATGCGGACTTCATCTCCGGCAAAGCGGATGGCTTTACCATTGCTTGAAGCGAGCAGCACATCGTCGCTGGAATCCAGCAACGCAACGCCGATCAGACGGTCATCTTCGCCTTCCTCAAAACGCATGGCAAACTTGCCATTCGACGGAACATTTGCAAATGAATCCATCGAGTTGCGGCGGATACTTCCCTTGGCCGTGGCGAAGACAACGTGGAGCGAGCCCCACGTGCTTTCATCCTCGGGCAGCGGGAGAACCGTTGCAATTGTCTCATTCTCACCAAGTGAAGGCAGCAGGTTGATGATCGGCCGCCCGCGGGTGGCCGGACTACCTTCGGGAAGTTTCCATACCTTCAGGCGATAGACCTTGCCCGCCGTGGAGAAGAACAGCACCGGCGTATGCGTCGACGTGACGAACATGTTGGAAACCGCATCTTCGTCCTTGGTCGTCATGCCCGCGCGGCCCTTACCGCCGCGATTTTGGGCGCGGAAGGTAGAGAGCGGAGTTCGCTTGATGTAACCGTCCATCGTGACGGTAACGACCATGTCTTCCCGCTCGATCAGATCCTCATCGTCGATGCCATCGGCCGCGGCGGTAATTTCCGATACGCGCGGGGTGGCATAGGCATCCCGGACTTCCCGCAATTCCTGACGAATGACGTCGTAAAGCTTTTCGCGGCTTGCCAGAATGCTGAGGTAATCCGCAATTGCTGCGGCAAGAATCTTAAGCTCATCGCCAATCTCGTCACGGCCAAGTGCCGTTAAACGGTGCAGACGCAGATCGAGGATGGCTTTCACCTGCTCCTCGGAAAGGCGATAGACACCGCCTTCTTGTTCCGCGTTTAGCTCAATCGCTTCGACCAGACGGATATATGGCGCGATCTCACCGATCGCCCATTCCTTCTTGAGCAATTTTGCCCGCGCTTCTGCAGGATTGTTGGCGCTGCGGATCAGCACCACAACCTCATCGAGGTTGGATACCGCAACAACAAGGCCGAGCAAGATGTGCGCACGGGTGCGCGCCTTGTTCAGTTCAAACTTGATGCGGCGGGTGATGACCTGCTCGCGGAACTGAATGAACGTCTGGATTATTTCGCGCAGCGGCAGCGTTTCTGGCCGGCCGCCACGGATCGCCAACATATTCGCCGGGAAGCTGGATTGCGCAGGCGTGTGCCGCCAGATCTGGTTCAGCACCACTTCTGGCGTGGCGTCGCGCTTAAGGTCGACAACGACGCGCATGCCTTCGCGATTGGATTCGTCCCGAATGTCGGAAACCGATTCAATCCGCTTTTCCTTGGCGGCTTCGGCGATCTTTTCGACAAGGTTGGACTTGCCCACCTGGAAGGGGATGGAGGTAAGCACGATCGAACGCCGATCACCGCGGCCTTCCTCAATCTCGTAGCGGCAGCGCTGAATGATTGACCCGCGGCCGGTAAGATAGGCAGAGCGGGCGCCAGCTTGGCCCAGAATCAGAGGGGCGGTGGGGAAATCCGGACCCGGAATGATCTGATGCAGGTCTTCCGACGACATTGCCGGATTATCGATGAACGCAAGGCAGGCATCGATGACTTCACCCAAGTTGTGCGGCGGGATGTTGGTGGCCATGCCCACCGCGATGCCGCCCGCGCCGTTGACCAAAAGGTTCGGGAACCGTGCAGGCAGGACTTGTGGCTCACGCCGAGAACCGTCGTAGTTTTCTTGGAAATCGACGGTATCTTTATCCAGATCGTCGAGCAGGCTGTTGGCGACGCGTGCAAGCCGCGCTTCCGTATAGCGCATGGATGCGGGCGGATCCGGGTCCATCGAACCGAAGTTACCCTGACCATCTATCAGCGGCAGCCGCATAGACCACGGCTGCGTCATGCGTGCGAGTGCGTCATAGATCGCGGAGTCGCCGTGGGGGTGATAGTTACCCATCACGTCACCCACGATCTTGGCTGACTTGCGATATGGCCGCCCGGCGACAAAGCCGCCTTCCTGGCTGGCAAACAGAATCCTGCGATGAACCGGCTTCAAGCCATCGCGTACATCGGGAAGCGCACGGCTCACGATCACGCTCATGGCGTAATCGAGATAGCTGGTCTTCATCTCATCAACGATGTCGACGCGGCCGTATTCGCCTTCAGGCCAGGTGGCCTCCACTATTTCAGTATCGTCGCTCACGCGCTTTTATCGTTCTTTCATGGTGTTGGGAAAGGCTGCTTGTTCGCCCTAGTCCATGCTGCGCGGCAATGCCAGCGAAGCGTTGTTCAAGCAGGGGGAGGGGGCCGGTTTTTCCACACTTGCGCCCCGTATATTCCCTCTGACGTTGAAAATCTCATTCAATGCCCGTTCACTGGGAACCAGCCACTGAGCATCCTGTTGCAATGAAGATGAATCACCGTCACTAGACGATGCGCAAGTCTTGATCGATCGGCGGTTGTTCCGCGGGGGCGATCAAAGTTTTGAGGAGAAGACGTACATGACCCGTTTCGCACAGGCCAAACGCACTTTTATTTCGCGCGCGACGCTCGGCGTCGCTCTGACGTTTGGGGTTGTTGCAGGCGGCAGCCTCGCCCCTGAAGCTGCTTTGGCGCAGAAGAAGGAAAAGGCGCCGAAGCTCTCGTTCTCAAAGGGCTTTTTGGCTGCGGCACAGCCTGCCCAAGCTGCGGTTAATGCCGTTCAGGAAGGTGACGCTGCGAGCGCAGCAGCTGCGAAGTCTGCTGTGGACCAAGCTACTGCCGCTGTCGAAAATGCGGACGACCGCCTGATGGCTGGTCAGCTGACTTATTCCCTTGCGGTGAAGAGCAAGGATGCCGCGCAACAGCGCGCCGGCCTTAAGCTGATGTTGGATAGCGGCAAGGCAAGCGCCGACCAGGTGCCGCAGTTGAATGCAGTTGCTGGCCAGCTTGCGTTGCAGGCCAACGATCATGCATCCGCACAGCACTATCTGCAGCAGGCTATCGATACCGGCTATTCCGATTCTGCCGTCAAGGTCCTGCTTGCGGAGTCGTTCATGGCCAGCAATCAGACCGGTAAGGGCATGCAGGCTTTCAAGACTGCAATTACCGATGCCAAGGCCAGCGGTACACCCGCACCGGACTCGTGGTATCGTCGTGGTTTGGTCTCGGCCTACAAGGCGGGCATGTTGAACGAAGCTGCTGATTTCGGCGCAATGCTCGTGACTGACTATCCCGATCCAAAAAATGTGGGCGTCGCGGTAACGATCGTGCGCGAACTGGGCAAGTACGGCGCCCAGGACAACCTTGATCTGCTGCGATTGATGGACCGCACGAATAGCTACGCTGAATCGCGCGACTACATTGAATATATCGAGGCCGCGGACGCTCGCCGTCATCCCGGTGAGGTGTTGAAGGTCATCGAGTCCGGTATTGCGGCCGGCAAGCTCAAGGCTTCTGACTCGTTCGTTAGCGATGCACGGGCGCAGGCGTCTGGCAGGCTTTCTGCCGACAAGGCTTCTCTCGCCAGCTATGAAGCTGATGCCCGCAAGCCCAACGCTAGTGAAGCGACGATCTCCGGCGCTGCGGATGCTTTGTTGAGCTACGGCAATGCAGCTTCCGCCGAGGCGCTTTACCAGAATGCACTCGGCAAGGCGGGCGTCGATCAGAATCGCGTTCTGACTCGCCTGGGCATCGCGCAGGCTGATCAGGGCAAGTATGCTGACGCACAGGCAACTTTCGCCAAGGTGCAAGGGCCGCGTTCTGCCATTGCCAAGCTTTGGGCCGCCTACGCCGCCAGCAAGGCAAAGTCGGCAACTTAAGCACATTATATAAACCAAGGCCGGGATGATGTCCCGGCCTTGGATGTCTAGTTTACAGGTTTAACGTGGCCGCGATGGCGGCATCGGTTATCGGCCAAAGGGCTTAACCGACAGGTGAAAACTCACCAGTTGCTTCATTCAGCAGATGAAGTTCGCCATCATCGATCGCAAAGAAAGCGCCGCGAATATTCAACTCTCCGTCCCGCAGTTTGCTGCGAACGCAGGGGAAGGTACGCAGATTTTCGAGGCTCACCTTAACAGCAGCCTGTTCCATCGCGCGTTCCGCAGGCCGTCCATCTGTTCCGAGTTGCGTTGCGATCGGATCCCGGGCTTCGTCCAACAGGCCGATCCAGCTGGCGATAAACCCGCCATCACCCGGTTCTGAGCCATGTAGTTCTTGAGTGAGTGCAGCCTTGCAGCCGCCGCACATTCCGTGTCCCATCACTACGATTTCCGAGACTTTCAGGACCTGAACCGCGAATTCCAGAGCTGCTGAGACGCCGTGAAGGCCGGGGGTGGTTTCGAACGGTGGCACCAGTGCCGCGATATTGCGCACCACGAAAAGCTCTCCCGGCGCAGCGTCGAATATCTGGGATGGATCCACCCGGCTATCGGAGCAGGCAATAATCATCGTCCGCGGCTGCTGGCCGTCGCGCAGCTCCTTCCAACGTTCGCGGTGAGGAGTCCAGCCTGCAACCCGGAAGCGATGGTATCCTTCGATCAGTCGATTTAGCTCTTGCGATTTGGTCTGAGTCATAAACCTTCTCATGCCGGTCCTAATTGAGGCTGGCAACCCTGTCTCAGGACGACTATCTGGGGCGCATGAACGACTTGTCCAATTCTCCGAAAGCGCCTGTCCAACGCAAGCCAGACTGGATTCGTGTCCGCGCGCCAACATCGAAGGCGTTTGGCGAGACGCGCGACCTTATGCGTCGTCTCAATCTTAACACGGTTTGTGAGGAAGCAGCATGCCCCAATATTGGTGAGTGCTGGAAGAACAAGCACGCCACTGTAATGATTTTGGGCGATACCTGCACGCGGGCTTGTGCATTCTGTAATGTAAAAACGGGCATGCCGGGCAAGGTCGATCCTCTCGAACCCGAACATGTTGCCGAAGCAGCAGCCAAGCTCGGGCTTGAGCACATTGTCATCACCTCGGTAGATCGTGACGATCTGCCTGATGGCGGCGCTAGCCAGTTCGTGAAGGTCATCAATGCGCTGCGCCGCTCTACACCGGAAACGACGATCGAGATTCTGACCCCCGATTTTCGTGGAAAGATGCGCCCTGCGGTGGAAGCGATCGTGGAGGCACGACCAGACGTCTATAACCACAATCTGGAAACAGTGCCCCGGCTTTATCCGACAATACGGCCCGGCGCGCGCTATTACGCTTCGCTTCGTTTGCTGGAGCAGGTGAAGGTGCACGATCCGTCGATCTTCACCAAGTCCGGCATCATGCTGGGGCTGGGCGAACAGCGTCTTGAAGTGCATCAAGTGATGGACGACATGCGCAGCGCCGACATCGATTTCCTGACAATGGGGCAATATCTGCGCCCCACGCCGAAGCATGCGGAAGTGGCCGAATTCATCACACCCAAGGCGTTTGATGCTTATGGCTCGATCGCGCGCGCCAAGGGTTTTCTGCAAGTGGCATCGTCACCATTGACGCGATCAAGCTATCACGCCGGCGACGATTTCCGCCAGATGCGCGCAACGCGCGAGGCGCAGCTGGCCAAGGGGCGCCGCTGATGCCGGGGATTCATGAAGTTCGGGAGCTCCCTTACAGCGCGGAGCAAATGTTCGATATGGTTGCCGATGTTGGACGCTATGGCGAGTTCCTGCCGTGGGTCGTGGCAACTCGCGTCAAGACGGATTCCGATGAGGAAATGGTGGCCGACATGTTGGTTGGCTTCAAGGCCCTACGGGAAAAGTTCACGTCTCGCGTGCTGAAGCGGAGACCGTACGAGATCTCCGTCCAGTATGTAGATGGCCCGCTTAAGGATCTGGAAAACGACTGGAAGTTTCGCGCGCTGGGGCCAGATCGCTGCGAAGTAGATTTCCGCGTCCACTTCGAATTCCACAATATCCTGTTTCAAAAGTTGGCGGGCCAGTATTTCGACAAGGCGTTCCGCAAAATGATGACCGCCTTTGAAGATCGGGCGGCCGAACTTTATGGCAACAACAGTTCCAGCGCGACCAGCGTCGCCTGATAGCGGATTTCCGCGCGGGTAGTGCCGCTGAGGAGCTTTTCCTCAGCGTTCAGGTCTTCTTGATTTTGCCCGCGATCTGCCCGGGCGAAAACTACGGTGCCAACCGGCTTCTTGTCGCTGCCACCGTCCGGACCTGCAACGCCGCTGATCGAAACTGCAACGTCTGCGCGGCTGTGCTTGATAGCGCCTTGCGCCATGGCCCATGCCGTAGCCGCAGATACTGCGCCGAAGGCATCAATGATGTCTTCGGAAACGCCAAGCGTTTCCTGTTTTGCCTCATTGGAATAAGTGACAAAACCGCGATCCAGCACGGCGGATGAGCCGGGTATTTCGGTGATAGCCGCGCTGACCAGTCCGCCTGTGCAGCTTTCTGCCAGCGCGATCTTGCGGCCGAGTTTGGCATTTTCCTCCACTACGCGCCGGGCAAGAGCGACCACATCGTCCGGAAACAGACTGTCCATTCTTATTGACCCTTGCAGATGTTCAGTTTGCCGAACTTGGGGCCCTCTGGGCCGGCGGAAAGCGCCACCGTCAGGGCGATCAGTTCAGCCATATTCTCGGGTGGAAGAGGGGCCAGCAGGCGCACGTAATTATCAATCGTGCCGCACTTGTTCAGAGGGATTTCCTGGCTGACCATGCCTTCCAGAATTACGTCGATCATTTCGCGTAGCGAATCGTCGGGAAGCGACCGGAGAAGCTGCGCCGTCTCCGGCTTCTCACCGCTGATCTTGAAAAAGGCTACCTTAGCGTCCGGCCAGTTGGCGGTTTTGCGGCTAGCATAGCGATCTGCAAGAGCCTGCCCATCGGCCTTCAGGAAAGACCCGGCTGAAAGCGTGGATGTGCACCGCTTCGTTGCTCCTGTAATGGCGCTGGGCAGGGCATAGGCCGCGAGAGAGGAAAACTCTTTTGCGTTGAGACAAGCTGGGCCCTGCGCTTGGGCTATACCGGGCACCACGGCGAGAAGGGCACTTGCAAGAGCGGCGAGTTTTCGCATCGCAATTCCTCAGATTTTGGTAAGGCTGACAACGGCATTTGCGGCGATACCTTCGCCGCGTCCCGTGAAGCCCAGCCTCTCGGTGGTTGTGGCCTTGACGCTTACCGCGCCGATGTCAACGCCCAGAATCTCCGCCAGCCGTTCTCGCATGGCTTGCCGGTATGGTCCAATGCGCGGCGCCTCGCACACGATCGTGACATCCAGGTTGCCGGGACGATATCCAGCCTGAGCCGCAAGCATGACTGCGTGAGACAGGAATTGGTCGGAAGAAGCACCGCGCCATTGCGGGTCCGAAGGGGGAAAATGCTGGCCGATATCGCCGGCGGCGACGGCTCCCAAAATGCCATCGACCAGCGCGTGAATTGCGACATCAGCATCACTGTGCCCTGCGAGTCCCTGATCGTGCGCGATTTTTACGCCGCACAGCCATAGGTCTTCGCCCTCGGCAAGTTGGTGAACGTCATAACCGAAACCGACGCGCATTGCTGGTGCATCCTCTTCGAAATCGCTGGCGTAAGTCAATTTGCGCAATGCCTCGTCGCCTTTCACCAGCGAAACGCGGCCGCCAGCGGCACGAACCATCTGTGCATCGTCTGTCGCTTCGGCGTCTTCCGACCACTGGGCATGGCCTTCTGCCAGCGCCGGGAAGCGGAATGCCTGCGGTGTTTGAACGCGGCGCAGCGGATCGCGCGGAACTGTTCCGCCAAGTTTGTCGCCATCCGCGCGGGCGACCGTATCGACCACAGGAAGCACCGGGATTGCCCCGTCCGCCGATTTCAGCGCATCAAGCAATCGCGTGATGACGTCTTGAGGCAGAAAGGGTCGCGCCGCATCATGGATCAATACGCGCGCCGGCGGATCGTCTCCTTGCAACGTCTGTATCGCATTGCGCACCGAGTCTCGCCGCGACGCGCCGCCAGATACGATCCGGGTGAGGGGGCGTGAAAGGTCGAAGCCTGCCAAGGCGTGCCGGGCAATTTCCTGCTGTCCTTCGGCGATCACGAGCACGATTTCATCTATCGCGGAATGGGATGCGAAGGCGCTGTGGCAATGGGCAATGAGGCTGCGCCCACGGACGTGCCGGAATTGCTTGGGTTGCTCGCTCCCAGCCCGGGTGCCGCTTCCGGCAGCGACAATGATCGCAACGGTTTTGCCGTTATATTCCATTGCTTGCCGATAGCGGTGCTGTCCATTTCAATCCAGCGCCACGTTGCCGATACCAACTGTTAGAAGTAGCTGACCTGCCGTCGGGCGGTTTTCGGGCCTCTATTGAAGTTAGCCCAGAGTTCGACTACATGACTGCCTAATTTTTAGGCAGTTGTATCGGCCCTTATAGATGACACTTCCCGCATCCCCCACGCTGGCACCCATTTTTGTCGGCCCTGTAAAGGTTGAAACCCCGGTCGTGCTCGCGCCGATGACGGGGGTCACGGACATGCCGTTCCGTAAGCTGGTGCGCCGATATGGCTCCGGCCTCAACGTTACGGAAATGATCGCAAGCCCCGCGGCTATTCGTGAAACTCGCCAATCTGTGCAGAAGGCGGCGTGGGACCTTTCCGAAGAGCCAGTCTCAATGCAGCTTGTCGGTTGTGAGCCGGATCAGATGGCAGAAGCTGCAAAGCTGAGCGCGGATCGCGGAGCGGCGATTGTCGATATCAACATGGGATGTCCCGTTCGCAAGGTTACGAATGGTGACGCCGGATCGGCACTGATGCGCGATCTCAAGCTTGCTGCAAGCCTGATCGAAGCGACGGTGAAGGCCGTGGACGTGCCCGTTACAGTGAAAATGCGCATGGGCTGGGACCATGACTCGCTAAACGCGCCGGAACTTGCCCGGATTGCTCAGGATCTCGGCGCGAAGATGATCACCGTTCATGGTCGAACGCGGAACCAGATGTACAAGGGCAATGCGAACTGGGCCTTTGTACGTAAGGTAAAGGACGCGGTGGATATTCCTGTGATCGTTAATGGCGACATTTGTTCCATTGAGGATTGCGCGACAGCGCTGGAACAGTCGGGCGCGGACGGCCTGATGATTGGGCGCGGAGCCTATGGCAAGCCCTGGCTGCTTGGTCAGGTTATGGACTGGCTTGGCGGCGCGCCTGTGCGCCCAACGCCGCGCATGGACGAACAGTATGATGTGCTGGTCGAACACTATCTCGACATGCTGTCCCACTATGGGCGCGAGGTCGGCACCAAGATCGCGCGTAAGCATTTAGGCTGGTACACCAAGGGAATGAACGGTTCGGCCGAGTTCAGAAATCGGGTGAACTTCATCGATGATGCCGATGAAGTGCTGCGCGAACTGGATGAGTTTTACGCCCCATATCGGCAGCGCCAGGCCGCATGAGCGCAACAGTGCGCAGCGCCATTCCCGACGCGCGCAGGCAACTTGCCAGCCTCCCTATCGCGGTGATCCTGCTCGGTCCCGAAATGCGCATCGCCGCTGCAAATCCTGCGGCAGAGCAGTTTTTCGGGCAGAGCGCGCGCCGGCTCGCCCGGATGCGGCTGACCGATCTTCTCAGTTTCGATGATATCGGCATGATCGAGCGACTGGGCGATATCGATACGCCAATTTCCGCGCGGGAAATACATACCGTTCTGTTGGGAAGAGGTGGGCGAAGCATCGACATCACAGCTGCGCCTGTGGCCGATATGCCGGGATGGCAGCTTCTTTCGATCCACGACAACAGCACTTTTGATGCGCTTGGCGACGATTCCGGGAGTGCCGACGAATCAGTGTTGCGTGGACCAGAAATCCTTGCCCACGAAATCAAGAATCCGCTGGCGGCGATTCGTGGTGCTGCGCAGTTGCTCGCCCGCAAGGCGGAGGCCAAGGACCGTTCACTGACGGATCTGATCACGGCAGAGGTTGACCGGATTGCCGGGCTGATTGAGCAGATGCAGCTCCTCAGCGGCAAAACGACGCCGCCTGTGGTGCCCTGTAACCTTCACGAAATCATCCGCCGCGCCATTGCCGTGATGGCGACCGGCAGTTCGGCTGCGGGTAGATGGCTGGATATCAGGGAAGAGTTTGATCCCTCTTTGCCGCCCGTTCTGGGTGATGCAGATGGTCTTGTGCAAGTTCTGATTAACCTGCTGGCCAATGCGCAGGAGGCTTGCAACGATCAGCCAGAGCGGAAGATCATGGTGCGCACGCGCTTTGCCAGCGGTCTCCAATATCAGTCTCAGGAAACGGGCAAGCGGGTGCGTTTGTCTGTTGAGATACGTGTTAGCGACAATGGCCCCGGCGTTCCCGCCTTCATGCGAGACCATCTTTTTGAGCCATTCGTCACCACCAAGAAAAGCGGGCACGGCCTGGGCCTTGCGCTCGTGCGCAAGCTGGTGCGGGATATGAATGGTCGTATCAGCCATGAGCGGGATGATCCCCAGGGGCTCACTCACTTCCGAATACATCTGCCGCTGGCGGAAGAGCGGCGTCCCAAAAATAGCGATGGCGAGGGATTGGCATGAGCGTGCTGTTGGTTGAAGACGATCCGTCCATCGCAA
Organism: Novosphingobium sp.; assembly: GCA_045629505.1. Lineage (GTDB taxonomy): Bacteria > Pseudomonadota > Alphaproteobacteria > Sphingomonadales > Sphingomonadaceae > Novosphingobium. The sequence continues at coordinate 18,339 of JAZQRJ010000098.1, forward strand.
TCGTCATCACCGCAGCGCTGGAGGATGAGGGTTTCAAGGTAACCCATTGCGAAACTATTCGTGATCGGGACGCTCTACTGCGTGAAAATGAGTATGCCGCGCTCGTTACCGATGTGATGCTGCCGGATGGCGATGGGATTGAGACTCTTGGCTCCATTCGCGACCTTCACCCTGATTTACCGATAATCATTCTGTCGGCGCAAAACACGCTGGATACAGCGGTACGGGCGACCGATACTGGCGCGTTCGAATATTTCCCTAAGCCCTTCGATATTGATGAGTTGGCCCGAACCGTCCGGCAGGCAGTGGGTGTTCGCCAGAAAGGGAAGACAGGGGGAGAAGACGTCACGCTGGGCGATGGCATGCCCCTTGTTGGGCGAAGCCCGGCGATGCAGGCCGTATTCCGCATGATTACCCGCGTGCTCCGCAATGATCTGACTGTGCTGATTCTGGGCGAGTCGGGTACTGGCAAGGAACTTGTCGCGGAAGCCATCCATGAACTCGGAAACCGCCGCACCGGGCCTTTCGTCGCGGTCAATACAGCCGCAATTCCCAGCGAGTTGATCGAAAGCGAATTGTTTGGGCACGAGAAGGGCGCATTCACCGGCGCCGTCGCCCGCCATATCGGCAAGTTTGAGCAGGCTGCTGGCGGTACACTATTCCTTGATGAAATCGGCGACATGCCGATGCAGGCCCAAACTCGTCTATTACGCGCCTTGCAGTCGGGAACGATCCGGCGCGTAGGCGGCCGTGATGAGGTGAAGCTGGACGTCCGTATTGTAGCGGCAACAAACAAGGATCTAAAACCTCAGATTGCGGCAGGTCTGTTCCGCGAAGACCTTTATTATCGACTGAACGTCGTCCCGATCGTGCTGCCTGCCCTCCGTGAGCGGCGAGAGGATATCGAGGCCCTGGCACGGCATTTTCTTCAAATGGCCGCAAGCGCGGGGTTGCCTCGTCGCCAGCTTGAAAGCGATGCCGCAGAATTACTGGCTGCCCAGCCATGGCGCGGAAACGTCCGCGAATTGAAGAATTTCATATACCGGCTTGCGCTGCTTGCCCGCGATAATGCTATCGATGCAATGACTGTGGCCAGTTTGCTTGATGAAGACGTAAGGGATCGCCAAATCGTCGCTGAGGCGGATGATGATATGAATACAGCAGTGCGGCGTTGGATGGAGTTCGCTCGGCCTATTCCCGGCACCATTTATAACGAAGCTCTGGCAGCGCTTGAAAGACCTCTTTTCTCCGAAGTTTTGCGCGCCACAGGCGGGAATCAGGTCAAGGCCGCAACGCTGCTAGGCATTAATCGCAACACCCTTCGCAAACGTCTGAGCGACCTTGAGCTTGACCCGGAAGCCTTTTCCCGACGGGATTAATTGTTCGCCATACAAAAGACTTGCAGTGTAGCAACAGCGGTGTTGTAATACTGCAACGATGGAGAGTGACCACTACACAAGGCGAAATTGGCCGCGATGGTGGCGGCGAGCGAAAGTTGCCGCGCGTCGCTCCAACCTTTACGCCCTGATTGAAGTGATCGCCGTTGTCGCATTCGTGGGAATGACGATAACGACGTGGGTCGCGCTGCAATCGCAGGACGATACCGGGCAGTTATTACCCTCAAACCTAACGGCTCTCCTGCTGGTGGGAACTCTGGTTCCCGCAATGGCCATTCTCGTTTTGTTGGGCCGCCGAATGGCATTGCGCCGTGCGGAGCAAAACATTGGGCAGGACATGGGCGGGTCGGGTGGAATGCACGTCCGCCTGGTTTTCATCTTCTCATTGATCGCCGCCGTGCCGACTCTGTTGGTGGTGGTTTTTGCGTCGGTTCTCTTCCAATCAGGTGTGGAATTCTGGTTTTCGGATAATTCGCGCGGACTGTTGGAAAATGCCAACAAGCTGGCGCGCGGCTATTACGAACAGGCGCAGCGCGACGTCGGGTATGAATCCGTTGCAATGGCAGACGATCTTGGGAAGTTCTTGAGCGAGCAGCCCATCACCAGCCCTGATTTCCCTCCGTTCTTCTCCTATCAGGTCGTCAATCGAAAGCTCACCGAAGCCGCAATTCTTCAGGCTCGCGAGGATGGAACGATGCGTACGGCAGCCATCGTTGACCCGGAAGGGAACAGTTCTCACACTCGTATCAGTCCAGCGATTCTCGATCGGCTGTCCAAGGGTGAACCGCTAGCCGTTGACGCCAATGCGAACCGTATCGAGGCGGTAGTGCCCATCGACAGGCGAACCGGCATCTATCTATATACGTCCCGCAGTTCTGACTTGTTGGCGTTCAGTCAGGGGCAGCGCGCCCAGAATATCGTTCAAGCCTATGAAGTGCTCACCAGCAGGGCACGGGTACTGCAGCTTCGCTTTAATATAGCACTCTTTGTTGCCTCATTGGCGTTGGTCGGACTTTCCGTGTGGTTTGCGCTGCGTTTTGCCGATCGACAGGTGAAGCCCCTCTATCAACTGGTCGACGCTGCGCGAGGGGTGGGAAGTGGCAACTTCTCGCTGCGGGTTGAGGGGCGGACCGGCGCGGACGAGATCGGCCTTTTGAACCGCGCATTCAACCGAATGACTGCGCAGATTGAGAAACAGACTCATGATCTGGTGAGAGCCAATCGTCAGGTCGAAGAACGTCGCGCCTTCATGGAAGCGGTGCTCGGTTCGGTGAGTGCGGGGATAGTCTCGCTTAACGATCACGGGCAGGTTCTGCTGATGAACAGCACGGCTCGCAAGATCTTGTTGAATGGCGATGCAGAGGCACCCGTCGGAACGTCCTTTGGCGAGGTTGCGCCGCAGCTTGCTGCGATGATAGAAAATGACACGCCCAGTGGCATCGTACAGTACGGTAAATCGGGTGAATTGCTAACCCTGGCCGTGAAGATCAGCCGCGACAGGACAGGTTACGTTATCACGTTCGAGGATATAACCCGTCAACTAGTTGATCAGCGGCAGGCGGCATGGTCGGACGTGGCTCAGCGCATTGCGCATGAAATCAAGAACCCCTTGACGCCCATCCAGCTTGCGACTGATCGTCTTTCTCGTAGGTATCGCAAGCAGATAGTCGACAATCCTGAACTTTTTGAAGAACTGACCAGCACGATCATTCGGCAGGTTGGTGACTTGCGCAAGATGGTGGACGAATTCTCCTCGTTTGCTCGCCTTCCCAAGCCAGTCTTCCGCCAGCAGGACCCGGTTGCGTTGGTGCGACAGGCGCTTTTCCTGCAGGAGGTCGCGCGCCCTGAAATCGATTTCTCACTTAAGGCGCCTACCGACGGGGAGACAATCGCTTGCGACCGTCACCAGTTCGGCCAAGCCATGACAAACGTGCTCAAGAACGCGGTAGAGGCGGTCGAAGCTCAGGCAAAAGAACATCCCGACGATTTCGCAGGCCGGATCGCGGTTGAGGTTCGGAGGAATGACACGAACATCGAAGTCTCCATCACTGACAACGGCATCGGTCTACCGCAGGATCGCGAACGCATCGTGGAACCTTACGTTACGACGCGGGAGAAGGGGACTGGCCTTGGTCTCGCGATCGTTAACAAGATTGTTGAAGAGCACGGCGGAGAAATGACTTTCTCGGTAAACCCCGCGGGGGGCACAACTGTGACGATGAGTTTCGCTTGCGATCCAATGGCCATCAAGCCGATCGAAGGCAGGTTATCCGACCCCAAGACACCCGGCACCCCAAGTGGTGCAGAAGCAGCGGAATGAAAGAACTATGTCTCTCGAAATTCTGATAGTCGATGATGAGCGTGATATTCGCGAACTGGTTGCCGGAGTACTCAGCGACGAAGGGTACGAATGCCGCACAGCGGCGGGCAGCGTGGATGCGCTTGCCGCTATAGACGAACGCCGCCCCAGCCTCGTGCTGCTGGACGTGTGGTTGCACGGAAGTCCGATGGATGGCCTCGATGTGCTGGATGAAATTAAAGCACGCGAGCCGGAACTGCCCGTGATTATCTTCTCTGGCCACGGCAATATCGATACTGCGGTGGCAGCGATCGGGCGCGGTGCGGTCGATTTTATCGAAAAGCCGTTTGAAGCGGAAAAGCTGCTTCACCTTGTGGGCAAGGCCACTGAAACAGAGCGATTACGGCGCCAAAACGCCAACTTGCGCGCCGATTTTTCCATGGATGGTGAATTCACTGGCGGCAGTTCAGCCATCAACCAGGTGCGTGCAACCTTGAAGCGTGTGGCTGGCACGGGAAGCCGCGTGCTGATCACAGGCCCGGCCGGTTCGGGAAAGGAAGTCGCGGCTCGGTTGCTACACAGTTGGAGCCAGCGCAGTGACAGCGCGTTTGTCTGCGTCAACTCCGCGCGCATTACCCCTGAACGTTTCGAGCAAGAGGTGTTTGGCGAGGAGCAGGACGGCAACCTGATCCGGCCCGGCTTGCTAGAGATGGCTAATGGCGGCACGCTTTATCTGGACGAAGTCGCGGATATGCCGCTGTCCAGCCAAGCGCGAATTTTGCGCGTTCTGACCGATCAGCGGTTCGTTCGCTCGGGCGGCAACCGCCAGATTGGTGTAGACGTTCGCGTCGTATCTTCCACCACCCGCGATCTCGAAAAGGAAATTGCTGAACGGCGGTTCCGTGAGGATCTGTTCTATCGGCTCAATGTGGTGCCGCTCACAATCCCCGCTCTGCGTGAGCGGCGTGAAGACGTTCCCTCGTTGGTGGAACATTTTTTTGCACGATTTGCGGCAGGGCAAGGGGTCGCAACCCCAGATATCACGGATGACGCAATGGCTGCTCTCCAAGCTTACAGCTGGCCTGGCAACGTGCGTCAGTTGCGCAACGTTGTGGAACGCACGGTCATCATGACTCCGCGTGAAAGCCTTCGCCGGATTGAGGCTGAAATGCTTCCGCCAGAAATTTTTGAATCGCGGATGCAGCCGGATTCTGTCTCCAGCATGATGAGTGTGCCGCTGCGAGAGGCGCGTGAAAATTTCGAGCGTGAGTACCTGAAAGTTCAGATTCGCCGGTTCTCTGGCAATATCTCAAAAACCGCGAGCTACATCGGAATGGAGCGATCAGCGCTACATCGGAAGTTGAAGCTCCTCGGCATGAGTGAGCGCAAACTGGCTGATGAAGAAGAAGAAAACGAAGGCTGATCGTTTTTCTGCCTTTTTTAGATTTACTGCAATGCAGCAGAACCCTAAATAGGAGGTCCTGGTAACGGCGGGGTAACACCCGCCAGAATGCGGCACGCGTATGCGGCCGCCAAAAATAGAGGAGCCCATCATGGGTGGACGTACGCTTTCCGCACGGCCTCGGCCGGAATCTCCCGTTGAAGAAGTGGTTGCGCCTAAGCCTGTGGCTAAGACCAGTGGTCAAAGCCTTCAGGATCAGTTCCTGAACCTTCTGCGTAAGAACAAGACCCCGGTCACGATGTTCCTGGTTAAGGGCGTGAAGCTCCAAGGGATCGTCACCTGGTTTGACAATTTCTCAATTCTGCTTCGGCGGGATGGGCAGTCGCAGCTTGTTTACAAGCATGCAGTTTCCACCATCATGCCCAGCATACCGATCGATGCTGAACAGTTCAGCACCGGGACTGCCGATACCAAGAAGGTGCGGGCGCTTCAGGACGTGTTCCTGTCTAGCATCCGGGCTGAAGGCGTTCAGGTGACGATGTTCCTGATCAATGGCGTTATGCTGCAGGGTCGGGTTGCGGCCTATGATCTGTTCTGCATGCTGCTTGAGCGTGAAGGATATGTGCAGTTGGCATACAAGCATGCCGTCTCCACGATTCAGCCGGTGACACCCGTTGACCTTCAGGCGTATGACGAAGACGACTCTGACAGCTGACGGAACGGATTGCCGATTTTTGAAGATGAAACAAAGGGTGAGGTAACGCGCGGCGCGCGTGCGCTGGTCGTATATCCGAACCTGCGTGCCAAAGGCGCTGCCGACCCCGAAGCTCGCCTTGAAGAGGCAAGGGGGTTGGCGCTTGCCATCGGTCTTGTAGTGGCTGATGCATTTACGTTGCCCATCCGCGATGCGCGGCCTGCCACACTTTTCGGTGAAGGGCAGGTCGCCAATATCGCGACCGCGTGCGAATTGAACGAAGCGGAGCTGGTAATCGTCGATGGTTCGTTATCGGCGATCCAGCAACGCAATCTTGAAGAAAAGCTTGGTCGCAAAGTTATTGACCGGACTGGCCTGATCCTTGAGATTTTCGGTGAGCGCGCGGCCACCGCCGAAGGGCGCTTGCAGGTCGAACTGGCGCACCTCGATTATCAGGCTGGGCGCCTGGTTCGCAGCTGGACACACCTTGAGCGTCAGCGCGGCGGTTTCGGGTTTCTGGGCGGGCCGGGTGAAACGCAGATCGAGGCTGACCGCCGCATGATCCGCGATCGGATGGCTCGTTTGCGGAGAGAGCTTGAAAACGTGCGTAGAACTCGCGGTCTGCATCGGGATCGGAGAGAGAAAGCGCCGTGGCCGGTGATTGCGCTAGTTGGTTATACAAACGCCGGAAAATCTACGCTGTTCAATAGATTGACAGGCGCCGATGTGATGGCCGAAGACTTGCTCTTCGCCACGCTGGACCCGACGATGCGGGCCATCCGATTGCCCGGCATAGACAAGGCGATCCTTTCCGACACCGTAGGCTTTATTTCCGATTTGCCCACTCAGCTGGTCGCCGCATTTCGCGCCACTCTGGAAGAAGTGAATGCTGCTGACGTCATTCTGCACGTTCGCGACATCGCTAACCCGGAAAGCGACGCTCAGAAAGCCCATGTGCTTGAGATTCTCGGCGATCTGGGGCTGCTGGACGTTGAGGATGACGGGGAAGGGGAGCTCGTCCCCATCGTAGAGGTTTGGAACAAGTGGGACTTGTTGAGCGAGGATCGGGCAGAGGAGCTATCTGCCTTTATCGCTGCCAGGCCGGAGGAACTCATAGTTCCCGTCTCTGCGCTCACAGGCAGGGGAACTGACGAATTGCTCGAAATGGTGAGCCGGATGCTCACCGCTGACGCGCGCGTTTGTGATTTTGTCATCCCTGCACGCGACGGTCAAAGGTTGGCCTTCCTGCACGCGCGGGGCGAGGTTCTGAAAGAAGAAATGGTCGAAGGCAGCGACGGACCGGAAGTTCGCATCACTGTGCGACTATCACAGAGGGAGCTAGGACGCTTCTCGTCACTCTGACGCTTTTTCTTCGGCTTTTGCTGCCAGCCAATATGCCTCTTGCTCGTCGAGTGTCAGGCTATCAAATTTCTTCCCAGAATTCTGAGAAAGCTGCTCCATCGTTCTGAAACGGCGCTCAAATTTGACGTTTGCCGCGCGTAACGCTTCTTCGGGCGCCACGCCGTGATGCCGCACCAGGTTAACTGCCGCGAATATCAGGTCGCCCGCTTCCAGAAGACGTTCCTCATCCGTTTGCGCGCGTTGAAGCTCTTCAATCTCTTCAGCGATCTTGGCAATTGGGCCGTCCGCTTCGGGCCAATCGAAGCCAGCACGGGCTGCGCGCTTTTGGAGCTTTTCCGCCCGCATGAGTGCAGGCAGCGCCAGCGCTACGCCATCCATTGCGCTTTCAGCGCCCTTGGCTGCACGTTCCTCAGCCTTTAGCGTTTCCCAGCGCTCGGTCTGGTTAGGGTGCCCGTCAGCTTCGTCGGCGAACAAATGGGGATGCCGCGCAATCAATTTGTCGGAGATTGCCGAAGCAACATCGTCAAATTCAAAATGACCCGCATCCTGCGCGATGCGGGAGTGGAACACGACCTGCAGCAGCAAATCCCCAAGTTCTTCCTTGAGGTCTGCCAAATCGTTGCGAGCGATGGCATCCGCGACCTCGTAGGCTTCCTCGATCGTATATGGCGCGATCGTGTTGAAATCCTGCGCACGGTCCCATTCGCAACCGAGTTCCGGGTCGCGAAGTCGCTTCATTATCCAGAGAAGGCGGTCAATTGGGCGCTTGAAACCGTCTGACATACCAAACCCTTAGATTGATAATATATATTATGTTAAATCAAGTGTGAGTTTAAAAGCTGAGAGCAAGAGTAAGCGCCGCGATTATTGCGCCCCAAATCAAACCATATTTCAGCATTGTCTGGGTCGGAAGATGCTTACCGCGCAGGTTGCTTGTTGCCAGGACCAGAGCGCCGATCACCGCGATCAACGACACGATCGTGGCCATCATGCTCATATTTCCAGTTCCATCCCGTCGAATGCGACTAAAACCCCTTTTGGAACTTCGTGGCTCAGCGTGAAATAGTCCATGCTCTTGTCCAGATGCGTCAGGACAGTTTTGCCCGCCCGAACTGTTTCGGACAATTCAAGCGCCATGCCAAGATGCGCATGCGTTGGATGCGGTTCCCTGCGCAGGCAATCAACCACCAGAACATCGACATCCATCAGGAGGTCGATCATCCGCGGGGTAATCTCGCTAAAATCAGTGGCATAAGCTAAAGTCTTGCCGTTACAATCAAAGCGATAGGCGGTGCTTTGTGCCGGTCCGTGCGGCATCTGACAGCTTGCCACGCCGAAGCCTGCGCAAATGCGCAGATTCTCAAGCGTTTCGATGTTCACAATGGTTGGGTAGCCGAACTGACCGGCAAAAACATAGCCAAACCGCTGGCGCAGGCGGCGCACCGTTTCATCTGCCCCATAGCCGGGAATCGGGCCGGCGCGTCCGTATCTCAGTGGGCGAAGGTCATCGATACCGTGGCAATGGTCTGCGTGATCATGCGTCCAGAAAACCGCGTCCAGCGTAGAAATCCGCGCGGCGAGCAATTGTGCACGCAGATCCGTAGACGTATCGACAAGCAGCCTCGTCCCATGATCACTTTCAATCACGATAGAGACGCGGGTGCGCCGGTTGCGCGGATCGTCAGGATCACAAGCGCCCCAGTCTTCGCCAAATTCGCCCCCGACACGAGGAACGCCGGTCGACGTGCCGCTTCCCAGAATGCGGAGCTTCACGCTGCGGCCTTTGCAAACAAGGCAAAGAAATTGCGCGTAGTCGCGTCACCCAAAGCCTCAGGAGCCACATCGCGTAGCCCGGCGACGAACTTCGCCGTGTCAGCCGTGAAGGCAGGCTCACACGGTTTGCCGCGATGTGGAACCGGAGCGAGAAATGGTGAGTCGGTTTCGAGCAGGACGCGATCTTCAGGTAATTGCTGCGCTATGCCCTGCAAGTCCTTGGCGTTTTTAAACGTAACAATGCCAGACAATGAAATGCTCAGACCCAGATCCAGCATTTTGCGGGCGAATTCGGCGGACGCCGTGAAGCAGTGGATCAGTGCCGGAAAGGCACCCTTCTCCATCTCCTCGGCGACGATCCGTGCCGTGTCGTCTTCAGCGTCACGAGTGTGAATGATCACTGGCAGGCCGGTTTCGCGGGCCACCGCAATGTGGGTGCGGAACAGCCTCTGCTGTGTTTCACGGTCAGACTTGTCGTAGTAATAATCCAGCCCGGATTCTCCGATGCCGATAACCTTCGGGTGTGCGGCTGCGTCCAGCAGGGCCTGCACACCAAGATCGGCATGTTGGTCGGCTTCGTGCGGGTGAATGCCGACGCTGGCCCAAACATCCGACTCGCGGTCGGCAGTACCGATAACTTTGTCCCATTCCCGCTGGCGGGTCGAAATGTTCAGAAATCCCGAAATTCCGGCTTCACGCGCGCGGAGGAGCACGCCTTGCTGATCTTCAACCAGGCCTTCGTATTCGAGGTGGCAATGGGAATCGATCAGCATCAGCCTTCCTCAACCGTCTCCGGCATTTCAAGCCGCGGAAACACGCCTTCAGGTTTGCCAAGCGTGAATCCGGTCGCGGCGAGATCTGCGAACCATCCGGCCTTGGTCAAGGCCGCAAAATCACGCGCGTCCTCTCCTACGCCCATTTGATCAAGCAAGGTGTCAATCGACGTTGGGACAACGGGGCGGACGGCGATGGCAAGATCGCGGACACACTGGAACAGGTTCATAAGAACTGCAACCATACGTGCCGGGTCTGTCTTGCGCAAAGCCCACGGCGCCTGTTCGTCAACGTATTGGTTGCAAGCGAATACCGCGCGCATCCACGCTTCAAGCCCCTCGCTGAAGGCAAACTTTTCAAAGCTGCCGCGCATCGATGCGATGTATTCCTCAACGATTGTGCGCAAAGCCTGATCCGCTTCCGCAGCTTCGCAAGATGCATCCAGTACGCCGTCGCAGTTCTTGAAGATCATTGAGAGGACGCGCTGGGCCAGATTGCCGAAGCTGTTGGCGAGTTCGGCGTTGCAGCGCGTGACGATTGCCTCGGCCGAATAGCTACCGTCCTGCCCGAAGCTGACTTCGCGCATCAGGAAATAGCGCAGCTGATCGACGCCGAAGGTTTCGGCGAGATCCAGCGGATCAACCACGTTGCCAAGTGACTTCGACATCTTCTCGCCCCGGTGGAGCAGGAAGCCATGGCCGAAAATCTTCTGAGGTGCCGGAAGTCCAGCTGATTTCAGGAATGCGGGCCAGTAAACCGCATGAAACCGCACAATGTCTTTGCCGATCAGGTGCAGGTTTGCGGGCCAGAACCGGGAGAATTCACCCTCGCGATCAGGAAAGCCGATGCCGGTGAGATAGGTCGTCAGCGCGTCGACCCAGACATACATGACATGGCCGTCGCTGCCGGGAACCGGAACGCCCCAGTCAAAGCTGGTACGCGAAACGGAAAGATCACGCAGGTCATTGCCCTTAAGAAATGCCAAAACCTCGTTCCGGCGGCTTTCGGGCTCAAGAAATCCGGGCGTTTCGTTAAGTTCGATCAGGTAATCGCGATATTTTGAAAGGCGGAAAAACCAGCTTTCCTCCACCGTCCATTCAACGGGCGTACCTTGCGGTGAGAGCTTGACGCCCCCTTCCCCTTCGACGATCTCCTCTTCGCCATAAAAGGCTTCATCGCGCACGGAATACCAGCCTTCATAGCGATCGAGATAGAGATCACCCGATGCCTTCATCGCTGCCCACAAAGCCTTGCTGGCTTCATGATGATGAGCATCGCTGGTTCGGCAAAATGCATCGTACGAGATGTTCAGGACGCGATACATCTCACGGAAATAATTCGACATTTCCGTCGCAAATTCCAGCGTATTCCGGCCCGCATTGCGGGCGGTCTGCACCATCTTCAAGCCATGCTCGTCCGTGCCGGTGACGAGTCGAACTTCGCGTCCGTTCATCCGTTGAAAGCGCGCAATGGCATCCGCCGCGATGGCTTCATAGGCGTGGCCGATATGCGGCTTGCCATTAGGATAGCTGATTGCGGTCGTTAGATAGAATGGATCGGCCATAAGCGGCGCGCTGTCTTTCTGATTCAATTGCAGAGGAAATGTTATGTCGCTTCTCTAGGCATCGCTGCCGAGGCCAGCAAGCCGCCAATTTCCATAACCAGCAACCCGGGGTCATAATTATAGGTCGGTGCCTGCGCAGCAAGCCGGGTCAGTGCGCCGTGTGCTTCGATTACGCGCAATTGCCGTTCGCGAGTTCCGCCTGCCAATTCACCTGCGAGCACGGAGCGCGCGAGATCGAGCGTTGCTAGCAGTTTCTCTCGACCCGGACGCGCACCCATTTCGTCCGCCATGGCCCCACGCAGGATGAACTCTGCATCGCCTTGCGTCAGGATGCGACGCATCAAGTCGTACAATTTGCCCAAATCATGCTCCACGACGGATAGCGCCACTCCGGCCGATCCATGCGCAGCCTCAATCGCCATTTGCCGGGTTTCGGCATTGGCATGCGGCATATCCCGGCGCAGTACAGCGTCGAGATCGGCGATGGAAAGCGGAGCGAAGCGAAGAACCCTGCATCGTGATCGCACGGTAGGCAGCAATCTACCCGGCTGATGGGCAATCAGAAGGAAATAAGTGCCCGTGGGCGGCTCCTCCAGACTCTTCAGGAGAGCATTCACCGCAGAGTTTTCCAGATCGTCAGCCGGTTCGATGATGATCGCGCGTTTGTCGCCCAGCGTTGGGCGGGTGGTGATGCGCTGCTGCATCTCGCGGATCTGTTGGACAGTGACGTTCCGTTTCGTCTCGTAAGGCTTGCCTTCGGCCCGTTTGGCTGCCTCCTTGTCATCCTTAGGAGGATGACCGAGAATAATGATATCAGGGTGATTTTCTGCCTTCGGGACTGGTGCTTCGGACTGGCGCACAAGTTCTGCCGCAGCGGCGCGAGCAAAGGCGCTCTTCCCCGAACCTTTGGGCCCTGCAAGCAGCCAGGCATGATGCATTCTGTCAGACTGAATGGCGGCAAGCCATTCCTGCCACGCGTCTTCCTGCCCAATGAAACTAGTCGGCGGCTCGCTCACTCATCCACCTCCAGAAGTGGAGCGATGGCAGTCATAATGCGCCCGTGGGTCACTTCTTTGGCCCCATTGCCGTCGATGCGGGCAAACCTAGCGGGTTCCGCATCGGCAATGTCAGTAAACGCTTGGGAAACTCGGGCGTGGTAGGCTGCGTCTCTTCCCCCGATACGGTCGGCCTTGCCGGCATCGCGATCGCTTGCGCGCTTTGCGGCAACCTCGGCATCCACGTCGATCAGCACGGTCAGATCCGGCATGAGGCCGCCACTCCCAAACCGATGCAGGGTCATGAGATCTGCATCGGGAATGCCGCCGCCGCCGCCCTGATAGGCTCTATTGGAATCGATGAACCTATCGCACACGACCCATTTTCCAGCAGCCAGCGCGGGCTCGATCAGTGCACCAACGTGATCGGCTCGTGCAGCGGCGAAGAGAAGCGCCTCCGCCCGCAATGGCAAAGGCTCTCCGTCAACGGTAAGAAGCAAGTTCCGGATTGTCTCTGCATGAGGCGTCCCGCCCGGCTCTCGCGTGGTGACAACGTCGATGCCGCGACGGCGCAGTTCCTCGGCAAGCAGCCTCGCCTGGGTAGACTTGCCAGCACCCTCGCCGCCTTCAAACGCGATGAATCTACCTCGTTTCATGATAGCAAGTTCATAAACCCGTCCATCACCCTGTCTACAGGGCCGCCGAGTTTGACTGCATTTCCCGGATAGAGCGGCACCCTGCCCGCTGGCATGTCCTTCACCCGGATTTCAAGCACACCCACCTGCTGGTCGGGTGCGAGAGGCGCCTTAAGTGGCCCCGAATAAAGAACCCTTAGCGTTATCGCCTCGTTCTCCCTGTTCGGAACTGTGGCGTAGACCGGCTGCCGCGCAACCAGCGCGACATGCCGGGTGTCGCCTCCCTGCACCTTTGCAGTGGCGATATACTGACCCTGACCGTAGAGCGGACGCGCGCGAAACTGCGAAAAACCCCATTCGAGATAGGCGACAGAGGCTGCATTTCGTTGTGCGGGGCTTTGTGCGCCGCCGACAACCATCACCAGTCTGCGAATGCCCCGCTTGGCTGATCCCAGAAAGTTGTATCCAGCCTCCCGCGTGTAGCCTGTCTTGATCCCGTCTGCGCCTTTAACGACTCCCGTGATGGGGTCGCGGCTGCGCAGCACGGTATTCTTCCACGGCATCGTCTTCTTGCCGGAATATGTTTCGTAATAAGCTGGAAAGTTGCGCAGCATGGCATTGGCAAGGGTCACGAGATCGTTTGCGGTCACATATGTCAGGCCCCCATCGGGATATCCGCTGGGCGTGGCGAACTGGCTGCCCCTCATGCCAAGGCGCTTGGCGGCATCGTTCATCAAAACAGACCATGCAGCCACGCTGCCGGCATAGCCTTCCGCCAGCGCGACCGAGGCATCATTCGCCGAAGCCGTCATGATGCCGCGAACAAGCTGGTGCGTTGTCACCTGCTCGCCCGGTTCGAGATACATGCTGGTGCCGCGCCCGTGCCATTCACGGGCAGTTTCAGGCTTTACGATGAACGTCCTGCCCGGGTTGAGCCTGCCTGCGCTCATCTCCTCGAACGCGACATAGGCCGTCATCACCTTGGTCATCGATGCTGGCAGAAACCGCTTGTCTGAGTCTCTGGCGTGGAGAATTTGGCCAGAGCCAAGGTCCACAAGCAACGCAACCGGAATGTCCTCAATCTCAGCTGGTGGAGGCGGTGGAGCGGCTTGGAGCGGAGTAATCGCCGCTCCGATCAAAAGAAAAACGAGACCGAATTTCCGGAATGCCGATGGCATCGGCTGACGTATCATGGTCTCTCCTGACGGTGAAAAAATTCGCCCGGAGAATTCAGTCGATCCGCCGGAAGATGGCGTCTCTATAGCCAGACTTCCTGGCCTTCTCCAGAGCCGCTGCAGCTTCTCCCGCAGAATTGAATGGACCGCTCCGCACGATCCAGAATTTGCCCGAAGGGGTGATGGTGCCGCCCATCGGCTTTGCCGCGGTTTCGGCGCGTTCGCGAGTGGAAAACGTACCGATCTGAACTACGTGTTTGCCTGTCGTCTTTGTTGCTTGGGGTGCGGGGGAGACTTCAGGCGCAGGCTTGCCCGGTGTGAATGCAGGAGGCTCGACCATCTTGACGGGGGCGGGTTCCGCTTCAGCCTGCGGCGCGGTCGCGAGGAGCTCCGAACGTCCACTCGCCACGGGGGCATGCGGGTCGATTGAAGCAACTGCTGGAACAGAAGCGGCAGGGAGCGCAGGAGCCGGCAAAGGAGCAGCAATCGAGGGTATCTTGTTGTCGAGCTTCCGCTTCAGCACAGCCACAAGCGACATGGGCGTGTCCATCCGAAGTGGGGCCTGTTCACCGGCGCGCAGCAGTGCTCGATCAGCTTCCGGTGGGTTGACGCGCCGCACGCGCACGGGAGCTGGCTCACTGGTGATGCCAAGTTGCGCCGCCGCTGCCGGGGTCAGCTCCACCAGCATGTCGTTTCGCATTGGCCCACGCCTTTCCACCCGAACCAGGGCTGTCCGGCCAGTCACCAGTTCAGTGACCTCAACATAGCTCGGGAGCGGGAGCGTTTTATGCGCGGCCGCTAATTTTACGCCCTCGCCACCCATAATTGCGTATCCGACTGCATCGTAGTTGAGCTTATCCTCAGGTGTGTGTGTGATGGAGCCGATGGTAAACGGTTCGCCTACAACGACGGGGTAGTCTGCGCCCGGTCCATTCGTTGGTGCCTCAGCGGCAGAGCGGACATCTCCGCCCCCTTCTCCAAGGCATCCAGCAAGAAAAATCGGCGCGAAAAAGGGCAGTAAACGGTTAACGGGCAATCTCATCTGCAAGCAACCCCACGGACAGTGCGTAGTAGTTCGAGCAATTGTATTGCAGGATAACCCGATAATTCCCGGTTAACAGGTATGCAGGCGTGCCCGGCCCGTCAGGCTGGAACAGCGAGACCATTGTGTTGCCGCTGATCGCCCTTTGGGGCTGAACCCCCAGCGCACGCCATTCGTCCACCGTTTTCCAGGCAGAATGGCGTTCATGCACTCGATCACACGAAGGCGCCCTGAGACCGGCGGAATATCTTGCGACATTGAACCCGGTTGGAACGGATGCGCGCACACCCCAAGGCTGGTCCGGCCGCCATCCCGCTTTCACAAAGTAGTTGGCAATTGAGGCCAGCGTGTCTGCTTGCGAATCCCAGATGTCCGCAATTCCGTCGCCGTCGCCGTCCACCGCTGTCGTGAGGTAAACACTCGGCAGAAACTGCGGATGGCCAAACGCGCCTGCCCAACTGCCCTTCAGCTTGTAAGGTGGCACACCCCGATCGAGCATTTTGAGCACGGCGATCAGTTCGCCCTCAAACAAAGCACGCCGCCGGCCTTCATAAGCAAGCGATGCCAGCGACCGGACGAGATCGAAATTGCCCTTGTAGCTGCCGTAGTTCGTTTCATGCCCCCAGATAGCCAGCAAATATTGCCGCGGAACGCCAAAGCGTCGCTCGATGGCCGGCAGCATGTTGGCTACCTGAGCCATCTTGTTGCGACCGCCATTGATCCGTGCGCTATCAACGTGCGTGCGAATGTAGGGAGCAACAGGCGGAGGCGTGCCCTGCCGAGCGGGCTGGGCCGAATCCAGTTCGATCACTCGAGGGTTAAAGGTGAGGCCCGTCAAAGCGCGACTGATCGTCTGTTGGCTTACACCTTGCGCACGGGCTTTGGCGCCGACTTGCTGCAGATAGGATTGAAATCCGGTCTCGTTATATACCTGTGCCTGGACTGCTGGACCGGTGGAGGCGAGCAAGGGAAATATGATCGCCCACGAACATAGACGTAACTTCAATCTGAAAAATTTCATCGTGGCAAACTCGCACAGGTATCACTGAATGTGAATGCCGTTCGGCGTGAAATCGAATGATTTCATCCGTTGTGGAGGTTGTACACAGCGGGAGTGTGAACTTCAGCTTGCGACTGACGCAACATGGCGCTAGCCGCGTCAAGCGCGGGACAGGTGGCAGAGTGGTTGAATGCACCGGTCTTGAAAGCTGTTGGAGCTTGTCGTTGCGAACGAAAGTTCGGAGTGTGTTTATAAGGGTTTAGTTTCGGGTCAGTTTATGTGTTTATAAAACCCATAAGCCAATCATATGCAGCAAAGCCTTAATGGTATGGAAGAGTGGCCGAGTGGTTTAAGGCACTGGTCTTGAAAACCAGCGACGGGGCAACCCGTCCGTGGGTTCGAATCCCACCTCTTCCGCCATCATACTTTCTGGGTCACAAACACGCCCTAACAACTTGAACGGTAAGGATATTTCAGGGGTTCGAACACCCTCATCCCAGTCGTAATCGAGATGAGAGGCCAAAGTGAGTCTGAGGACGATTCTCTTGTCCTCGAAGGTTCCTTTCTCCCAAAAGCGGTTCGAAAAGTTTCGTCATAGCCTTTGACCGCAGTGCCGCAGCGAGCGGTTTGCTC
>JAZQRJ010000099.1:0-81205 GCA_045629505.1 Novosphingobium sp.
GAGGTGTACGTCAAAATCAACGGCGAGATGCATTACCTCTGGCGCGCGGTCGATCACGAAGGGGAAGTCCTGGAATCTTTCGTCACGAAAACCCGCGATAAATCGGCGGCCCTGCGCTTTTTGAAGAAGGCGCTGAAGCGCCATGGCAAGACCGAGAAGATCGTCACGGACGGCCTGCGCTCCTACCCGGCAGCGATGCGTGATCTCGGCAATGAAGACCGCCGCGAAGTGGGGCGCCATCACAACAATCGGGCTGAGAACAGCCACCTGCCGTTCCGGCGACGAGAGCGGGCGATGCTGAGGTTTCGACAGATGAAGCCGCTACAGAAATTCGCATCCGTCCACGCCTCGATCTCCAACCATTTCCAATCCCAGCGCCATCTCGTTGACCGCCAGACATACAAGGCCTCCCGCTCCGCCGCGTTGGCCGAGTGGCAGAGCCTTGCCGCCTGACATCAGCTTCTTCTAGGTGAGCTGCACTCAACGGAGACAAGTTCGCATCCGACTGACAGCACCGCCATTACTTTTTCTCGGTCACTGATCCGCCCTAACGCCTTGAACGGCAAGGAAAATTCAGGGGTTCGAACGCCTCCATTCCAGTCATATTCCAGATGTGAGGCTAGCACTAGTTTTTGCACTATGCGCTTGTCTTCAAAGTTCCAATTTTCCCGAAGTTTACAAGGGTTTGCGAGAAACTCAAAAGCGGTTCGAAAAGTTTCGTCATAGCCTTTTGGAGACGTGCCGCAGCGGCTGGTTTTTTCGAGCATTACGAGCTTCTTGCGCTCTAGCTCATCGACTTTGCGCTCATACGCGCTGATCACTGTGGCGCTATCTGACTCAACAATGCGGTCAAGAAACTGGGCGACTTTCTTTTCAATCGCCGCGATTTCTAAGTTCAGGGATACGCGGATATCTCTGACTTTCATCTGCGCCTCATCCCAACGTTTGCGGAACAGGTTGGAAATCAGCGCAAAAAGTTCGGCACTTGGCCCAAGCTGTCGAAGCAATTCCTCGAAGGCGTCTTCCACTTTAGCTCGCGCCACCGACTTCCCGAATTTTTCGCAGCCTCGGTGACGGCAAACATAGTAAGGAAACTTTTTGCCGTGACGGCCAGTTGAAAAATTTGCAGTCATCGGAAGATGACAGCAGCCGCAAGCGGCAAAGCCGCGCATCGGAAATTCTTCATTGATGTCTTTACGGACCGGCGCGTAGACTCTCCCCGACAGCCGCTCTTGCACTCGCTCGAAGGTTTCCAGCGAAATCACGCCTTCATGCTGCCCCTTGCGAAGCGAAACGCCCATTTCCTTGCTCTCGATATATCCAGGATAAATCGGACGGGTCAGAATGCGGTTGACCTGTTCATTGGTGAGAAAACCGTGACGGCAGACCGGAAATTCGGAATGGCTTTCAAAGAAGCGCTTCACTTCCGCCTGCGAGCCGAAACGACCGCTGGCATAGCCTTCAATGCCCTCAGCAATGATTGAGGACACTGGTCCTTCACGAACAAGGACGCTGCCACCGCCCGCACTCTTTTGGTAAATAGCCCATCGGCGCATTGAGCACCCAGTAGCCACCCTGCAAACGCGCCCTCATTCGGTTGCGTGTCTGCTCGCCGTTCTTTTGACGTTGATGCTGCGAGACGCTGGCGAGAAGATGTTCAACAAGGATGCTATCTGAATCTTCGCCAAATTCGATGGAAGGAGATTCCAGCACGCCGCCCGCGCTAGCGATGTCGGCACGCAGTTTTAGATGCGCTCCGATCCCGCGCGCAAGTCGGCTGGTGTCGTCAACAATTACAACAACATTGTCCTTGCGATGCTCAAGAAGGCAAGCGCAGCTAGCATACCGGGACGCCCTGAGAGCGAGCCTGACCGGCGAAAAAGCGCAGCTCTGCGCTTCATGAAGAAGGCGCTGAAGCGCCACGGCGGGGCAGAGGTCATCGTCACCGACGGGCTTCGCTCCTATCCCGCGGCGATGGGCGAACTCGGCAATCTCGAGCGCCGCGAGGTACGGCGCTATCTCAACAACCGGGCCTAGAATTCGCACGTGCCATTTCGACGACGAGAGCGTGCGATGCTCAGGTTCCTGCAGATGAAGTAATTACAGAAATTCGCCTCGGTCCAGTCATCGCTGCACAACCATTTCTCGCAGCAACGCCATCTCGTCGACAGGAAGACTTACAAAGAACGCCGCTCGGCGCATGGTCTGAGTGGCAGTCGCTCGTTGCCTGACGCTGCGCGGCTGAGGGGTTAGTGCGCCAAGTGACGGACAGTGCCCTCCAGTGCGGTTCCTCCAGCATCAACGGAATCGGCGTGTGCGATCAAGGAGCCTGTGGCAGATCGGTGTAACTTCTTTGTGTTCATTACAAGGAGGAAACGGTGCCAGTTGGTTTCAAGCCCACGCCATTCGGTCTTCCGTCCGATAACGGTGGCAAGGATCTGGGCGTCTTCCTGCCGATCGCAAACGGCGGCTGGATTCTCTCTCGGAACAAGCCGGAGATCGATGGATCGTACGAGTACAATCGGACAGCGGCGCTGCTGGCCGACAAGGGTGGTTTCGATTTCATCATGGCGATGGCGAAATACCGCGGATATGGCGGCGAAACCAATCATTGGAATCGCACTCTGGATTCCATGATGACTGTGGCCGGCCTTGCTGAAGCAACGCAAAACGTGAAGGTCTGGGGAACGGTCCATACCCTTCTGCAAAATCCGGCGGTGGTTGCGAAAATGGTGACGACGCTGGATCAGATCAGCGGAGGGCGGGCTGGGCTGAACGTGGTGACCGGATCGTTCCGGGACGAATTTGCGGCGATGGGTGCTTGGCGCGATGATCTGGGGCATGATGATCGCTATGATCTGGCGGAAGAGTGGGTTCAGATCATCAAGCGGCTCTGGCGCGAACCTTCCGTCAGCGTATCCGGGCAATATTTCCAGATGGATGATTGCCGGTCTGAGCCAAAGCCATCGGCCGAACCCTTCCTTGTCTGTGCCGGAACCTCCCAAAAGGGAATGCAGTTTTCGGCACAGGAAATGGACGCCATTTTCCTTACCAGCGACACGCCGGAGGCTCTTGCGGAAATTAGTCAGATGGCCCGCGATAAAGCCGCCGGGGTCGGCCGCTATCTGCGCACTTATGCGATGATGACCGTCGTGACCGCGCGCACGGATGCCGAAGCCGAGGCTTTGTGTGAACATTACCGCGAAGGCTTCGATCTGGAGGCGCTTTACGGAATGATGCGGGCCTATGGGTTTCTTGACAGCGAAATCGGCAAGGAAAACGATTTCGTGAAAAAGAGCCGTTCCAGCTTCATGACCCCGCATGTCTTCGGATCGCCTGCGACCGTGATCGCCAAGCTGAGCGAGGTGCTGGAAACAACGGATGGGTTGATGCTCATCTTTCCGGATTATTTCGGCGGCATCGCGACGTTCGCCTCTGAAATTCTTCCAGCCTTGCGTGAACGGTTTCCCGGCGAAGTGGAGGCCCCCGCTTATGCCTGATCCTGCTGGGGCAATTCCGATCTTAGAGAACGAAACGCTGGCAGAGATGCTGGCCCCGAAGCGCACCGCATTGCTGGTGGTGGATATTCAGCGGGATTTTGCTTCCCCCGATGGTCAGCTCGGTCAGGCGGGTGTCGATATGGCTCCTGCTGGGTTGGCGGTTGACCGGATTGAACAGATGATCGTGGCTGCCCGAACGGCCAGTGCGACTGTCTTCTTCATGCGGGTGGTCACAAGTCCGCAGACTGATTCCACCGCGCTGAAAACCCTGATGCGTCGGCGTGGACGACCGGGCGGAGAAGCGATCTGCCGCGCCCATGGGGGCGGGGCGGATTGGTATCGCCTTTATCCGCAGGCGGGCGATATCGTGATCGATAAGCGGCTGTTTAACAGCTTCCACGGGACCGATCTGGATGCTCAGTTGCGCTCTCGCCGGATCGACACGGTGTTGATCGCAGGCGTTTCCACGGATTGCTGTGTAGATGCGACGGCCCGCGACGCATTTCACCGCGATTACCATGTCTTCGTCGTCCGTGATGGGTGCGCTGCTTACGAACCGGATCTGCACGAAGGGGCACTGCGCGCGCTGGAGAAGAACTGTGCTTTGCTGGTCGATTCCGCCGATGTGATCGAAGCGTGGCAGGACTGAAACGGGATAATATGAACAATATGCCATTCGATATCGACTTGCTTACCCCACACATGGGCGCAGTTATTTCCAATCTTGATATTTCTGCCCCGCTGGACAGCGACGTGGTAGATTCATTGAAACAGGCACTGGCGGATCATCTGGTTCTGTTCTTCCGCGATCAGCGTCTGACGCATGAAACTCACCGTGATTTTGCCCGCAATTTTGGCGATTTGCATATTGGTGCTGCCGTATCGGCTTGGACGGTGAAAGGCTTTCCAGAAGTGGTACGCATCCATGCTGATGAGACGTCCACTTATGTGGCTGGCGAAGACTGGCACAGCGATATGACCTGCGACGCCGAACCGCCGCTGGGTTCAATGCTCTATCTCCACACTGTGCCGGAAACCGGCGGAGACACGGCGTTTGCCAATATGTTTCTGGCCTACGAGGCGCTTTCGGATCAGATGAAGGCCTATCTGGATGGCCTGACAGCAACCCATGACGCGCGGCGGGTGTTTGGGGCAATAGCGCCACCCGACACGGTATTCCCCATGTCATCCCACCCGATAATCCGCACCCATCCTGTGTCTGGGCGGAAGGCGATCTACGTCAACAAGCAGTTTACTGCACGGATAGACAATATGCCCAAGGCTGAAGGAAATGCCGTGCTGGAATTCCTGTACGCCCACCTTCAGCGGCCAGAATTCCAGTGCCGCTTTCGATGGCAACCGCATTCGATGGCGTTCTGGGATAATCGCTCAGTCCAACATTCCGCCATCTGGGATTACTTCCCGCAAACACGATCTGGTTACCGGGTAACCGTTGCAGGGACGAGGCCTTACTGATGGACAACGTATCATCACCCGTCGCCGTTGATACATTGATCCGCAACGTGATGCTGGTCACCATGGATGATGATCGGCGCATCATCAAAGATGCGGCTGTGACGATCATCGGTGATCGGATTGGCCACGTCGGCAAGACGGCCAATATACTTCCGCTGGTTGCGCCGCGCGAAGTTGTGGATGGCAGCCGCTTTGTGATGACGCCAGGGTTTGTGAATGGGCACATTCACATCACGGGTGAGCCGATCACGCGCGGCTATGTCCCAGATAATAGCGGGTGGCAGGAAAATGTGTGGGAATGGCTGGTGCCGCTTTATCAGGGGCAGACGCCAGAAGAAGAAGGAATTGCCGCCAGCCTTGCCGCGCTGGAAATGCTGCGCACGGGCACCACCTGCTTTCTGGAAGGGGGCACGGTTCGCTATATAGACCCGGTGGCTGAAGCGTTGGACGCGATCGGCATTCGTGGCCGGATCGGCCTGTGGATGGAAGATCGGGCGTTCGATCCTTCAGAAGATCAGACCGCGAAGACGGATGCCGCGATCAGGGCAATGGAAGCTGCCGTCGCAAGCCTGCCGCAAGGGCGGGATGCGCGAATTGGCGCATGGCCGCTATTGGTCGGTCATGTCACGGGAACAGATACGCTGTGGCAGGCCGCAACCTCGCTTGCTCGGGAAATTGGCGGCGTGGTGGCTGCGCATATGAGCCCTGTAGAGGCGGACCCGGAATGGTTCCTGGCGAATACCGGCGCCCGTCCAGTCCGGCATCTGGCGGAGCTTGGTGTGCTGGGGCCCCATGTCAGCCTGACCCACGCAATCCATCTGGATTGCGACGAAGTCGCTGCGCTTGCCGAAACGGGGACGAATGTTACCCATTGCCCAATGTCGGCGCTGAAAGGAGCCTATGGCGCGGGGCCTGCTGGTCAATTTCCTGAGCTCCACTCCGCCGGTGTCAACTTGATGTTGGGGACCGATGGGAACAACAACTCCAACACATCAGACTTGATGCGCGCATCTTATCTTGTGGCGGCTCTTTTCAAGGATGCGCGGCGAGACTCAAACCTGTTTCCTGCGCACGAAGCATTGACGATGATTACCCGCAACGGAGCGAAGGGCATGGGCATGATGGATAGCATCGGTTCCATTGAGCCTGGGAAAAAGGCTGATCTCGTCCTCCACGATACGGATCGCCCTGAATGGCGGCCGCTGCTGAATGTCGTGAACCAGTTGATCTGGTCCGCTGATGGACGGGGTGTTCATAGTGTATGGGTGGATGGGCGCCGGGTGGTGGACGATCATCGGTCCACTCTAATCGACGAAGAAAAGCTCTATGCCGATGTTGAACGCGCAGGGGCCAGCCTGATTGCGCGAACCGGATTGCCTGACAGGCAGTGCTGGCCAGTGTCCTGATATGCCCTGATGTGAGGCGGTGAAAGTTGTGGGAGGAAAGGGCGGTCCGTTAAAACGGGCTGCCCTTTTCTTGTAGGTCAAAACGCTCGCTTTATCACCCCGCTGACAAGAGGTTGTGCGCAGGCACGCAAGATCACTTTCGTTTACCGCCATACTCTGTGCCCATCTGGACAGCGGTAAATGGCGCAGTCACCGCCGATTACGCCTTCTGTCCGGAGCAATAATTGGCGAATGAAGGGTCGGTGTATGGCATTGATTTGTGATCACAAAAAACTGCGGAATGAGGTTCAGCCTGGGGCGCTGCACCACTTGCGGGCAACGCCTGAAACTGTCCACTGGGGGTTCTTTTCGCCCGAACTTAAGCCGGCTCTTACCGTGAAGAGCGGAGACCTTATTCAGGCGCAGGCCGTGACGCACCATGCCGGCGACGCGCCAGAGCTGATGTTTGATGAAGACATCCAGCGCATCTTCACTGAGATTGATCCAAGCACGCGATCACCAGGCGTGCATATCATGACCGGGCCGATCTATGTTGAGGGCGCGGAGCCCGGCGATATGCTTGAAGTGCGCTATCTGCAGATGGTGCCGCGGTTCAACTATGGAGCAAACCTGCAAGCCAATTGGGGGCAGCTGTATGAGGAGTTCGGCAAGACCGAACGTGTTACGATCTACGAGCTTGATCCCAATTCAAACACTGCTCGCGCACTCTATGCCTACGATGTCGATGAAACCTATCTGACGCCGGGGCGCATCACTCATTGCGCGGCTTGTGATCGGCAGCCTGCCTTGCGGGGCGTTACTATCCCTGCGCGTCCGCATCTGGGTACGGCCGGGGTTGCACCCGCGGTCGATCAGCCCGTTAGCACGATTCCGCCAGGGCTCCATGGCGGCAACATCGATAACTGGCGGATAGGTGCGAACTCTCGGATGTATTATCCGGTGCAAGTAAAAGGGGCGCTGTTCTCAATCGGCGATCCCCACGTCAGCCAGGGCGATGGTGAGATCAGCGGCACAGCCATCGAAGCCTCTCTTGACGTTCTGCTACAGGTCATTGTGCGCAAAGACTTTGAGTTTCCTTCCCCTCTTCTGGAAACTCCGGATTACTGGATTGTGCATGGGTTTGGCGGCGATCTCGACCAAGCAATGAAGGGCGCGTCGCTCGACATGATTCAATTGCTGCACGAACATCAGGGGCTCTCTCGCACAGATGCATATTCGCTTATGAGTGTTGCAGCCGATTTTGGGGTGACGCAGGTCGTCGATGGGACACAGGGGATCCATGTTCGCATCGATCGCGGAATGTTTCCGGCGAAAGGTGCGGTAAGTTACTTCGATCACATAAAGTGAGAATTATTGTATCGCTCGCGTAGCCGCAGGATTACTTAATCGGGCGGCCCGGGTGAATGCATAACAAATTGTTTCTACACAAATTTTTTGATTGTAACTATACCAGACCTCGATAGTTATTAGGGATAATTATAAAAAGGGAGTTGATGCACCTTTAGAAGTGAGATCGTGTGTCACTGCGCTTTACAACTCATATCTACCCCAAGGAACAACGGCTTGATGCATGGCGCTTCGCCCTCAAGCGAGTTTCGATCACATTCCAGAATTCTGACGATGATGCGCCGTATGGTGAGCTCATTCAATTCAAAAGCAGCGCAGGAATCAGTTTTGTGCGGCTGACCGGAACGGCGCAGGAATACGTTCTCGATTTTCGGGACAATCCCGCCGATTTCTGGTTGCTCATTATGCTCGATGGAAAAGGGGAGCGGCTCGACAAGGACAAAACCTATCTGTTGAATGACGGAGATCTGCTGTGCGGCGCAGGCTCTGCCCCGGCCGCTCTGCGATTTGCGACTGAGCAGCGAGTGCTTCTGGTCCAGATTCCGGAAGGCGTTTTGGATCAACGGTTGAAGTCACACGTTCCGACTACTCCGCGCCGAATCAGTGGCGAGCATGGGCCAACCCGTATGCTGGCCAGCATGCTGCGCTCACTTGCCGACATTGCCAGTGATCTGACGCAGGAAGATTTGCGCCCGGTGGAACTGGCGCTGCCGGAGTTTCTTCTGCCATGCTTGCTGGAAGGGGCATCAACCCGCGCGCTGGGCGGCGGAGCCGGAATGCGGGCAGCGCTGCTGGAACGGGTGTCCCAGACTATCGAAATGCGGCTTTCCGACCCGGAGCTCAATTACCAGCAGATCGCCGGAGAACACGGCATATCACCGCGCTATCTCCAAAAGCTGTTTGAATCGATCAATGATAGTTTTGGTCATTATGTGAAGGTGCGCAGGCTGGAACGCTGCCGTCTGGATCTAACCAGCCCGCTGCATGCCCAGAAATCGATTTCCGACATTCTGTTCCAATGGGGGTTCAATGACTCTGCATCGTTCAGCCGGGCATTTCGTGAACAGTACGGCATCTCTCCGCGAGAATATCGCAAACGCCCCACGGGCGCGGAACCCGCAGATAATAGTGAATCCCTGCCGCAGCGCGGGCGTCCAGCGACCGGCAAGGGACAGTTTCGCCGGGACGAGGTTCCTGTTGCAGAGGACGACTGCGAAGAAGAAGTCGTGCCAGTGCCTTCCTTTGCCGAGGGGTTCCAGCGCATGGTGCGCCATCACCATTTGCCCGCAAATCCCCGCACCGTTCACTGGGGCTATTTCAGCAAGGCGTTAAAGCCCGCTCTGACCGTCAAATCAGGGGATTATGTCACGATTGAAACACTGACGCACCACGCGAACGACGATGCCGAACGCATGGTGCATGGCGATGATGCGGTTGAAAGCATTTATCACTGGGACGAATGCGGAAAGACCATCAATCGCAGAGGCGCGGGGCCCCTTAATGCAAGCGCCGTAGGCCGCGGGGCGGGTGAAGGGTTCGGCGTTCACATATGCACCGGGCCGATCGCAGTTGAAGGCGCTCGGCCCGGCGACGTGCTTGAAGTGCGGATTATCAGCCTGGAGCCGCGCCAGAGCCGCAATCCTCAGTTCGAAGGCAAGGCATTTGGGAGCAACGCCGCCACATTCTGGGGCTTCCATTACGGAGATCTGTTGACCGAGCCGAAAAACCGGGAAGTGGTAACGATCTACGAAGTTGAGACGGGTAACGCTCGCATCCCGGTGGCGAGGGCCGTGTACAATTATCGTTGGACTCCGCAGACAGATCCATCTGGGCGAGTGCATCAACGGTATGATTATCCGGGGGTGGCCATCGATCCCGCTACTATCGAACGCAATTACGACATTTTGCGAGATGTCGAAATCCCGGTGCGGCCACATTTCGGTGTGATTGCAGTGGCGTCAGATCACAGCGGGCTGGTGGATTCCATCCCGCCCAGTGCGTTTGGCGGCAATCTGGATAACTGGCGTGCAGGGCCGCGCGCCAGCGTGTTTCTCCCGGTTCAGGTGGAAGGCGGATTGTTGTCTCTTGGCGACCCTCACGCGTCGCAGGGGGATTCCGAGTTATGCGGCACGGCCATCGAATGTTCGATGACGGCCATGATCCAAGTGATCTGCCACCCCGCAAGCAAGCAGGCCGATGGCTTGCGCGATCTCGATTATCCGCTGATCGAAACGGACAGCGAGTGGGTGATCATGGGGTTCAGCAATCCCGATTATCTGCGCGCGCTGGGCGATGATGCACAAAGCGAGGTGTACAAGAAGGCTTCGCTGGAGACTGCGATGCGTGATGCCTTTCGCAAGGCGCGCCGGTTTTTGATGACCACCAAGAAGTTGACTGAAGACGAAGCGATCTCGCTACTTTCCGTAGGGGTGGATTTCGGGGTTACCCAGGTCGTGAACGGGAACTGGGGTGTTCACGCCGTTATCCGCAAGAACATGTTCCTGTCCTGAGCCGGGCACCGGGCGACCGGCCAGTTTATCCCGAATGCGCCATAGCGAGGGAGGCGGTGGCGCATTCGGGAACTGGGAGCGCACTATGCGGCGGCGCTTTGCTCCCGATTGGGCTGAGCCAGCCGGCGGAAGGTTTCGCCATAGCGTTTCACCAGCCACCTATTGAACTGAAGCTGGGCGCCTTCCTGCCAGGAATAGCGGCCGCGCGGTGCATAACGAGATCGCAGGCCCACCTGAACCAGTTCATCCACATGCATGTCCTGATCGATGATCTGGGATGCCGCGGCCAGGTTCATATCCAGCTTGTGCTGGAATGCTCTGTCCCTTGATGCGCCCGGAGCAAGCAGAATGCCGGTGTCCTGCTCCATAGTTTCAGGGCCGGTGGGGCGCAGGATCAGGTAAATTACCATGTCACTGGTCATCACTAGGGATAACGTGGGCGGAACATTGGCGAAGGTGACGCGGTTGCGGTCTTCTTCATCAAGGCCGGGGAATATGGGGAGAAGGGCCTTTTGCGTGGCGTTGAAACTCGCATCCTTGTGCAAAGTGCCATTGAAGCGAAGGAAGCCCGCGTCGGCTGGATCAGCATCAGGGAAAGTTGAAAGTTCAGACGGCACGAAATCGTGCAAGGGCCCGTGATGCAGCTTTGATGCGTGATAACCGTCGTTGTTGTTTTCGAACATGACTTTCCAGTTCCACGGGAATGTCCCTGGCTCTCCGGGCTTTTCACCTTCTGCATTCGCGAGATCGTATCCGGCGATTGCGGCGTCTACCGCCGCTAGTCTCGGCGCCAACGGCGCGGCATCTTCGTCGAAGTTTATGAAGATGAACCCGTTCCAGATTTCCACCTTGAAGCGGGCCAGTCCGTGCTCGGCCTTCTGGAAATTGCAGGTCTTGTCCATCGCTGGCGCTCCCACCAATCTGCCATCCAGCCCATAACTCCAGTGGTGATAGGGGCATATGAACATCTTGGCGTTACCCGAACCCTCGGCCACCAACATGGCGCGGTGCGCGCAGACGGATGACATGGCGTTAATCGCGCCGTGCTTGTCGAGCGCAACCACGATGGGTTCGTCAACGATCTTTGTGGTGAAGTAATCGCCAGGATTTGCGACCCAGCTTTCCCGGCCAACGCAGAGCCATTCGTGATAGAACAGCGCCTCCTTCTCGAACTCGTAGAAATCACGGTCGGTATAACAGGCGGGCGGAAGTGTTTGGGCGTCTGCCAGGTTTGTAGCGGACGACGAAAGCGATGCGATAAATGCTTCTGAGGGAAGTGCGGCCATGGCGGCGAGCGCTCCTAAACTCGATCGGTTCCGTGGCAGCGCCTCGGCAATCTTTGCGATTCCGGGGATGCCAACAGGATCACACTATGCGGTGTGGCCGTACAGTTCTTGATCTCAGACGCCCTCGATTTTGTTACAGGCAGTCTCGCCGGCCCAAAAAGTGGGCGTCCAAAGTATGGACGCCCTTAGGGGTGGTGGAAAATGCTATTCGCGGGTGAAATCAGCGGGGATCACTGGGGTCTCACCCGCCTTGCCCCAAAGGATGATTTCATTGCCCCAAGGGTCTTCAAAGGCCCAGTTGAACCCATTGAATTCTTTCCAATAGTGATTGCGCCACAGCACCGTTGCTCCGCCTGCTTCTGCGGCTTCCAGAATGCGATCGGCGGAATCGTCGTCGCTGATCAGCAGCCAAATGCGGGCCTTGCGATCTCCGCGTGAGAGCGGGGTGGGGCCTGATCCTTCAGGCAGTGGGTGCGGCCTGACGTTGGCGCTGTTGAAGATGCCGATGTGAAGATTGCCGATGGCACTCGCGGTGCCGTCACTGTTGGTGAAGGTGCCGCCGGGAACAAGCCGATGATATTGTCCAGCTGGCCGCCCTTCGTTTGTCCATCCGAACAAGTCTGCATAAAATTGTCCGGTTGCCTCTGGATCGTCAGAGGCCAGATCCACGAAAATCAAAGTGGTGGGGTCAGTCATGTGTACTCCATGCGGAAAATGGGAAGCAGGCGGTGCGGACAGCCGTCAGCCAAAGCGGAAGGCGGAAATCGTTGCCTGCATCACGACGTCGGAAAATACGTTGACGCCGGGGCTGCTGTCGCCTGCTCCGGCGGCGATCATCAGCGGCAACAGGTGTTCTTCGCGCGGGTGGGCGTTGAGCGCAGCATCACCTTTAGTCCATCGGGATAGCGCTGCATTTCGCGCATCGCCCCCCTCCGCGACGGCATGGGTGAGCCATTTGTCGAACGCAGCCGATGGCTGGCGGGCGCCCGGTGTGCGGAATGCGTGCATGTTGTGATAGCTCATGCCTGATCCCACGATCAGCACGCCTTCATCGCGCAGAGCTTTAAGCGCGCGCCCTGCCGCAAGGTGTTCTTCCGGATTGAGCGTGCGCTTGAGTGAGAGCGGAACAACCGGAATATCGCAATTGGGGAAAGCGAGCAGGAAGGGGATGAAAACCCCGTGATCGTATCCCCGCGATGTGCTGATCCTCACCGGAATGTCTGCCGCGTCAAGAAGATCGGCGATCCGCGCGGCCAGTTGCGGGCTGCCCGGTGCAGGATATTTCAATTCGTAAGTGTGCGGCGGAAACCCGGAATAATCATAGATCATTTCTGGCGCTGGTACGCTGGCCACGGTGAATTCGTCTTCTTCCCAGTGGCCGGAAACGACCACGATCCCCTTGGGCTTTTCGGGCAAGCTATCTGCGATACTGCTTAGCCAGTCCGCTGTCTTATCCCAACTGTCTGCCGGTTCGCCCATCAGGCTCCAATCCATGAAGAAGCATGGTCCGCCGCCATGCGGAATAAACAGCGTTGGCTGTGTGGTTGGGAGGGGAGGTGATGTGTTCATTGGTCCTTCGCCGATTCAAGGTGAACTCTGCCTACAGCGGAGGAAGGCTTCAGGCTTGTTTCCTGACGCAGAGAAACTTGTCGGGCTTGGCCGAAATCTTCCGGATGCCGTTGGGGCCAAACTTTCGGACGCAGGCAATCAAGAATTGTCGGCTTCGACGTGGCTTGATGCACATGACAGGAGATCCATCATGCGCTCAGGAGAAATCAATCTGGCTTCGTTGCGGGTCGCTACGTCCTGCTTTCTGGGAACTTTCGCGGGTGCGAAGGCTGTAGTCTTCGCATCGTTCGGCCTGTTTCTGATCCCGTTGACTCAGGAATTTGGGTGGAGCCGGACACAGGTGTCCGCAGCGCTGACTTTGTCTGCGTTCAGCTCGCTGATCGCCTATCCGCTGGCCGGGCGGTTGGCGGATAAATACGGAGTGCGGTACTTTGCCATCGCGGGCAACATCGTCCTGGCAGCCGCAGTGGCCGCGCTTGCGGTGATGCCGGCCAGCTTGCTGGCGTTCTACGGCCTGTTCGTAGTGATCGGCTTTGCCGGTGCTTTTCCCAGCAGTGTGTTGTTTGCGAAAGTAATCGTCGCGTGGTTTTCCAAACAGCGGGGGATGATGATCGGATGCACCACTGGCCTGGGTAACGGGCTGGGCGCCACGCTGATGCCATTACTGGGGGCGATGCTGATTGCGGCGGGCGGATGGAGATACGGCTTTCTTGGGCTAGGTGCAGCCGTGATCGCGATCGGGCTTCCCGCGATGCTGCTGTTTTTGCGGAATGCACCCGCAGATACGATCACGCTGGGTGCAGTTGAAGGCGGGAGCGATTTGTCAGAGGGCGTCGATCTTGCTGAGGCCCGCCGCAATCCGGATTTCTATCGCCTGCTGTTTGCAATAGCTTTGGGTGCGGGCGGGCTTACCGCGGTTTTCACGCATGTCGTGCCGCTCTTGCTAGACAGGGGTTTCGACATGGCGTTCGCAACCATGGTGCTGATGAGCTTCGCTCTGGTTACCATGGTGTGGCAGGTGGTGATCGGTATGATGCTGGATCGCACGCCAAGCCCACGAATAGCGTTGCCATTCTTTTGTTCCGCGTTGGTCGGCCTGCTGCTGTTGATGCACGCCGATCACCGGGCATTGATCGTGCTGGGAGGCGCGCTGATGGGGCTGGGGCTGGGCACTGAATACAGCCTGCTGCCCTATTTCATTCCCCGCTATTTCGGACGGCGAGCCTATGGGGCGATTTTCGGTATGATTTATGGCTGCATTGTCGTGACGCTGGGTGTTGCACCGCTGTTCATGGACATCGCGTTCGATCACCTCGGCAGCTACAATGTCGCGCTTTACGGAGTGGCCGCTAGTCTGATGCTGGCCGCTGGGCTGATCCTAACTTTGCGGCCCTACGCCTACGATAGTCAGGGCGTCCTGATGGAACGACCTGGAGAGATGCGGACGACCTCAGAGGTGCCGAAAGTCAGCCTGAGTCCTATATAACGATCTAAGAAACATAGGAAATACTGCGCCCTCGCATCTCTATGCGGGGGCGTTTTTACATGTGCGAACATTTGCTGCACTGCAATCAAGTTGAAGGGCGTCGTGGTTCAAGACTGTCCCTGGGCTTGTTGCCATCCTGCCTTCCATGATCCGCCAACAGAGGCGGACACTGTTCCAGCGGGGGCGGAGCATCAAACAAGGGATCCGACATGAGACATCGTGAAATGTTGAAGACTGGCGTTGCTATTCCGGTTGTGGGGTTGATGATCGCAATTGCGCCGCTTGCTCATGCCGCAGATGGCGCAGGTGCAGAGGATGCAAACGAAGCAGTTGGAACTGCTCCGTTTGAAATTGTCGTTACCGGTGAAAAACAGGCTGTAAGTCTGCAAAAGGCACCTTTGGCGATCAGCGTGATTATGGGCGATGACATGCTCAAATCAAACATACGCGAGGTAAACGATCTCAACGGGTCCGTTCCCGGGCTGACGATTGCCAAGAACGAAGGGACTGAGCGGATCATCTCGCTGCGCGGCATCGGATACGAGACTCCGCAGGTCACCACGAGCCAGCCCGGTGTCGCATTTCACATTGATGGAATCTACATCAGCCACGTAATGGCCTTGAACCAGGACATGTTGGATGTGGAGCGGATCGAAGTGCTTCGCGGACCGCAAGGCACGGTGTTCGGGCAGGCATCGACTGGCGGTGCGATCAACGTGATCCCAAAAAAGCCGGTCCTTGGGGAAGTGTCCGGCATGGTTTCGGGCAGTTACGGCAATTATGATTTTGCGCGCGGTGTTGCCAATATCAATATGCCGCTGGGCGATACGCTGGCAGTGCGGGCATCCGCGCAGTATCTGCGCCACGATGGCTATGCACAGGCAACCAAGGGGCCAAACGGAAACTACGATTTAAGCGATGCCAATGACTTTGGCGCTCGGCTTGCAATGTTGTGGCAGCCGAGTGACAGGTTCACAGCCTTGCTTGCCGGACAAATGTTTCACGCTGACCGGGCGCCCGCCGCGCAAAAGCACATTCTCGATCCTGAACCACGCAAACGCTATCTCAGCCAGGACGCTGGTGGCTATTTCAAGCTGACCACCAAGATGGCGTACCTCAATATGGAATATGATCTGGACTTTGCCACAGTGAAGTCCAGCACCGGGTATCAGGAGATGGGCAAGCGGCAGGCGAACGAAAATGATCGCCTCGCCTATGTCGATACTGGGTTCTACGACCACATCGTTAAATGGACGGATGACAGCCGTACATGGACCCAGGAGCTAAGCCTGGCTTCGGCAAAGAGCGACAGCCTGAGCTGGATTGTAGGTGCATTTTACCTGAACCAGAACGCATCGCAGTACGTTCTGGAATACTCGGGC
The DNA here is from genome assembly GCA_045629505.1 of Novosphingobium sp. Taxonomy (GTDB): domain Bacteria; phylum Pseudomonadota; class Alphaproteobacteria; order Sphingomonadales; family Sphingomonadaceae; genus Novosphingobium. Next base: position 15,963 of record JAZQRJ010000099.1, read on the forward strand.
ACCGATGCTAACCCGGTGATGCCGATCCCGACTACTCCGCCTGCTGCCATGCCCTATAACCTGAAGTTCATGACCGACATGCCGTTCCACCATGAATCCGTAGCGGTCTATGGTCAGGGCACCTTGTCGCTGACGGACGATCTGCGTTTCACCGCAGGTCTGCGCCACACCTGGTACAAGACAACGGGCGACCCGCTTAACTTCTTTGGCTTCTTCGGTCCGCGAAATCACATCGAAGTCAGCGATAAGGTGTGGAGCGGAAAACTGGGTGTGGAATACAATGTTAGCCCGGCAAACATGCTTTATGCGACGCTGTCGCGCGGGTTTAAACCAGCAGGTGTAAACCGTTATCCCGGCGCCTCCATCGTGCCAGGCGTATATAAGGAAGAGACAGTTACTTCGTATGAAGTCGGATCAAAGAACACTTTCTTTGATCGGGCCCTTACCCTGAATATGGCGGGGTTTTATTACGACTATAAGAACATGCAGTATCTGGCGGACGATCTTGCGCCCAATTCCGGCGGTGCCGCTAATCTCCCTAAAGTGGCCATATGGGGCGCGGAAGTTGAAGCAACGCTGCGTCTTGGTGAGTTTCGCCTAAGCGGAAACCTGACGCTGCTCGATGGGGAGGCGAAACAAGATTATTACACTCTGGATGCGCTTATCACTGGTGCATTGCGTACAGAGGCCGCTGGGTTGGGCCTCAACTATTACAACCCGGCAACGCAGCAGGCCTATCTGGATCTGATCAACTCCGGCCTGCAGAATACCAAGGGCGCAAAACCGCCGAAAATGCCGTCACTTGCCGGCACTGCCAATATCACATGGGCAAAGCCGCTATCGAGTGGCACGCTGACCACCCAGCTTGAAATGCAATATCGCGGTAAGTTCAACTACCGCATCTTCAACAACCATGCTTTGGACAAAGTACCTGCTTACACATTGTTCAATGTTATCATGTCATATAAACCAGAAGCCTCGCCGTGGGAGTTTTCAGCGACGGTGAAGAACCTGTTGAATAGTTCTGGGATCAATTCGCGGTTCACCGACCCTTATGGTTCGCAAACGACCAGCGTGGAATATATTGATCCGCAGCAGTTCTTCGCAACGGTGACGTACAAGTTCTGATCGTCGCCCTGGTGCCGCACCCATCCGGTCAATCGCAGCCGTATGGGCAACAACAAAGGGGCCAGAAAACTGGCCCCTTTTTCTTATGCTGACAGGATTGTGAAATTACATTCCCGATCCTCGACCGCGGGTGATTTGCACGCGGCGAAGTTCCAATCTCTCAGTCCAGCGACGAAAGCCTAAAATGAAGAGGCTCAAGTCTCAGTGCCCAGCCCAAGTTGCCGGACTGTAGCTGTTGCTCCGGCGTGATCGGATCAGGCGCGAAAACTCGGAGACATTGATGATAAAGCGTTTGGTGGGACTTCTGGATCCCGTCGTTATTGTACTGATGGGCACGGTTGTTCTGGCCACTCTGCTGCCTGCAAGAGGTCCGTTTGCTGGCGCAGTTGAAATCGCAGCTGACACTGGCATCGTCCTGCTGTTCTTTTTGCACGGAGCGAAACTTTCGCGAGAGGCACTTTGGGACGGTGTGCGCAACGTAAAGCTGCATGTGGCGGTGCTTGCCTTCACTTATCTGGTGTTCCCAGTGCTTGGGCTAGGGCTTTCCAACCTGCCACTTGGGCTTGGGCCGCTTGCAGTAGGCCTGCTGTTCCTCACTCTGCTGCCATCGACGGTGCAATCGTCGATCGCCTTCACCTCGATTGCGCGCGGCAATGTTGCTGCCGCAGTGTGTAGCGCCTCATTCTCCAACCTCATTGGCATCTTCATCACGCCAGCGCTGGTAGCACTGTTGATGGCCGAGGCGACCGGCCCGGGCGGTGTTTCATGGACCGCAGTACGCGCGATCCTGTTGCAACTGCTTTTACCGTTCTTTCTGGGACATATGCTGCGCCCGGTCATTGGAGCGTTCGTAACCCGCCATAAGCAAATGCTGTCGCTGGTTGATCGCGGATCGATCTTGCTGGTGGTCTATTCCTCGTTCAGCGCGGCAGTGATCGAAGGGCTGTGGTACCGCGTGACGCTTACATCGCTGGCGATGATTGTAGTGCTATGCTGTGTGCTGCTCGGGCTGGTAATGGTCGGAACGGCAATTGCTGCCCGGCTTCTGCATCTTCCCCGCGCAGCGGCAATTGTTCTGCAATTCTGCGGTTCGAAAAAAAGCCTCGCTTCCGGCGTTCCGATGGCGGGCGTACTGTTCCCGGCGACTCAGGTTGGCATGATAATACTGCCGCTGATGATCTTTCATCAGCTGCAATTGATCGTTTGCGCCGTCCTTGCCCGTAACTATGCACGGCAGGTGGAACGAGAAGAAGGCTGAACATCGTTGGCGCTGCCCTGATGCCTTTACCAAAACGCGTGTAAATCAGCTGCTTTGCGTTTCCTGAAGAAGGCGCTGAAGCGCCATGGCAAGGCTGAGACCATCGTCACCGACGGGCTACCTTCCCAACCCGCTGCGATGCGCGAACTCGGCATTGAAGACCGCCGCGACGTTGGTCGACCTCTCAACAACCGGGCCCAGAACAGCCATTTTGCCGTTCGACGACGAGAGCGAGCAATGCTGCGCTTCCGCCAGATGAAGTCGCTGCAGAAATTCGCCTCCGTTCACGCTTGGAACTCTAACCACTTTCAATCCCAGCGCCACTTGGTCGACTGCCAGACATACAAGACCCCCCGCTCGGCCGCACTGAACGAATGGCAGAGCCTTGCCGCCTGACATCAGGCTTTTCAGGCGACCTGCGCCCACTGGAGACGAGTTCGCATCCGACTGACAGCACCGCCAAAACATTTTGTCTGCGACCTTTCAGGATGGCAGCTTCACAGGCAGATTGATCGCCAGAACAGACCGTTGACGGCTAGAGCGGCGAAAAGTGGGGGTGTCCGTGGTGAACGTGTTCCTCCGCATGATCATGCGCGTCTGTAGCTGACACCTGAAGCATGTTGATCGCGCCGAAGCGGATACCTCTTTCCGATCTGACCTGATTAGCGAACGTCGCCACCTGCGCACCCGTCCCGCGCAAAATGACCGTCTCAAGGCTGTGATAGTGGTCCAGACGCACTACGGTGCTCGCAGTCACGAGGTCGTGGTTGGCATGCTGCATCTCAGCAAGCCGGGCTGGCAAAGCGCGAATGCGGCGATCCACGATGTAGGAGAGGCTGGCAACACAATGCGCGCTGGAGGTTTGTTCGCCGCGCCATCGCTCCAGCCCGTCTCTGACAAGGTCGCGCATCGCTTCTGAACGACTGGTGTAGCCTCGTTCCAGGGCCATTTTGTCAAGCTCGTCGCCCAGCGTTTCATCGAGAGAGATCGTAATTCGTTGCATGCGCATCCACCGATGGAGTTCGTCCTACGTCATAATACTGATTTCCCGACGTCAGCTCTGCAAGCAGGTAAGAGGAATGCAGCAGTTTCTCACACTACGTGCTTGTGCGGCAATGATCTCAGATCTCGGCAAGCTGGGATGCGGCACAGCTAAGCCGGACTGCCATCGAATGAGCAATGACCGACACGAGCGAACTTATACTTGGCTGTTGGGCGCAGCTTTGGCCTTATTTCCTGTCGCGGCATACGCTGACGAGAAGGCGACCGACCAGAAGCGCGATGAGATCATCGTCTACGGCCGCGCGCTTCCGCAGATCGGCACCGCGCTGTCGGGATCACAGGGCACGGTTGGGTATCGGGACTTTGAGGACAAACCGCTGTCGCGTGTCGGCGAGCTTATCGAGAACGTCCCCGGCATGATTGCTACGCAGCATTCGGGCACCGGCAAGGCCAACCAGTATTTCCTGCGCGGTTTCAATCTCGATCACGGCACCGACTTCGCGGCCTTCGTGGATGGCACTCCCATCAACATGCGTTCACATGGTCATGGTCAGGGCTACCTTGATCTCAACTTCCTGATCCCGGAACTGGTTGAGCGGTTTGACTATCGCAAAGGTCCCTATTTCTCCGATGTCGGCGACTTCTCGGCGGCGGGCACGGTCCAATTCAAGACGGTCGACAGCCTGCCGCGACCGGAGATTGCGGCGACGGTCGGCAGCTACGGCTATTTCCGCGCACTCACTGCTGGGTCCGTTGAGGCGGGTTCCGGCAATCTGCTGTTGGCGGTGGACGGCACGCTATCAAACGGCCCATGGGACCTCCACGAAGACCTTAAGAAGGTCAATGGCTTGATCAAGTTCTCGCAGAACACAGGCGACCATGGCTGGAACGTCAGCCTCAGCGGCTACCATGCAACATGGAATGCGACCGATCAGGTGCCGGAACGCGCCATCGACAGCGGTCTGATCAGCCGGTGGGGCAACATCGACCCGGCGCTTGGTGGCCGGACGACGCGCTTCGGCCTGACCGGTAACGCCCACTCCGGTGACACTGTGCTGAACCTGTTCGCGACCTACTACGACTTTCGACTGATCTCGAACTTCACCTATTTCCTCAACGATCCGGTCAACGGCGACGAATTCCAGCAGAAGGACGAACGCGGCGTGTTCGGCGGCGCACTGCGGCATAGCTGGGGAAGCAACTTGGGCCGCGTGCCGATCAGATTTATCGTCGGAGGCGATGGTCGCTGGGATCACGTTGGCAAGGTGGGCCTCTATGCGTCCGTCGCCGGTATGATCACCGCCCCAGTACGACACGATAAGCTAGAAGAGTACAGCGGCGGCATCTTCGCCGAAGGCACGGCCAGCTTCACCGACCGCCTTCGCCTGACCGTTGGTCTGCGCGGCGATGCATATGGCTATAACGTCCGGGCCCAGACGCTGGCCGCCAACTCGGGCAAGGGCTCAGACGCAATGCTTAGTCCGAAGGCCGCGCTCGCCTGGCGGGCGAATGACCAGTTCGAGCTATATGGGAACTACGGTGAGAGTTTTCATTCGAACGACGTGCGAGGTGCCGCGATCCGAATCGATCCCGTGACCGGCGACGTTGTCGATCCTTCGCCTGTGCTGGTCAAGGCACGCGGAGCCGAACTTGGCGCGCGCGCAGAGTTCCCTCGGCTAACCGCGTCGCTGGTCGGCTACTACCTGAGTCTTGCGTCGGAATTGGTGTTTGTGGGCGATGGCGGCGGCACCGAGCCCAACGACGCAACCCGCCGCTATGGGGCTGAAGCCACGTTGTTCTGGCGACCGACCGACTGGCTGACGGTCGACGGAACTGCGGCCCTGACTCGTGCACGTTTTCACAAGGTCGATCCCGGCCAGACCCGCATCCCGAACTCTTTCAGTGCCGCCTTCGCGGGAGGCATCGCGGTGGACACTGGGCATGGCTTCAATGGTGCGCTCCGAGTGCGGCACTTTGGGGCGGCGCCATTGATCGAGGATAACAGCGTCCGGTCGAAGCCGACAACGCTCGTCAACCTCGGAGCCTACTTCAGGACCGGCCCCATCAAGATCGGGCTCGACATCCTCAACCTGTTCGGCGCGAAGGACGCGGACATCAGCTACTTCTACGCATCACGGCTGCCCGGAGAGCCGGTTGAGGGAGTTGAGGATGGTCACATCCATCCAGTGGAACCCCGGCAGGCGCGCGTTTCGCTGAGCTATTCTCTCTGAGAAAGGTCTGTCCGAGGTCTGCATTCAAACGTGCATTTGCCCCAATTGCGGCCGGCTGGTGCCGTCAGCAAGGCCCGGGACTGTAAGGCAGCTGATCAAGCACCATCGGTTTCCATGCCAGTTTGGTATCGTATCTCAAGGTAACGTCCGCGTTTCGCCAGTTCGTGGAACTCGCCGCGCGAGATGTGCCCGCTGACTGTATCTATCTCGCGCTCAATGATCGCAAGGCCATTTACGAGACGCGCTTCCGGGGTCACTCCGGCAGCATCGGGCTGTGCACGATGGGTCTCGGGGATACGGATATAGCTTTCCACCATGGCGGGAAGGTGGTTGGTCAGCAGCCCGCGAATTTCGTGAGCGATAGGCTCGCGTTCATCCAGCTGGGCCAGCTGGGGTGTCAGACGTTCAAGGCAGAAGCCAAGCTTGTCGAGCTGGCTCCGTGCTCGGCCGGAGAGCAGCGGACGCTGCATTTCCAGCCAGTGTTCGGTCGCTCGTCCCAGTTCGTCAAGGCGCACGGCTTCCAGCTCGTGAATGGTCGGTGCGCGAAATCGCGGAAAGATCAGGAAGCCGAAAAAGGCGATAACCCCGGCAAGGCCGGCGAGGATTAGATCGGCATCGGCAAGGCCATCATTGACGATTGCGAGGGCGAGCGCCGCGAGGAAAATCCCGCTAGTCACCAAAACTGCGCGCTTGAGCCGGCGCAGACGATGACTCCATCGCATTTGCCGCTGCCGTTTGATGCGGGCCTTACGTAATCGCCGTGCGGTTAGCCACGATCCAATTTGGCCAGTATTCGCTTCCAGTCTGCGAAGAATGAACGGAGTCAGCATTCAAACCTTTCGATGTCCGCCGCTCACTCCAGCGGCTGGAGCATCCCGGCGGATTCGGCTGCGGCACCTGATTGCGCCTGCCCTTCGGCCCTTGCGATATAGGCCTTCGACTTGTGAATTTCACCTTCCAGCGTCGTCGCCGTCTGCTTCATGTTTTCCAGCGCCTTCAGCTTGAAGGCATCAATGCTGTCCATCGCGTCGTAGATGTTCTGAAAGGCGCGGCTCAGCGTCTCGAGCGGCACGGTAGCGCTGGCAGCCTGTTCATGAATGCGGGCGGTATTATCGCGCATCAATTGGCCGGTGGCGTCGATGATTCCCGCAGTCGTGTTGTTAAGCGCGGTGATCTGATCGAGCACCAGCTTTTGGCTGGTCAGGGCCTGCGCCACCGTCACCGCAGTGCGCAGCGCGGCGACGGTCGTGGTGGAAGCGCGCTCCACGCCCTTAATCAACTCGACGTTGTTCTTCTTGACGAGATCGAGTGCAAGATAACCCTGAACGCTGACAGCCATCTGCGTAAGCAGATCCTGTGTGCGCTGGCGGGCATAAAACAGCGCAGTCTCGCGAACGATCTTCGCCTTGGCCGGATCGCTGGTTTCGATCGCCGCCGCCTTTGCCTCCAGCTTGGCGTCCAGCAACTTCGACATTACGATCATCTGCTCAAGCTTGCCGAGCGTAACCCACAAGTTCTGACGTTCCACATCGATCGCGGCATTATCCATCAGCAGTTCGTCCTTGCCGCCCTGAAGCCGGGCGAGGATCGTGTTGATTTGGCTCTGCGCGCTTTTATAGCTGCCGAAATAGTCGCGCAGCTTGTCGCCGAAAGGGATCAGTCCGAACAGCTTTTTGGGCGCCAGAAGATTGCCTCGCTTCGAAGGATCGAGATCCTCCACGGTGTGTCGCAATTCACCAAGATCAGCGCCGACACCCGACGTTTCGTCCATGGCCCGCACGGGGCGGTCCAGAAAGCGATTGGAATGCCCGGCGGCTTCCGCGATTTCGCGGCGGCCCATGTTCGTGATCTGGTCCACGGTTCGGCCAAATTCGGGTGAGTTTGCGTCCTGGCTGAAAAGATCATCGATGAACCGATTGACCTTTTCATCGAGTTTCGATTTCTGCTCCTCGCTGACCGGGACCAGGCCCGCGGCCTTTTCAGGGGAAACTGCAGGCACCGGGTTGGGCGGTGTGAGTTTCAGACCGTCGGCATTGCTGGAAGTTTCAGACTCGCTTGCCACGTGGACCTCTTCTGCTTTCATCTGTTCGACCGATCAAATTACGGAGCAGTCCTGCCGGGCGCAAGTTGCGCGCTCGTTTACCGATACAAAGAACTAGCGGATGTCATAATTGTGACCGGTAATGTCAAAGGGATTCCACTTGAACGGTTTGGGGACAGGCGGAGTGATGGTTCGCCCAGCAAGCGAGTGCCGTTGGATCTCAATTACGCCTTAATCTGCGCAAACGGGGACTAGCACCATCATCATGGGGCCGCCTCCAACATTGGCGACGTTGCGGTTCACCATGCGCGTGCGTTTGCATGGCTTGCCGTCCTTCCCCCGTGGGGCCTTCGTTGTTGTAGGGGCAGATGGCCTGGCGGTTTGCTTACTACCTCGAGAAGAGATCGTGCAAACGCCTTCGTCTTCCAAACGATTCAGCAAGGTGCGCGCCTTGTTCCGCAGCCAGGCATCGGCCTTTGTCTGACCTTCGACGCGCGTACGCTCGGAATACTCCCTTTCGATTGCAGCCTTCTCTGCGCGCGGAAGTAGCGCGGGCGTACATGTGGGCGGGGTGGATCGCTCAGGCGATGTCCCCTGCGCGTACAGAGCGTCCGACAACCCAAGTAAAGCCATCAGCCCTAATGCAGAGAGGGAGAGACGTAACATCACAGGTCCTCGTTTGCTGATACTTTGAGGAATTTTTAGCCCTCTCAAGCTCACTCGAAAGTGGGCTACAGGCCTTTCGCCCTAAGTTGAGAGCGTCCTGCCCGGAGCCCGTCTGTAGCGGCTAGCGGAAATCACTATTCTTTCCGGCACTGTCAAAAGGATTGCAAAAGGGGCCAGCCTGCCAATCGGCGGCTTCTCGGCACCCGACTGACACCGCTACGCGATGCACCGCTTTTCGCCAAGAATATCACCCAATGTCAGTGGTCAGAATTAATCTTGAGGGAACATCGCCGCAGCCGCTCTGTTTCTGTTGCACGGCAGGAGGACTCACAACATGATCACCCGACCCGGCATCGATCCGCCGCTTCATCCGCTTCATGCGATACTGCTGGGCTTTCCAATCGCTTTTTTTACTGGCGCACTGGCGAGCGACATCACCTTTCTCAACACTGCGGAAATCCAGTGGACCAACTTTGCGCAATGGCTGATCACCGCCGCGTTATTGTTTGGGGCACCGGTCGTGCTGTTCGCGATTATCCGCTTGCTCCGCGCGCGCAACACGGGGCGTTCGGGCCGGGCCAGCGTTTACTTGATCTTGCTGACGCTGATGTGGGTCGTGGGTCTGATCAACGCCTTTCGTCATAGCGCGGATGGCTGGAATTCGGTCGGCACGGCGGGGCTGCTGCTTTCGGTAATCTCGACGGTGTTGGCGCTGGCAGCTGGCTGGATCGGTTACTCGGCAGACAAGGGGAGGCCGACATGAGGCAGGTAAAGCATTTCGCGGTATTGGCAGCCGCGGTCGCGCTTGCCGCATGCGGCGACGCACCGGAGCTGGACCAGACCGGTTCGCAGCCTCAGTTGCCCAGGGTTGATCAGCGGCTGGTCCCGGCGATGAAAATCCCGCGGCCGACAGGGTGGGACGCGGCACTCCCCACCGTGCCGCAAGGCGCGGTAATCCGTGCGATTGCGACGGACTTGAAAGTCCCGCGCCAAATGCTGATCCTGCCCAATGGCGATATCCTTGTCGCTGAGGGAGCGGGCGGCGGCGCGCCCAAGTTGCGGCCCAAGGACGTGATTGCCGGCTATATCAAGAGCTTGGGCAAGACATCGGTGAAGGGCGGCGACCGGCTGACGCTGCTTCGCGATGCGGATGGTGACAGCAATTACGAGTTGAAGACGACATTCGCCGAAGGGCTGAACGCGCCCTATGGCTTGGCGCTGGTCGGGAACGAGTTGTTCGTAGCCAACCAGGATGCGCTTGTTCGCTTTAACTATCGCGAAGGCATGACCCGCGCCGAGGGGCCGCCCGCCGAGGTTACCAAGCTGCCCTCCCAGATCAATCATCATTGGACGAAGGCGCTGACTGCCAGCGCGGACGGCACCAAGCTATACGTCGGTATCGGATCGAACAGCAATGTCGGCGAACGGGGCATGGGCGTCGAAGAAGACCGTGCGGTGGTGTGGGAAATCGACCGGGCGTCAGGCGCGCATCGTACCTATGTGTCAGGTATTCGCAACCCAACGGCGCTTGCAGTTGAGCCAGCGACGGGCGTGATCTGGTCTGTCGTTAATGAACGCGACGAGATCGGCGAGAATCTCGTGCCCGATTATCTGACATCGTTGCGTCCCGGCGCTTTTTACGGTTGGCCGTACAGCTATTGGGGCAAACATGTTGATCCGCGACCCCGTCCGCAGGAACCAGACCTCGTCGCGCGCGCGATCGCACCCGATTATGCGCTTGGCTCTCATGTCGCGGCGCTGGGCCTCGCGTTCGCCAATGTGCCGGGGCTGGGCGAAGGCGCATTTGTCGGTCAGCACGGCAGCTGGAACCGTAACACCCCGTCCGGGTACAAGGTCGTGTGGGTGCCGTTCGCTAGCGGAAAACCTTCGGGCAAGCCGCGCGATATCGTCACCGGTTTTCTCGACGGCGATAGCAAGGCGCGCGGCCGCCCCGTGGGTGTGGCCTGGGACCCGGCGCGGAACGCGCTGCTCGTGGCTGACGATCTGTCGAACACAGTCTGGCGCGTAACTTTTGCTGCGGAGAATTAAGTAGGGGTCTGAGCCGGAATGGTTCTGAATTCGGAGTTGAAGTGGACGAAATCGCATGATCGCAACGATGCGGCGCGCACGCAGTTACACCTTTATGGCCGCCCGCTAGATTAAGTGAGGAAGCAATTGAAACTGCCTCGGCGTTCCCGTCCTTCCCATCATGCCACCACGGCAAACAGCCCGTGGAAGATGTCGCTCGCCGACTGGTGGCAGGTGGCGAAAAGGACATGGACTAAGGTCAATGAAAATAATGTTGGGCTTATCGCTGCCGGAATTGCGTTCTACTGCTTTACGGCGATAGTGCCGACGCTGGCTTCAATCGTTCTGACGTATGGCCTGCTGGCCGATGCACAGACAGTTTCCCGCAACATCAATGAGTTGTTTGCCGTATTGCCTGAAGACGCTGCGAATTTGGTCTCAAGACAACTCGTGAGCGTGGTCAAAACTTCGAGCAGTCAGCAGGGACTTGGTCTGGTGATCGCGCTTGCAATCGCTCTGTACGGGGTGAGCCGGGCCACTTCCTCGATGATCACGGGCCTTAACATCGCATACGGTGAAAAGGAGACGCGCGGATTTATCTGGTTGACGGTATTGTCGCTGCTGCTGGTGCTCGGCGGACTGGTTCTCGCGTTGACGGCGTTGGGAACTACTGCGGCGATGGCATTCCTTAGCGGTCTGATCCCGTCAGCGCCCGGCTTCGTACTCGCGGGTATTCGGATCGTTTCCTATCTGCTGCTCGCCGGCCTTGTGGTTACAGCTGCAGCATGCCTTTACCGTTACGCGCCCTGCCGCCCGCAGGCAAAATGGGTGTGGCTTTCACCCGGCGCGCTCATTGCTACCGCAGTTTGGATCGCGGCCACCAGCGGTTTCAGTTTCTACGCGGCCAACTTTGGAAACTACAATGCAACCTATGGGTCGCTGGCCGCAGTTGTCGTTCTGCTTACTTGGCTGTGGTTGTCCTCCTACGTGTTCCTCATAGGTGCGGAATTGAATGGTGAACTAGAGCGGCAGAGCAGCGCCCAAGTTCTTGAAGATCCCGCGGCCACCGTGGCCACCGATGCGGGAATTCAATCGCCAACCGAGGTGTCCGACACCAGCGGGTGAGCCGAATGCGCGGCTATTAACACTGGCGCCCGGATGTCGAGGAGGAGCACGTTCCGGTCATCGGCGGGCAGTTCTCGAAAGCGACGGCACCAAAACGCACGTGCCATTCATCATCTCGTGATAGTGCGCGGAGCTATTCCGGTTTGGCCATCTTCGTATGCTGCTTCGCCAGCACCGTGTCTGGCGTCAGGTGAGACAGGGCCGCCTGCAGCTTGTTCTTCGCGCCGGAAACCACATGGGCAGACCCTTCCATCATCGCCTTCCAGCCATTCGCGGCGGTCTTTGCCGGGTCTTCCTTGCTGTCGTCGGTGCCGACCGGGGTATCTAGCATGTTGGCGCGGCGGAAGAACTCGGTGTCGGTGGGGCCGGGCATCAATACCGTCACGTGAACCCCACTGTCCCTCAGTTCCTCGCGCAAAGCGTAGGCAAAGCTGTCGAGATAGGCCTTGGTGCCGTTGTAGACCGCTTGATAGCTGCCCGGGATCAGCCCGGCGATGGAACCGGTGATGAGAATACGGCCTTCGCCGCGCGTGGCCATGCGCTGCGCCACCTTTTGCAGCAGATATGTTGTGCCGATGACGTTTGTATCGATCACGTGCCGCCAGTCGGTCGGCGACTGTTCGATAAACGCATGGCCCAGACCGCGCCCGGCGTTGGCGATTAAAATGTCGATTGGCCGATCGCCCACTGCCGCCAGCAACCGGTCATTGCCTTCAAAGTTTGCCAGATCTGCCTCGATCGCTTCGACGGTGCCTTTTCCGTTTCGTAAGTCGCCTGCCGCCGCATTGATGAGCGGCTCGTCTGCAACGACGATCAGGTCATAGCCCTCTTTGCTCGCGATCTTCGCGATCTCCTTGCCGATGCCGGTTGATGCGCCGGTGATGACTGCCAGTCCGTTCGCCATGTCAGGTCTCCCGCTATAAAAAGTTACCTCAAGTGCTGTCGAATTCCCCGGACTTTGCGGTCTCAATCAAAAACACCCGTAGTCCAAACTCGGCCAGACTTGTGACGGCGGTGGCTGTCGGGATTGGCCTCGTTCGCCTGGCTCGCTCCTTTGAAGAGGCAACAGCCAATAGCTGCCCGTCGTTCCAAGAACGTCAGCAATATTCGATGAGTTGAAAACCGCCTGTGAAGGGTCCGCAACGATCTTTTGCACAAGTGCTGTCAAAGCGAGAGCACGCTTCTCAAGCAATAATAGAAAAATCGCCTGAAGTGGCTAGGTCGGCATCACGCGCCATAAGCTCTGGATTCCATTCGGCTATGAATTGCGGCACTTCAGGGCCCGGAAGGGGATGCGCAAAGTAATGACCTTGCCCAATATCGCAGCCACGCCGCCGAAGCATGAAGGCCTGAAGCTCGGTCTCGATTCCCTCTGCAACGGTCTGGATGCCGAGGTTCTTCGCAAGATCGATGAGGGCGCCCACGATCAGGGCGTCCTGCTGCCTTTTTGAGATCAAGCGCGAGATGAATGACTGGTCGATCTTGAGAACATCCACCGGGAACTGCTTGAGATGGGTGAGCGAGGCATATCCCGTGCCGAAATCATCAAGACTGATTGTGACTCCGGCTTCTCGCAGGACATGAAGCGAAGACTCCACATCGTCGGCCCGCCTTCCCAAGAATACCCGCTCGGTAATCTCAAGCTCGAACCGCGAGGCGGGCACCCCGACACGAGCAAGGTTGTCGAGGATGCGGCGCGTCAGATCTCCTCGCCGAAAGTCCTGGGCCGATCCGTTCATGGCAATGCGGCCGCAGTCCAGACCTTGCGCAAGCCAGCCGGCGATGTCATCCACAATCTGTGTCAGCATCTGGTCAGTGAGTTCTGGTGCAATCCGGTAATCGTCGAATGCAGCCATGATCGTGCCCGGCAATTGAACGCCACGCTCTGGATGGCGCAGGCGCAGCAACGCCTCGAACCCGATGATCGAGCCGCTGAGCAAACATATCTTTGGCTGGTAGAAGGGCACGATCCAGCCAGCCTTCAACGCTTCGCGGGCATCGGTGCGCATCTGGTTCTCGATTTCGGCCGCTTCACGCATTCCCGGATCAAATCGCCGTGCCTTGCCAACTCCATCCGCCTTCGCTGCATAGAGCGCAAGGTCGGCGCTTTTGAGCAACTCCTCCGAATCCTCTCCATGGCGGGGAAAACTCGCAGAACCCGCACTCAAGCTGATATCGAGTTGTCGACCGTCGAGAGCAACGTGCGGACCCATCGTAGCCAGGAGCTTTTCAAGTGCTTCTTCGGACATGCGGTCGTGATCATGGAAGGGAAAGACAATCGCGAATTCGTCCCCGCCCAGTCGCGCGACGGTGGCGGCGGCCGGGAAGGTGGAGATCAGCTGCGAGGCGACGGCCTTAAGGGCGGCATCGCCCGCGGCATGGCCAAGAGTGTCGTTGAGGTTCTTGAAGCCGTCCACGTCGATCACGACAAGCCCCACGCTCGAACCCTTGGTGCGCGCATGATCGAGCGCAGCATCAAGCGTCAAGGCAAACAGCTTGCGATTGGGAAGAGACGTCAGCGGATCATGATGCGCAGCCCAGCGAAGTTCGTCCTCGCTTCGTTTGCGCGCCGTGATGTCCATCAGCGAGCCGACGATGCGCACCGGGTTGCGGTCTGCATCGCGCACCACATAAGTGCGGCTTAGCAGGTCGATATAGTCGCCAGTCTCACGGCGAAAGCGGAATGCCTGCGTCCACGTATCACGCTCGGATGCCAGGAGCGTTTTGACTTCTGCCAGAACGGCTTCCTTGTCGTCTGGATGGAGACGCCCGTGCCACCATGTGCGGTGGGTTGTGAACCGGGGGCCGGGGAAGCCCAGCACATTCTGGACCGCACCGCTCCATTCGACCACTTCGGTATCCACCCAACAGTCCCAGATGACGTCGTTGGCTGCGAGGGAGGCGAGCCGGTAGCGCTCCTCGCTTTCGCGAAGGGCCATTTCGGACTTCACTTGTTTATCGATGTCCTCCAGGTTGCCGTACCATAGCCGCACGCTGCCGTTCGGGTTGAGACGGGCGCGCGCACGCGCACGGAACCAGCGAAACGATCCGTCGGCGCAAAGCATGCGATACCGGACATCGGCACTTTCGCCGTTGCCGCTCTGGACGGCATTGGTCCAGACCGAAGCCACTGCCGCAGCGTCTTCGGGATGCACCTTATTTATCCAGCCATTGCCAAGCGCCTGTGACGGGTCTTCGCCCACAACTGAGCCCCAGCGAGGACTGATTTCCACGATGTTCCCAGCTGCGTCGGCAGTCCATGGGATTTGCGGGCTCAGTTCCACCGAGAAACGGTGATGCTCTTCGCTGCGCCTAAGCCGTTCACGATCTGCGGCCATTTTGCGGGCGAGATCAAGATCGTGCAGTACCAGTGCGCCGCCCACAAGCAGGACGAACGCGCAAGAGCCGATAACGAGCAGCGTGAAACTGTCGATCCCAAGATCAAGCTGGCTGAAACTGGCGGCACCGGTCGGGATGATTGTCACGGAGGACATGGCAACCAGGTGGAGCGTCACTGTCCCGGCCGTCAGAAAGGCCATTCCCAGCGGCAGGGTCAGCCGCACCTGGCGTTGGATGAGTAAACCGGCAACGGTGCACAAGGGCAGCCCGATGGCGATTGCCAGCGCGATTAGGGAGCGGTCGTAGAGTACCACGCCATCGACTTTCAGCGCACTCATATCGATAAAGTGGGCAGCGATCAGTGCCAGCCCGATCATCATACCCCCAAGATATCCGCGCATGCGCAGCCCGGTTGCAAGGATGAACCAACCACATCCGGACATCAGGATCGCCATGCTCGCCGACGCGAGTGCGACGGCCGCATTGAAGCGCACCTCGACCCCTGGCTGGTAGCCGAGCATAGCGGCGAAGTGGGTGGCCCAGAGGGTGAGCCCGGTTACAACGCCGGCCAGAGAGAGCCTAAGGCGACGCTCCAGCCCATGGCATGCCGTCGCGTGCGCCCCGATCGAAAGCGCGATCAACGATCCGAAGGCGCAGATCAGGATAGCGATCAGCAGCGCTGAGGGATCATGATCGTGCTTGATGCCGGTGTAGATGTTGATCATCGTTGACTCGTGCACGGACAGTCGTGTGATCCTCTAGGATGAGCGCCAGAGCCGAACATATCGTTAATCAGCACCGCGCGGCAAAACTAGCGGCGGTACTGTCAGAGTATGCACCTGATTGATCCTGGGTGATTTGGGAAAGGAAAGAAGTGGCATCGGGGCTGGTTATTCGCCCAGAACAATTCTCCGGGGCCTGTCGCGTTCCTGACGGATGTAAAAAAAGCCATCACCTGATCAAGTATTTAGTTTCCGAGAACTGATCACAGGATAAACCTACCCTGCAATTTTTGACAACTTTCCTGTCAAAATGCATCATGGGAAAGGCGGGCCTGATCACAATGGCACGGGAAGAGAAAAGGAGGATGGATGCGGGCCATAGAGGTGAACCACGCAGGTCAACTTGCGGTGGCCGCAGCCGAACTGCCCTCTGCCGGGCCAGGCGAATTGCTGGTCCGTGTCCACGCCATATCGATCAATCGTGGTGAGGTGCTGCGTGCGCGAGCCGCGGGACAGGGCTTTCGGCCCGGCTGGGATTTTGCAGGTGAAGTGGCAGGCGGCGGGACGTCGCATTTGACACCAGGCACGCGCGTTGCCGGATTCCTCCCGTCGGGGGCCTGGGCGGCAGTGCTGGCTGTGGCTCCGCGGCAGATCGCGTCCATTCCCGACGGAGTTTCATTTGAGCAAGCGGCGTCCCTGCCGGTGGCTGGTCTTACGGCATTGGGTGCGATTGATGCAGGCGGCAATCTGGTCGGACGCAAGGTTCTGGTGACGGGTGCCACGGGCGGCGTCGGCTATTTCGCAGTGCACCTTGCTGCGTTGTCAGGCGGGCAGGTTACGGCAGTGGTGCGGCGGCCAGCAGAGCATTGTCGCCCGCTGTTTCCCCAGGGCACAAAGGTAATATCGGTTCAAAGCGGGTTGCGGGGCGTGGGGGGGAATGGACCGTTTGACCTCATCGTAGAGACACTTGGCGGTGCTACGCTGGGTGAGGCGATGGGCATGCTGACGGAGGCGGGCAAGTGCGTGACACTGGGCGTAACCGATCAGGCCGATACGTTGTTCGATGCAGAGCGGTTCTTCATGACCGGCAGCGCCTCCTTGCAAGGTTTCGTGCTGTTCAGGGACCGGCTTTCCACCCCTGCCGAGGGAATGGAGCGGCTGCTGCGTCTAGTCGCGTCCGGCAAGCTTCCCATTGAAATCGGTCTTACGGACAGCTGGGAGAATATCGAGCGAGTGGCCGAAAAGCTTATTGCACGACAGTTCGTGGGCAAAGCGGTAGTGACCCTGGAAGCAGGGCAAACGCTATGAGCGATATGTCGGAGCCTCGCGGACTTTCCGCGATCATTGCGCGGACCTTGCGGGAAGGCGGGGATGCCGATGCTGTCGAATACCACGGCATTTGGCATAGTTGGGCGCAGCTTCATGCATTGTCGGAGCGCCTGGCCACGATAATTGCGGAGCAATGTCGCGAAGAGCAGCGCATCGGGCTGATAGTGCGCAACAATCCAGGCGTGCTGTCTGCAATGCTGGGCCTCATCGCGCATGGGTACACCGTGGTGATGCTGCATGGCGCGCAAAAGCCAGAACGCCTTGCAGGGGAAATCGCAGCGTTGAACCTGCCTGCGGTGCTGGGGGACGAAGCGTACTGGCTGGAGGCGGTGCTTGATGCAGCTTCAGACGCGGGGACGCTGGCGGTTGTATTGCCGGATGCGCTGTCTGGAATGCCGCGCACAATCCCGCCGAAAGGAACGCGTGAAGCAGCGGCTTCCGATCCGGCGGTTGCTCTCGAACTCCTGAGCAGCGGAACGACTGGCCCGCCAAAGCGCATCCCGATCCTCTGGCGGACACTGGAGCTGGCGCTGGGGACTGCGCATGGCACAGCACTTTTTGGCGGAAGTGATGGCGCGCTATCGGGACAGGGCCTGCCGCCTGCCATTTCCGGCCTCTCGCTCGGCAATATCGGCGGGGTCTGCATGATGCTGCCTTCGGTGCTGATCGGGCAGCGGATCGTCATGCTGGACAAGTTTGCGGTTGAGCCTTGGGCAAGGGCAGTCAAAGAGTATGGGCCTGATGTGCTTTCGGTGCAGCCGGTAGGCCTCCGCATGATCCTTGATGCGAACGTTCCGAGAGAGGATCTGTCATCACTGAAAACGATCGTTTCCGGTGCGTCAAAACTCGATCCCGATCTGCAGGACGAGTTTGAGGCACGCTATGGCATCCGCGTGTTCGGGGCCTATGGCGCGACGGAAACTTGCGGTTCATTGTGTGGACTGACGAGCTCTACGACCGATATCGGCAGGAAAAGCGCGGTAGCGTGGGCAACCCCATTCCTGGAGTGGAAGTGCGGGTTGTCGATCCGCAAACTGGCGAGGAAGTACGGGCCGGCACATCCGGCCTCTTGCACGCCAAGGTCGAACGGGTGGGACCGGACTGGATACGCACGACCGACATCGCCCACATCGACGAGGACGGTTTTGTCTATGTCACGGGCAGGGCCGACAACGCGATTGACCGGGGCGGCTACTCGATCCCACCGGGGATGGTTGAGGACGTGCTGCGCCTGCATCCGGCCGTGCGTGACGTTGCTGTTGTTGGCCTGCCGGATGCAAGGCTTGGCGAAGTTCCCGTCGCGGCGGTGGAACTGGCGGCAGGAGCGGCAGAGCCTGCCGAGGCGGAACTGCTTGAATTCGCGCGAGGTCATTTGCTGGCCTATCAGGTGCCTGTCCGCGTGATCTGCGTCGAAGAATTGCCGCGCAATGCCTCGCTTAAGGTCATGGCTCCGGCAGTGCGTGAATTGTTCGGAGAAGCGGGTTGAGCAAAGCCCAGGGAAGCGGGGATGAGCCCACAACGCGGACGGTCGGCAGTTATGGGGAGGACGAATGGGCGGCTTCCGCGACCTATCGCGCCTTCGGGCGGTGGCGGAGCGGCACAAGCCATAGCAGTGCAACGGCATAGATCAGCACGCACACGTAAATCCATGTGAACACGGAAAGTGGAATGTCCCAATAAACCAGCGCGTTCACCCAGCGCATGATCAGTGGTTCCTGCTCTCCCTGCACGCCACCCGCGTCATATTGCCAGGTAGTGAGAAAGCAGGCTTGACCCAGAGCTGCCTGAACGGCCGTCACCCCCAGCGAGACCACATGCGCCAATCGCCAGAACGGCGCGTGTACAAATGACCAGCCCCGCCAAGATCCAATGGGGATAACCACCAGCCCCGCGATGTTGAACGCGATGATGAGGACGTGAACCGCAAGGATCGTTGCTGCAAGCATGGCTCTAGGCGCGCACTATGCGCTTCATTCGCCTTGCCCGGCAACTGTCAATGACAGGAGCGGATTCTGTCCGCTCCCTCGCGTTCCCAAAAAACCAAGAGGGCGTGGCCGTTATTTCGCCTTTTTGAAGCGCTTGTGAAAGTCGGTTAATTCGATCTTGAAATCGTCTTCGCGGTGGAAGGCGTTATCGCTCAAGTTCGGTTTTTCCGATGCTTTGTACCAAGCGGCGTATTGGGGGGTGTCGGTGCTCTGCTTCTCATAGTGTGTGGAATATGTCCGCACATGGATCGCCGGTGTTTTGCCCGTCATGTCGAATTCCATGAGCCGCATCCAGCCATCACCGATACCGACGGGGTAGCCGTTCAGGCCTTTGACGCCGGCGTCCTTCGCGGTCTGCCCGCGGTCCTGATAATCAGCCAGCACCTGATAGACATTGTTGCCAAAGCGGTTCTGGTCAGTGCGGATGGCCTGCCCATGCTGGTGGCCGCATAGCACCATGAAGATCTGGTCGTGCTGGCTGAGCAGCTTGTCCCACACCATCTCCGGGTTGTTATTGCCGATGGGATCAACTTTGTTGCCGTCGATCAGAGAATTAGGGGTGCGTGCGCCTTCCTTGTCCATGTAATCATGGGTGGTGACGATGGTGGGAAGACCGGGATGCTGCGCAATTACCTTCGCTGCCCACGCGAGCGAAGTATCGGGCGCATCGAACTGCAGCCCGATGTGCAGGAACTTGTATCCACCCGCTTCGAATACTTGCGCGCTGTCCGCACCGCCGTCATTGGCGGAAACATACCATTCCTTGTCCTTGAAGAACGGCGTGTGCTCTCCGAAGACGGCCCGAAAATTGCTCAGCCCACCGGGGTGCAGGACGCCGATGGTAGTCAAATCTTTTGGATCGATCTTCGGGGCCGACGGAAACTTGGAGTCGGTCCACATCGCGTCATAATCGTGGTTGCCCGGAACCACTGAGAAGGGAACCTTGCCAGCGATCAGCTCGTAGCCTTGTTTCGCAACTGGCATTTCCACTTCGTAAACCTTGGTGGTGGGCGCGAACAGCTTGCTGAAGATCGCATCGGGGGCGACCTTGAAACCACGCATCACATGATCCGGATCAATAGTCAGTGTCTGGTGCTGCCACACGTCGCCAAGCGCGGTCACAAAAGCGATTTCACCGCCGGCGCTTTCGGCGTTGTCTGCAATATAGCGCATTTGCTTCAGGAAAATGTCGCGCGCATCGAACGGGAAACCCTCTCCCGTCTGGTGCTTGTAATCCAGGTAGTTCTGCGTGTCGGGAATAACCGCGATCGTGAAGCGACCATCATCTGCGGCGGCGGCAGGGGTGGCAAGTGTGAGGGCGACAGCGAGCAGCAAGCGTTTCATCATCACCAGCATCCTTTTGAGAGTGATGTTGCAATTTGTGGGAAAGTCGAAGGCGGCCTCAGATCGCGCCGATCTCACGCATCCAGTTGACCGTTTCAGTCAGCCCATCCTCCAGCGGCGTGGGCCGATAGCCAAGTTCCCGCTGCGTCTTCGTGCAATCGGAGAATGGCTCCGGATAGCTGCGTTGGGCGAGTAGAGGGATGGTTGGGCCGAAGATTTCGATCAGTTCAGGCGATCCCAGTTCGTCCTTGGAATATTCCCCGACGCGGTGGGGTGCGCCCGCGATCTCGCATGCCCGGTTGACGATTTGCGCGACGGTGCCGGTGGCATCTGCCGGGCCATGTGCGATGTATTTCTTGCCCGCTTCGCCTTCCTCCAACGCGGCGATGCAGACATAGGCGCAATCGTCTGCGGTCACCCAAGGCATAGGTAGGGGAAGTTGAGTGGGCATTTCGCCTTTAATGGCTTTGACGAAGCGGTCGTTGAAGGTGTTGGCGGACATTGCCTTTTCGACGCAAATCGAAGGGCCATAGATGGCGCCGGGCACCATAAAGCGAATGTCTTGCCCCTCGCGCACGCGGGCCAGCCCTTCGACATAGGCCAGCCGCTTGGTGACTGAGTAGACGTCTCGATTGTTGAAATGCAGATCGAGTGGGGAGTCTTCGTTAAAAGTGTGCTCGCCATCGAAGAACGTCGTCGTCAGAACCTGAACGATGGGCGGGTTGCCTGCGTCAGCCGCCGCCGAAAGGAGATTGATCGTGCCAACCACATTCGTCGCATAACCTTCTTCCCAGCTGGCGCCCGGGCGGCCCAGCATGGCGCCGGAATGGATGATCCCATCGGCACCGTCGATCGCGCGGGCCAGGCTGGGCTGGTCCTTCAGATCTCCGGGCAGAACCTCAACGCCTGCTTGAGCCAATACCTTGCTATCTTCCGCATCCATATCACGGACCGTGGCGCGTACCTTATACCCCTTGGCAAGCAGGTGAGTGCACAGGTTCGCGCCAAGAATCCCGGTGGCGCCGGTCACGAATATGGTCTTCACAGCATTCTCTCCCTGAACAGCCTTTTGGCTCTATTTTCTTGTAGTGCTGCCTATTCAGCGGCTTCGGCCAGTGGCGGCGCATCCTCCCGGAAAATGATCGATTCCTCATGGGTGTCGACATCTTCGATGGCAGGCACGCCGAAGTGTTCGCGCGCCTCTGCGGGCGTCATGTGAAACACATCTTCCCATTTGAAGTACCAGAACGGAGGCGAGGCCAGCCCAACGGCGATGCCCTGTTCGAGACAGCGCAAAGTCGGCACCAGCGTTTCAGGATAGTGGAGCATGGATCGGGTCACCATACGCAGGCCAGCGAAGGCCTGATAAGCGTTAAGCGCGGACGCAAGCGGAGGGCTGAGGTGTTGGGACTGGTTGGCGACGCGGCCGAAAGTGACGGCCACTTCGCCCAGAGAATTGAACTGGCCGCCCGTCAGGATATGTTCGAAATCGTGAGATTGGCGGCTGCGCAGATGCCAGTATTGCATAGACGACATGTTCTCGGGCACCTGATTGCCCACGCCGAGTGTAAGGTCAAAACCATGCTCGCGGATCTGATGGCCGATCAAGCCGCCGACTGTTCCGGGCGCATAGGCCATGAAATCATCGTTTGAGTAGGTGGAAACGAAGCCTTCCTCAAACCACTCGTTCAACTGGGGATTGATGCGCCGCTCCTCTTCCATCAGCGCAGCCACTTCTTCGGGCGGGATAACTTCGCTGAATGCGGTGGCAAGGCCCAGAGTGTGATCGGCTTCTACGGGGAAATCAGGCCCGTTCTTGCGCAGCAACCAGATTGGAATGACTTCGCGAACCTTCCCGTGATTCAGCCAGCGCGAAGTGCTTTGCATCAGGCTGCTGTTGGGCTCCACTGGGCGAATGTTCTTGCCAAGATAGGCATCCAGCGCCTTGCGTTCGCTATCGGTCTTGCTCATTCTCTAGGTCCACTTCGCAATGTATTCGCGTGGTTGGCTGCAACATTCAGCTGCGCATCAGAGAGCTTTCAGCCGCCTTGATCGCCCGGTCATGAAAATCCGGCATCGACGAAAGCAGAAACAGGCTCTCCTCACTTCAGTTCTTGGGTGCCATTGTGGGCATCAGGAAGTGGGTCTTGTCAAGTGCGCCACAACGATGTCTTTACAATGCCAAGAACGAAATGCCGAATATTGCTTCGCAAGCGGGATGGGTTGCTATAGCCATTGCACAAACACGCCGCGATCTGTGTTGCCGAAAAAGGTGAGCGATCAGTTGGGGGGGGGATAATGTGCGTACATCCAGGCTGCTCTCCCGCAGGGAGGCAATCGCTTTCGCAGGAGCAGGGGTTGCCATCTCAGCTGCGCCGGCGCTGGCTTTCGCGGCAAAACCTTCCCAAAAAAGAAATGGAGGCAATGTGACGGACCTGACGGGCGGACTCGATCCGGCAAGTGAATATGTCCTTACCGAGCGGCAAACTGCGCCGGGAATGCAGGAAGGCATCAACTGGTGGCTATGGGATGATCAGGGGCGCTTTGGTTTCCCCCGGTTCGCCGTAGAGGCCACCGCACCCAACTGGGACAATCCGCTGATCCAGATGAGCTTCGTAACGGCCGACGGGCTGATGATGCGCCAGTGGGGACCGGCACCGGGGCACAAGGTGATCGGTTCGGATGGCAACCCCTCGCACTTTGGGGCAGGCGGCCTGTGGTTCGATTGTCTTGAGCCGTTTGGACGCTACCGCTCCGGCTTTTCAGGGGCGCTACTGACCGGCACCTTTGAGGAAATGCTGGTCGAAAACTTCACCACCACGAAGCTCGCCCCGTTGCGGTTCACGATTGATGCCAAACCCGTGGTGCCACCGTGGATTCAGGGCACGATGTCCGGCGATGCGGCGGCCCGCATGAAAGGCGGATCGGCTGAGGCGCTCGCCATGGGCGGTGACCGTCTGGAACAGCTTTGCCGGGTGGAGGGTGTGGTCAATTACGATGGAGTGGACCGCCCGTTCACCGGCGGCGCCCTGCGCATTCGTAGAGCGGGCATCCGCAAGCTGGACGAATTCGTGGGCCATTGCTGGCAGTCGGCAGTGTTCCACAGCGGCAAGGCGTTTGGATATATTGCCTATCCCGGCAAGGAGGGCGCTGAGTACAGCTATAACGAGGGATACGTATATCTGGGCGAGGGTGAACTGATCCCGGCACGCGCGGTGAAATCGCCTTGGCTGCGCCATTATCAGTTCTCTGGCGAGGATGTTGGTTGTGTGATGCAGGCCGAGGATGGAAAGGAATACCGCTTTGGCGGCAAGACGATGGGCGGCATGCCATCCATCATGCCGGCCGATACCGGCTTCCCTCCGCTCTATCAGGCGCTGGCGCACTATAGCTGGGACGGCGAGGAAGCTTATGGGATGATCGAGCGGTCCAGTATGCGTCACTTGATGACGATGCCCTGACGTGATCGCCGGATAACGAAATGCCGCAACGACGGCGTAGGGGAGAGCATGACATGGCAACTTCGCGAAGGGTTTTGTTGAAAGGCGCGGCGATTGGCGGAGCCGGGGCGGCACTGCCGGCCTCACTGGTGCCATTTGCTGCAGCTCAGGCCGCAGCGCCTGCAGGAGGAGCAGCTAGCGCGGCTTGGCGCGAACTTGCGACCGCAATGGTGGCCATGGACGATGTTTACAGCAAACCGCCCTATGCCGGGGGAAACGAAGTCGACGCAGCCGAGGCCCGTACCTACATGGCCGCCGCACTTGAAACCGCACTCAATTTCTGGAGCGCTGCGGATCCCGAAAGGCCGCGTTTCACCCGTTTTGTACGGCCAGATCGCAAGCTTTTGGGCGATAATCCCGATGCAGTTTATTTCTTCGCTCCGGTTCGTCCTGATCGGCAATATGTGATCCGGGGGAATGTTGCGGGGGCAGATTACACGTCTTTTACGATCGAACGGTCCGACAGCGATGGCGGCATGCCGAAAGGGCTGGGCGCAACCCTGAACGATACCGAGTTCGATATTTCCGCCGATGGTTCTTACGAAATCTTCGTCGGCGGGCCGCGCCGTGAACGCAACTGGCTGGAACTTGCGCCTGATGCGCGATCCATCACCACCCGGCATTATTTCGAATGGACCGGTTCTGCCGCAGCCGATCCAAAGCTGCACATTCCGCTGACAATCTCTCAGGGAGAGACTCTCACCGTACCGCCGCCACCCGGCGACGAACTTGTTGCCGATCGGCTGCGTGCGACCACGGCCTATTTCAATACGATACTGGCTGTGGGCAAACCCACCGATGTGGTGCGGAACAGCCCGTTACGCTCACCCTATTCGTCGAACGAGCCGAACGTGTTCCCCGACCCTCGGATCAAAACGGACAATCGCTCGGTTGGATATGCGGCGGCCGACAATCGCTACTTCATGGCACCTTATAAGCTGGCCCCGGATGAGGCGCTGGAAATGCGTGGGCGGTTCCCTGATTGCCGCTTTGCCAATGTCCTGCTGTTCAGCCGCTATTTGTGCACCCACGATTTTGAGAACCGGCGCATATCACTAAACCGCAAGCAAACCCGGCTGGACGAAGATGGGTCATTCCGGATGATCGTTGCCCATTCCGATCCCGGCGTGCCGAACTGGCTGGACGTCGCCGGGCGGGAGCAGGGCACCATCTTCTGGCGGTTCCTCCTGCCTGCTAGCGAAATCCAGCCGATCCAAACGCGGGTCGTGAAGTTGAGCAGCTTGCGCCGCAAGTAAGCTGCCTACTGTAGCGCGCCGGGACCGAACGGCTTGATCTGGCACTGGTCGATCACGCCCGGCGCTGCTTGTACCGTCATCGGGATGGCATTGATGCAGTGCATCGCGGTCACGCCTAGCCCATCGTCGTCGCCGTTGCCCATCGAAAGTTCGAGGTCGTAGGCGGGCTGGCCTTCCACGCAGATGCGATAGGAGGTTTCAGCCAGCTTGCCGCGATAGAACGGCGGCGGCGGCCAGCCTTCAGGGATGTCGTCAGCGTCGATCCAGTTGATGTGCTCGAGTATGATTTTCTCCTCGCCGCCCACTACGCCGATCAACTGGAACCACACGGCGCTGGTTGTACCCTGCTCGATACGGCCAATGGCGGTGTCATAGGCCTGGCGGGCAGGAGCGGTGACGCAGGTAGTGCGATATTCTTCGATCTCCCAGCCAAGCGCACGGGCGTTGGCCTCGATCGTGCCCGACCATGAAGACCGCAACAAGACACCGGTGGAAACCAGCGTCTGCGCATCGAGAGGCAGGCCAAAACCCCAGATCCCGCGCCCGGTCTGCTCATCCGGGTAGTTGCCGTAATTCGCAAATTCCTGAAGGCGCACACGGTCAATCTTGTTGGTTGCCGACAGGGCGGCCACGGAAAGCATGCCCGTGGCAAAACCGGGATCCACGCCGCTGGCGAACAGGCTCGCTCCGCCTTGTTGGCATGCCTCGCGCAGTTTCACGAGGTTCGCATCTGTCGCAGAATGGGGATGGATTGCCGACGCGAGCGAGCTTGTCACCACGTTGATGCCATTCGCAAGGAAGCGGGCGATTTCATCAGTGGTCTGCGCATTATCGCGCACGCCATTGCCGAAGTAGGTCACGACGTCGGGCTTGAGCGCAATCAGCGCATCAAGATCGCGGGTGGCTTTGACGCCGACCGGGGAACGTCCGATCAATTCGCCCGAATCGCGCCCCTCCTTTTCGGGATTGAACACATAGTGGCCGATCAGTTCCAGATCGTCCCGGTCAAGCACGGCAGCAAGCGCATGGCGACCGGTTGCGCCGGTGCCCCAATGTACCACGCGATATGTCATGGCTTTCTCCTCCCCTCGGGCGAGCAGCCGCCCCGTGTTATCGAAGGCGGCAGCCTGCCCGATGATGAGGAGCCAGGGCAAGATAAAGCTAACTCCACGCCCAGTCATTGCCCGGGCGATGGGAAGCGTTGCTTATTCTGCGGGTTCAGCTTCCAGTGCTGCGGCACTGACATGCTGCGGTCCGCGCAGGAGGCGACCGGGCAATGCGCTGCCGACGGGAGCATCGTTTTCACGCGTTACCTTGCCGTTGACGATGGTCATTACATAGCCTTCGGCACGCTGGTGAAGGCGCCGCCCGCCGCCGGGCAGGTCGTGCACGATTTCCGGGCGGAACAGCTTCAGGCGATCATGATCGATCAGATTCACGTGCGCGCGGTAGCCCGGCTGCAATAGGCCGCGATCCTCAAGGCCGAATACCAGCGCAGGATCGCGCGACAGCGTCTTGATCATTTCTTCCAGTGAGAAGCGGGTGCCCTTGCGATCACGCACCCAGTGAGTCAGCGCTGTGGTCGGATAGCTGGCATCACAGACCATGCCATAGTGAGCGCCACCATCGCCAAGCCCGACCACAACGTTGGGATCGGTCAGCATCTCATGCACGTGATCAAGATTGTAGAGAGAAAAGTTGCCGAGCGCGGCAATCAGCAGGTTGTTGCCGTCCTGCTCCAGCAACTGGTCATAGACAAACTCTTCAACCGGAACACCAGCAGCAGCGGCCAGCGCTTCCATGCTTTGCGACTGGTCCGGCTCGTAATTGGGGGATTCAACGTCCAGGGGGAAGAGCTGCGCCCAGTTGCGCGCCAGCGGAAACAGAGGATGCTTGGGCTCGCCAGGAGCTTCATCGATCAGGCGGCGGCGTATCTGCGGATCGCGCATGCGAGCCACTTTCTCCTCCAGCGGAAGATCGGCGATTTCCTGCCATGCCGGTGTCATGCAGAATGGGTTGGCGGTAGCGTTGAGGCCGATCATCAGTCCGATCGGTCGCGGAAACATCTGCGCGGTGATCTTGGCGCCATTATCGTTGGCTTCGCGCAGCGCGGCCAGCAGTTCGCGATACTGATAAGGCGCGCGGGATGATTGCGCACTGGTGAAGGTCACCTGCCTGCCCGTCTTCTGAGCGATGTTGAGCATGATGCCGAAATCGCCTGTCGGACCTTCGCCGGTGGATTCGCCGATCATCTGGAAAACGCCAGTGCCAGCTTCGGACATGGCGTGGCCCAGTTCGACAAGTTCGTTTTCCGATACGCCGAAGGTGGGCACGAGCTCTCCGGATGAGCTTTTGTGGACATGAACGCGGGACGTGCCCATGCCAGCTGCCCCAGCCTTGATGGCCTCGGTCAGCAGCGATTTCATTGAGGAGATGTCTTCGCCCGTGGCAGGTTCCCGGCGGATCGCGCGATCACCCATCACGTAAACCCGCAGTGCCGAGTGCGGCACCATCACTGCCACGTCGATGTCATGCTTGCGGCGATCCACTGCATCGAGAAATTCGGGGAATGTCTCCCAGCTCCAATCGAGCCCCGCGGAAGTTACGGGTTCAGGAATATCCTCAACTCCTTCCATCAATTCAATCAGCTTGACGTGATCATCAGGCCGGCAGGGCGCAAAGCCGATGCCGCAATTGCCTGTCACAACCGTAGTCACGCCATGATTGGAGGAGGGGGAGAGGTATTCCGACCAGATCAACTGGCCATCGTAATGGGTGTGAATGTCCACAAAGCCGGGGGTTACCAGAAGGCCGCTTGCGTCGAATTCCTGCGCACCCGTGCCAGACACGGTGCCGACTTCGGAGATCCATTCGCCATCGATGGCAATGTCTCCGACAAAAGCAGGCTTCCCGCTGCCATCAACGATAGTGCCGCCGCGAATAACGATATCATGGGTAGGTGTCGGCATCTCTTGCTCCCGAAAACTTTTGTTATCCGCGCTTCGCCCACCGCAGGCAGGCGAAACCGGAACTGTACGATATAGATAATCGATGCTTTCCACCGCGTCCAACGTTCTGTTGGCTCGCTGGTATTGCGGGAATTTTTTGCTGAATGCCGCGTCCCAAACCGGCAATTATGTATTGCAGTGCTAAATTGATTGCTCTTGACGCTCAAAATTGAAATAATGCAGCCTGCACGCGCTAAAAGTGCGCAACAATCACATAAAAATGTGCATTATTTTATACCAATCAAAAATTGGTAGGGATGGGGAGGACAAAATGCATCATAACAAGGTGATATCACGTCTGCTGGGCAGCTCGGCCATAGTCTTGGTGGCAGGGCTGTCTGGCGCGGCCTATGCGCAGGACGCCGGTTACGGCCTCAACGACATCATCGTGACGGCGCAAAAACGTGAACAGAGTATTCAGGATGTTCCCATCGCCGTTTCCGCCCTTGGGGAGGAT
Source organism: Novosphingobium sp. (assembly GCA_045629505.1). Taxonomy (GTDB): domain Bacteria; phylum Pseudomonadota; class Alphaproteobacteria; order Sphingomonadales; family Sphingomonadaceae; genus Novosphingobium. The sequence continues at coordinate 44,382 of JAZQRJ010000099.1, forward strand.
ACGCTGCAGGTTAACCGCGTAACCAGCACGGCGGATCTCACTGGTCTAGCACCGGGTCTGATCGCTCGTAAAACACCCGGCGGTCTGGCATCGCCCAGTTTCGCCATGCGCGGCCGTAATGCCAACGCATCCGTCCCGTCACAGGATCGCCAGATTTCGATGTATGTCGATGGTGTTTATATCGGCGGCAACCGAGGCACGATTGTTGATATGCCCGATCTGGAGCGTATCGAAGTGTTGCGCGGGCCGCAGGGCACATTGTTCGGCCGCAACTCCACCGCGGGCGCAGTTCAGTTCATCACACCCAATCCTACTGGAAAATTCGATTTCCGTCAGGATGTCACTGTGGGCAATCAGGCCCAGTTCCGCACGCGTACTACTATCAATAGCCCTGCTTTGGGACCGTTCAGCGCGCGCGTGACGTATGTGCATGATGAAAAGCGCGGAGACGTCCGCAATCTGGGCGCGGGTACCCGCTGGGATCGCACAAACCCGTTCACCAGGGTCGGGCGGCAGACTTCGCCGAAATGGCTGGGGAACAAGAACTACGAATCAATATTCGCCGCACTGCGCTTCGACAACGGCGGGGATGTTACCGTCAGCTACAAATTTGATTGGGCGGAGGGCAAGTTCGGTCAGGAAGCTCGCAGCACGCCGGTCGTCAATCCCAACGATTTCACCGGAAGGATGCTGGCGGGAATCATCGCGGCCCAACCCCCAGGGGGCGGAGCATATGGGCCGGTTGTACTGAACCCCGATGCCCGGCGTCCGGACGCGATCAATAATGCTTGGAATACCGCTGGTTTCCAGCGTGTGCAGGGACACAACCTGACGATCGACTGGCAGGTTTCCGACAGCGTCTCTCTCAAGAACATCCTGTCATACCGCAAGAACGCCCTGTGGGCCGGTGGCTCCACAATCGCGGGTCTGAGTGGACTTCAATTTACGCCCGGAGCCGTTCAACCTTATGCGACGTGGGTAGCGGCATCCAGAACCCCGGGCTTCGCGAACCTGACGCCCCAACAGCAGGGGGCGATCATCGGCGGATACGTGACGGCCTTCAATGGCATGATAGCGCAGGCAGGCACAAACCCGCTCTACTTCGCGCCGTATGAAGGGCAGGGTTATGGACGTCACTGGCAGATCAGCAATGAAACCCAGGTCTATTATACGAGCGATCGGCTCACTCTTACGGGCGGTTTTCTCTACTATCATGGATCCTCCCTTGACGGGGGGTTACCGGGGTTCGCCGCCAATATGGCGTTCCAGCCTTTTGGTGAGCTGATTCCGCTGGGCAACCCGCTGCGTTCTACGGGCAAGACGGATTCTGTGGCTGTGTACGCGCAGGCTGAATACGATATTACGCCCCAGCTTGGAGTGGTTGTCGGTGGACGTTATACCAAGGACAAAAAGCGCGGCGCCTTCCAGTCCGATGGCGTCTTCGTCGGTGACCGCTTTGGCCTTGGCCAAATCGTCGGCAGTGTGACCCAGCCGTTCCGCTTTAAGAAGTCGAAGCCGACATACTCGATCGGCCTCAATTACAAGCCGAATGATGACACGCTTCTCTACGCCAAGCATGGCACTGCGTTTCTTTCAGGCGGCGCCGTTGCAGATCTGGACTTCCCGCCGGAAACAGCAACGTCTTATGAGTTGGGCGTGAAGAGCGACCTTTTGGATCGCAAGGTGCGCTTCAACGTCGCAGCTTACTACGTGAAGTACCATAATGCGCAGGCCACCACCAGCGGTACGGCGGTTCGTCGTCCGGAGCTGAACATCGCCGTCATCACCAGCGGCTCGCTGAAGGCGAAGGGCATTGAAATTGATCTCAACGTTGCGCCCTTCCGCGGCTTCAGCTTCGGAGGCACGGCCGGCTATACCGAGGCGAAATGGCGAGATCCATCTCCGTTGCTGGATCAGGGCCGCGGCATTGTTGTCACCGGCGTGCCGAAGTGGGTGGGCTCTGTCCACGCGATGTATGTGACGCAGCCGCTGTTCGGTGATGCAACAATGCTGTTCCGTGTGGACACCACGTTCCAGTCCAAGTCCCGCGTGATTGAAGACCCACAGATCAAGACGCGTCTGCCGGTTTTCGGGCCTTACGAGTTCATTCAGTCGAAGGCGATCGTCAACGGACGCGTGGCTTTGCGCGATGTCGATATGGGAGGGGCAAATGTCGAAGTCGGCCTTTGGGCCAGAAACCTGCTCAACAACAGGCAGCCGGTGTACTCATTCGCCTATCCGAACTTCCTGATGACTATGAGCTATGAACAGGCTCGCACTTATGGCCTTGATGTCATCGTGAAGTTCAATCCTTGATAAAGCGGGATTGATTGAAGATTGTGCGGCCGTGGCTCCGTGTGGGTCGCGGCCGCCTTTTAATCGCCGGCCAGTTTGCTTCAGGTCGCGTGAGATTGAGGCAAAGTTCGCGCGCCAGCGGCAAAACCTTGACTCTTTGGGGGGAGAGACCTATCTGCTCAACCTCTTCTCCACTATTTTGCGGAGTGCCCGATGGCGCGCGTTACAGTCGAAGATTGCATCGACAAAATCCCCAACCGTTTCGATCTTGTGTTGTTGGCAGCTCAACGTGCGCGTGAAATTTCGGGCGGCGCCGAACTGACCGTCGATCGTGACCGCGATAAGAACCCGGTTGTTGCGCTTCGTGAGATCGCGGAAGAAACCGTTCGTCCGACCGAACTCAAAGAAACGCTCATCACTTCGCTGCAGCGCGTTCTGCCTGACGACGATGATGAAATGGATGAGATCGGCTCGCTCAGCCAGTCTGCAGAAGCTCTGCGCGTGACGGCATCTGCACCGACTCGCAACACGTCGATCGGAGCTGATTACGACGGATAAGCCCGTCGTTTAACAGTTGGGGTAGGCAGCTCAGGCTGCGCACTTCGCCAGAATTCGCAAAAGGTGGCCGCGCGTTAGCGTTGCCACCTTTTTTGCTGTGCACTTCAGAGATCAGGCGCTTTGGCCTTGATCAGTTCGTCAGAGATTATGGCAGGCCCGGTCCACGCGGGCTGCAAGCTACACAAGTCATAGTTCGCGGATGACACCCCACGGACGCGATTGAGAGAATGGGGCGGAACACTAATGCGCACATCCGGCGCGCATAAAAACGGGGCGATTACCTTCAGCCCTTAAGCCAAAGGTGACCGCCCCGGAATATTCTCACGCGCCTTGCGGTGCGGTTCCGCCCTTGTCGGAAAACTTCTTGCCTGCCTTGGGCACGCCTATGCTGCCAGAGGAGATAGGCCGCGTCGATCCCTTGGGTTCGTCAGGCCGGTCGATTTTGCCGGTCTCCATCAGTTCCTTGATCTCGTCGCCGGTCAGCGTTTCGTATTCAAGCAGCGCGTTGGCAAGCAGGTGCAGCTTGTCTTCCTGCGTTTTCAGCACATCAGTTGCGCGGGCATGCGCACCTTCGACCAATGCCCGGATTTCCGAATCGATCAAACGATTGGTTTCCTCGCCAGCCATCAGACGCTGGGTCTGTCCCATGCCAAGATAGCCTTCGGTGCTCTGTTCGTACTGTAGCGGACCAAGCTTGTCCGACATGCCCCACTTGGTCACCATGTTGCGGGCCAGGTCAGTCGCATAATGGATGTCGCTGGAAGCGCCCGAAGATACCTTGTCGTGACCGAATACGATCTCTTCAGCCACGCGTCCGCCCATCGCTACAGCGAGGTTCGCATGCATCTTGTCACGGTGATAGGAGTAATTGTCCCGCTCCGGCAAACGCATCACCATGCCCAGCGCACGGCCGCGTGGAATGATCGTGGCTTTGTGGATCGGGTCGGAAGCCGCTTCGTTGATCGAGACGATGGCGTGGCCAGCCTCGTGATAGGCGGTCATCTTCTTTTCGTCATCGGTCATGACCATGGAGCGGCGTTCCGCGCCCATCATGACCTTGTCCTTGGCGTCCTCGAATTCCTGCATTGCGACAAGACGCTTGTTGCGGCGCGCGGCAAGCAGGGCAGCTTCGTTCACCAGGTTGGCAAGGTCGGCGCCCGAAAATCCTGGCGTACCGCGGGCAATGACCCGAGCGTTCACGTCCGGCGCAAGCGGCACCTTCTTCATGTGCACGTCGAGGATCTTCTCGCGGCCATCAACGTCTGGCACAGGGACAACGACCTGACGGTCAAAACGGCCGGGACGAAGCAGAGCGGGGTCAAGCACGTCCGGACGGTTGGTGGCGGCAATGATGATGATGCCTTCGTTTGCTTCGAAGCCATCCATTTCGACCAGCAACTGGTTCAACGTCTGCTCACGCTCGTCGTTCGAGTTGCCAAGACCATGGCCACGGTGACGACCGACAGCGTCGATTTCGTCGATGAAGACGATGCACGGCGCGTTCTTTTTCGCTTGCTCAAACATGTCGCGTACGCGGCTGGCACCTACGCCAACGAACATTTCGACGAAGTCCGAACCGGAAATGGTGAAGAACGGCACGCCCGCTTCACCCGCAATTGCACGGGCGAGCAAGGTCTTGCCGGTGCCGGGAGAGCCGACCAGCAACGCGCCCTTGGGGATCTGCCCGCCAAGCTTGGAGAAGCGGGTGGGATCACGCAGGAATTCAACTATCTCCTGCAATTCCTCACGCGCTTCATCGATGCCGGCCACATCGTCAAATGTAACGCGGCCCTGCCGTTCGGTGAGCATCTTTGCCTTGGACTTGCCAAAGCCCATCGCGCCAGAGCCGCCGCCCTTCTGCACTTGCCGCAGGGCGAAGAACGCGATGCCAAGGATCAGCAGGAAGGGAAGTGCCTGGATCAGGAAATAGGCCAGAAGGTTCGGCTCTTCGGGAGCCTTGCCCGCATAGCTGACCTCATTCTCCTCCAGCAGTTGAGTGAGGCCGGTGTCGCTAGGCACGGGAACAGTGCTGAAACTATCACCGTTCTTATATTTGCCCACGATGCGATCCGGAGCGATCTGCACTTCGGCAACGCTGCCTTCAACCACCTTGTCGCGGAAGTCTGAATAGCGGATCGCAGTGCCAGTATCGCTAGGCGTCCTGAACATTGAGACCACGATGAGGAGGGCAAGGAAAATCCCGCCCCACACCATCAGGCTTTTCAGCCAGGGATTTCCATTCGGCTGTTCATCATTCATCGGTTTCGCGATCCCGTCATATTGCAGGGGATATTTAGGTGCATTCACCTGAATGGCAAGTTATCACGTCGTCACCATTGCGCCGTAGAGCGGCAAACAGACAGGAGAGAGAGCTATGCCGGTGTCCACCGATGATTATGTTGCGGTCGCGGATTTCTACGCCCGTTACAACTGGGCTGTCGACGAAGGTGATGCCGATGGCTGGGCGCAATGCTTCACGGAGGACGGCGCGTTTTTGGGGGCGATTCCGGAAAATCCGACGGGGCATGAGCAACTTCGCCAAGTGCCCCTCGCTTCAGGCAGGCCGAGCGGGCCGATGCGTCACATGGCAGTGAACTTGTTCTGTGACTATGATGGTGATGATAACAACACCCTCATCGCCAAGTTCTATAACGCGGTCAGCTATTGGGAAGGTGAAGGCAAGTGGTTCGTAACAGCCCTTGTCACTGCACGGCTTGTGCGCACCGGCAATGGCTGGCGGATCAAACAGGCTGACAACATCATGTTGCCGCGCCCGGCCTGATTCTTGTGATTCGGGCCTTACTCCAGAAGTGAGGCCCGCATTTCCGCAATGTCAGACGCGGACATGCCCAGATCCGCAAGATATCCTACCACCGATCCAAATTCGCTATCCAGCGAATCGAGGAAGGCGCTGATGAAGCCTGGTTTTGCAGAAGAAAACGCTTTCACCACTTCCGGATCGATTTTCGCGAACGTGTCATAGCGCGCACTGCGCTTGCGACCCGCAAGAGCTTTGGTGAGGTCCACGGCGCGTTCCGTCATCGTGAAATCTGTGATGATGATTTCGCGCGGAACGCCAAGAGCGGCAAGGATCAGAGCCGCCCCGCCGCCGGTGCGGTCTTTCCCGGCGGTGCAATGGATCACCGCTGGCACATTGCCCGCCGCCAAGCGCCGAAACATCTCCGCATAGGCTTCGGCCTGCTGCTGTGGCAGGCGGCGATAGCCTTCCTCCATCACGATCTCGACATCGCGCACTGCTTTCAGCGTTGCCGGATCAAGGCCGGACCAGTTACCGAAAGTCTCGGTATGTGGGCGCCGCCAATAGGCATCGCCCAGCGATATGCCCCAGTCGTTAGGTTCGCGTTCCTGTTCTTCAACAGTGCGAAAATCGATTACCGTGCGAATTCCTAGCTGGAGTAGGTGCTCCTTGTCAGCGTGCGTCAGGCGCGCCATTGTGCCGGAGCGATAAAGATGTCGCCACTTTATGCGGCGCCCCTCATGCGCAGGATATCCGCCCATGTCGCGGAAATTGACGCCGCCTTCGAGCGGTAGCATCCGGTCGGCGAGATCGTCCGTGATCATGCGTTCAGTCCTCCGTTCACGGAAAGCACCTGCCCTGTCATCTTTGATGCCTTATCGCTGCACAGGAATACTGCGAGCGGGGCGATATCTTCCGCGCTGGGGAGGCCGAGGCCGGCGCGCTTTGCTGCCGTTGCCATCCTCTCGGGCCCGATGTGGGCCACAATGTCGCTGCCCTCAACAAAGCTTGGGCTGATGATGTGCGCGCGAATATTATCACGAGCTGCTTCCCGCGAAAGGTTGCGGATGAAGGCGATGCAAGCCCCCCGTGCGGCGCCGACGATCGCCTGGCGCGGGGCTGCGAAAATGCCCGCATCCGAGATGAACGAAATCACGGTACCGCCGCGTTCAGACAAGTGCGGATAGGCGGCATGCGTCAGCCGCTGTAGCCAGACGGCAGAGACTGCATAGAAATCTGTATAGCTATCGGGATTGGTGGCGGGGAACAGGCCGGTAATGCCGGGGACACCCGACGCAACGCAATCAATCACGGCGTCAATGCGGCCAAACTGCCCGGCCACATTGGCCACAAGGGTGACGGCGGATTCCTTCCTGGAGACGTCCTGCGGAAAGCAATGCACCGCATCACTACGGCCCAGTTGTTCTGCGATCGCCTTGAGCTTTTCGGGATTGCGCCCGTGCAAAGCGATGGCCCATCCCTGATCGAGAGCCTCACGCGCGATTGCCCGGCCGATTGAGCCACTGCCTCCCGCGATCAGCATCACTGGCCGATCAGTCATCCCATGATCTCCCCTGGTTCCGTGCCTGGCTGCTTTTGGGTACTTCGCAGTTTTGCACTGTGCCGTGCGCTAGCCCACCCGTATCGTCACGTCATCACAGGAATGCAGGCGTGATCCTATTCGTAGCTGATGTCTTCCCTCTCATGCCGGGCAAGGTCGCTGAACTTCGTAAACTCGCTTTCAAAGCGCAGCTGGACGATGCCGGTCGAGCCGTGGCGCTGCTTCGCGATGATGATGCCCGCCTTGTTCACCACTTGCATGTGGCGCTGTTCCCATTCGTTGTACTTTGCAATGATGGCGGGCGAGCTGGTTTCGTCGGGCGTCTCCGGCTTGATCGCGTTGTGGTAGTATTCCTCGCGGTAGATGAACCAGACCATGTCCGCGTCCTGCTCGATAGAGCCTGATTCGCGAAGGTCGGACAGCATGGGGCGCTTGTCCTCGCGCTGTTCCACTGCACGGCTGAGCTGAGAGAGGGCGATCACTGGAACCTGAAGTTCCTTGGCCAGTGTCTTGAGACCGCGGCTGATCTCAGAAATTTCGTTCACGCGGTTGTCATTCGCGCGGCCGGACCCCTGAAGCAGCTGCAAGTAGTCGATGACGATAAGCCCGATATTGTGGCGCCGCTTCAGCCGGCGGGCGCGGGCCCGTAGCGCAGCAATGGTAAGGGCGGGTGTATCGTCGATGTAGAGCGGCAGTTCGGCCAGACGCTGGCTGGCAAAGGAAAGCTGCTGGAATTCTTCGCGGCTGATCCTGCCTTTGCGCAGCTTTTCAGAACTGATTTTCGACTGTTCAGCCAGAATGCGGGTGGCAAGCTGGTCCGCGCTCATTTCCAGGCTGAAGAAGGCGGTTGCCGCCCCCACCGATTCTTCAGGCGCAATGCCGTCCAGCAGATCACGGCGCAGCCGGTCTGCGGCGTTGAAAGCGATGTTCGTGACGAGCGAAGTCTTCCCCATGGCCGGACGACCCGCAAGGATAATAAGGTCTGAATCGTGAAGGCCGCCGATCTTTTCATTCAGATCGGTAAGACCCGTGGTCTTGCCAGAGATGTGGCCGCCTGAATTGAGAGCGCGCTCGATCTGTTGGATCGCGGTGTGGGTTGCCCGGCTGAAGGTTTGCGCCTCGTTCTGGGTCGCCGCACCTTCCGCCACCTGATAGAGCGCGGCTTCGGCGCGTTCGATCTGTTGCAGCGGCTCTACTGACTCGGACGTGTCCATTGCCGCTTCAACCAGATTGCGGCCAACCGCAATCAGCTCGCGCAACAGGGCAAGGTCATAGATCTGCTCTGCCAGTTCGCGCGGGGCGAGCAGGCCCTGACCATCGGCGGTCAGCCGCGCGAGATAAGCGAGCCCGCCCAACTGGCCCAATGCTTCGTCCGATTCGAAATAGGGCTTGAGCGTGACCGGCGTTACCACTGCCTTGCGGTCTAGAAGTTGGACAACCCGCTCATAGATACGGCCGTGCACCGGCTCGAAGAAATGCGCCGGCGCAAGCGGCGTCTGCAACTCCTCGATCACTCGGTTGTCGATCAGAACTGCGCCCAAAAACGCTGCTTCCGCTTCGATATTTGCAGGCAGACTGCGTGAAACGGTTGCCGGTTCGGGCGTCATGAGATTGAGGCTGGCCATGGGGCGCCAAAATGATCGCGGAACCGCCCGGGAGCAACGGCTATATCTTTTTTCATTTTTCCACTGGCTGTGGATAGCGGAAAGGCGCGTGAAATGCTTGCCGGGTTATGCCCCCATTGCGTAAGGCGCTTTGAATATGTCCGACCCGCGTATTTCCAGCATCGAACTCGACGAGGCGACCATTCTATGGCGCAACGCCGATATCGAGCAAGAACGGCGGATCGCAATTTTCGATCTTATTGAAGACAATACATTTAAGCCAAAGCGATCATACGACGCGGGTTATGTGGGGCCATACAAGCTGAAGCTGGCGATCGTCGATGGACGCCTTGCCATCGAGATTTCTGACGAGGCGGGCAATCTGCTGGAAACGCTGATACTGGGAATTGGTCGGCTGCGTCGTCCGATTCGTGAATATTTCGCGATTTGCGAAAGCTATTATCAGGCGGTCCGCAAGGCGAGCGCGCAGGAGATTGAAACCATCGATATGGCCCGCCGCGGTGTGCACAACCGGGCAGCGGAACTGCTGCTTGAAAGGTTGGATGGCAAGGTTGAAACCGATTTCGCTACAGCGCGTCGGCTCTTCACGCTGATCTGCGTACTTCACATCAGAGCCTGAGGACAGGATGGACTATTCCTATGGCTCGTAAGCGGGGAAGCATGCGCCTGCGGGTGGCAGCAGCCGTCTGGCTGGTCGCCATGATCGCGGGTGCCTATGCCTGGTGGTTCATCAACAATTGGACGCCGGACCGGGCGGAATACCCGGTGCAGGGCGTGGCGATCAGCGCTTCGGACGGCGCGGTGAACTGGAACGCATTGAAGGCGGTCGGCGTCGATTTCGCGTATATTGACGCGAGCGCCAGCGTCTTCGCGCGCGATCCCGCTTTTGCGCGCAACTTGCAAGAAGCGCGGCAGGTTGGGATCAGGGTGGGTGCTGTCCACCGCTATGACCCTTGCCAGCCTGCGGATCGGCAGGCGGGCAATTTCATCGTCGTAGTACCTCGGGATGAGGCAATGCTGCCGCAGGCAGTAGAGCTGGAGCGCACGGCAGACGACTGCCCGGTTCAGATGCGCGATGCCGAGGTTGAGAGTGAGCTGATGACGTTCCTCAACCAGATTGAAACCCATTCCGAAAAGCCGACCATCCTGAAAATCGGACCGGAATTTGAGGCGCGCTATCAGATGGCCTCACGGTTTGACCGGCAGCTGTGGCTGACACGCAAGTTCTTCCAGCCGGACTATGCCGGGCGGCCCTGGGCCTTGTGGACGGCCAACTCTTCACTCTCCAACAGTCAGGTGGAAGACGGTTTGCGCTGGGTAGTGGTGCAGCCGTGACTGTATCGCGGGACGATCTGCTCGCCGCCGCCCGTCAGGCAGCCCAGCACGCCTACGCGGCCTATTCGCATTATCCTGTTGGAGCGGCGCTGGCCTTTGACGATGGCTCGATCATCATCGGCGCCAATGTGGAGAATGCCAGCTTCGGTCTGTCACTCTGCGCCGAGACGGTCGCGGTGGCCAAGGCCATGAATCAGGGACGGCGTGGCGGCCTTGTTGCTGTGGCCGTGGTGGGCCTGACGGCGGGCGATGCGCCAATCACGCCATGTGGCCGATGCCGTCAGGTGTTGAGTGAGCTGGCGCAATGTGGCGGAACCGATCCGCTGGTGTGGAGCGGTGCCGGCAAGGAACACTGGGAAGCGCGCCTGTCGCAGTTGCTGCCCGATGCTTTCGGCCCGGCAAGTCTGCGCCGATAGCCTTCAGTCGCTAATCCATTCCAGCAGGGCGCCGAGACAATCGCGGCCCAGCCGCTTTGATCGTTCCGGGCTCCATTCCTGATTGGGGCAAGGCGCAGCGTTGTGATCCTTGAACGGCATTTCCAGCGTCATCGCCACGCAGCCGAAACGCTCCGCGATTTGGTTGGTTGCCATCGCCAGGTTGCCGGTCCCCGGGCGAGCGGCGGGATACCCCAGCTTCGTCTGGAAGTCGGGTGTGCGGCGATCAAGGGCTGCCCGGTAGCGATCGAACCCTTCCTTCTGCTCCGGCTTTAGCGAGGGGATGCCTTCAAACCCAGCGAGGAACACCGCGGGAATGGCTTCATCGCCATGCACGTCCATTGCGAAATCAACGCCAGTACGGTCCATCGCGTTGCGTATGGCGACCACTTCTGGTGAGCGCTCCAGACTAGGGTCAGTCCATTCGCGATTGAGATTTGTGCCAATCGCATTGGTGCGCAAATGGCCTCGAAACGATCCATCGGGATTAGCATTAGGGACCAAGTGCACGCGGCAGCGGCGACGCAATTCCCGTCCCAGCGTATCGGAGGGATCGGTTAGCGCCTCAAGCGCGCCTTCCATCCACCATTCCGCCATGCTTTCTCCCGGATGTTGGCGAGCGATCAGCCACACCTGCAGGGGGCCACTACCCATCGAAAGGCAGTCTATGGTGCGACCATCAAGCGTTTGGCCAAGGCTCGCGTAATCCACACCGCTACTCGCCGCGATGCGAGCCACCAGATCCTGGTGGCGTTCCATTGAATAAGGCGCGAAGTAGGCAAACCACGCCAAGTCGCTGGAAGGGCGGCAGTGAATCACAATGCTGCCGCCATCGGCGCCTTCATCCCAACGGGTGTCAGCGCGCGTCCACGTCACCCGATCCTCCGACATGCAGGCGCGATAATTGGGCCAGCCGCGTGGATAGGCGGCGTTGTTTAGGCCGGTCAGCCGCAGAGTTATGTTCCGGCCTTTGCAGCCAGAAACCCGAAAGTGGAACCATTGGAAGAAATCCGAACCGTTATCGGCGCGGATCGCCAATCTCGCTTCCGCTCCGTTTATGGATAGGACTTCGATATTGCCGGAATCAAATGCGGCGCTGATTTCGATCGCGTTCATTTCACCAAGATAGTTTCGCCGGATCGCCCCGGGAAGTCCTGGAACAGTGCTTCGGCCATTCTGGGGGCGCCGAGCTGTGTCTGTGCCAGGGGAGATGTGGCTTTGGCGGAGAAGCTGGCCCGTCCTTCCCACAGGGTTTGCCCGCTGGCGCGATCGCGAATCGATACCGACAGGCGGGTTTCGACAATGGAGGGAGGCGGGCCTGAAAGATTTAGGCCGATGCCAACTCCCACGCCGGACCCATAGCTGCCGGTTGATCCGCCGACACCGACGCTTACCGGGCTTTCCGCCCGGCCCGGCTGAAAAGTGCCGCGCTCCAGTTTCAGTAGGGCGATCTGTCCGCTTCCGCTGCCGCCAGCCACCAGTTCGCTATAACCCACTCGGACAAGCTCACGCGAAACTGCGCTGGCAAAAGTCCGGTATTCAAGGCTGTTGCCATCCTGCCCGGCTGCTGGCTCCACGATGATCGTCCCCTGCGCCAGCCGCGCGACATCCGGCACATGAAATCGCGTCACTTCCACCGGGCCGGTTGGGGCTACGCAAGCGGACAAAAGAGAAAGGCCAAGTGCGGCAAAGGCTGTTCGGGCGATGGGGCGGAAGAATGTCATGCGCTGAATATCCGTGTGGTTCTACAGAGTGACCGCCTCTATGCGGGCTGGCAAGCCTTTCCCGAAAATGTCTAATCACCTGGAAACGTTTATGTGATAGCCGTGATCAGATGACACAAAAACTTCCCGTGCTCGTTACCGGCGGTGCCGGTTATATCGGCAGCCATGCCGTGCTTGCGCTTAAGGATGCGGGATGGCCCGTCGCCGTAATCGATAACCTGACAACCGGCTTCAGATTCGCTGTGCCCGATGGCGTGCCGTTTTATGAGGGAGACATCGAGGATTCGGCCTTGCTCGCCCACATTTTTGCAGAGCAGGGGACGGGCGCGATCATGCATTTCGCCGGTTCGATAATCGTGCCCGAATCGGTCGAAAATCCTCTCAAATACTATCACAACAATACCGCCAAAAGCCGGGTTCTCATTGAAGCAGCTGTGAAGGCCGGGGTGCCCAATTTCATCTTCAGCTCTACCGCGGCTACTTATGGCGTTCCCGAGGAATCGCCGGTGCGGGAGGATTCGCCGAAGAAGCCGATCAATCCATATGGCACGTCAAAGCTGATGACGGAGTTGATGCTGGCCGATGTATCTGCCGCGCATCCGTTCAGTTACTGCGCGTTGCGCTATTTCAACGTTGCCGGGGCTGATCCGCAGGCGCGAACGGGGCAGTCGACTGCCGGGGCGACTCACCTGATCAAGGTCGCGGTGGAAGCCGCGCTGGGTAAGCGCGATTCAGTCAGCGTGTTTGGTGCCGATTATGATACGCCCGACGGTACGGGCGTGCGCGATTATATTCATGTATCGGATCTTGCGGCCGCCCATGTCCTGGCACTGGAGGCGCTGATCGCGCAGCCAGGTCGATCCATGACGATGAACTGTGGCTATGGTCGGGGCTTTTCGGTGCTTGAAGTGCTGGATGCCGTCGATCGGGTCACCAATATGGCAATCGCCCGGCAGATGGAGGGGCGGCGCGCCGGCGATCCCGATTCGCTCATCTCCGATAATTCGCTGATCAAGGCCACGCTTCCTTGGCAGCCGCAATATGCTGATCTGGATACGATCGTGACCCATGCTCTGCAGTGGGAAAGAAAGCTCAGCGAGATCCGGGCCGGTGCTTGACTTTCACCGGTCGGGCCGGTAGCTGCCCGGCTTCCAAATTCGGCGGCCGATGCGTGCTGCCTGCAACGCATTGACGGTGAGATAAACGATGAAGATTCGTAATAGCTTGAAGTCACTCAAGGGTCGTCACCGCGATAACCGCGTTATTCGCCGTCGTGGCCGCACTTATGTGATCAACAAAACCAACCGCCGCTTCAAGGCGCGCCAGGGCTGATTGATGTTGGGCCGCGGCGTGTTCGCGGCCTTGCTCTCACGCCAGGCCTCGTGGAATCGCGGGGTCTTTTTGCATGACTGAAGCTACTGAAGCTATTGCCGCAGTTGTTTTCGATGTGGGGCGCGTCCTTTATCATTGGGACTTGCGGGAGCTCTTTGCGAAGCTGATCGCCGATCCTGCTGAGCTTGACTGGTTCCTGTCACACGTAGTGACCGAGGAATGGCATTTCGAGCATGACGCAGGTCGCCCCCTTGCCGACATGGTGGCAGAGCGAAGCCGGCTCTTTCCCGATCATGTTCCGTTGATCGAGGCCTATGCCACGCGATTCGTCGAATCGATTCCGGGGCCCGTTGCCGGAATGCACGAGATTGTGCGCGCGCTGGCTGCGCGATCCGTACCTCTCTTTGCAATCACCAACTTCGGGGCAGAGTTCTGGGCTCAGTTCCGTGCGAACGAGCCGCTGTTCGATCTGTTTGCCGATATAGTGGTTTCAGGCGTGGAAAAGATGGTTAAGCCATCGCCTGAAATATACGAACTGGCAGCCCGCCGTTTTGGCTATGCGCCAGAGCAGATGCTGTTCATCGACGACAACGCCGCCAACGTTGAGGCAGCTCAAAAACTGGGTTGGAACACTCATCTTTTTACCGACGCTGCCACTTTGCGCGCCGATCCCCGGCTGATGCGCTTGCTGAATTGTTCGACTTCCGATCCAGGGAGTACAACATTTCGCAAGTGCAGCGTGAACTAGTTGGCAATGCGTCTGATATGTGTATCGTCAGGGAATCAACGGGAGCCCTGATGAAGTCGGACAATCACGAACATTACGACGAAATGTTGTATCCGGACGGCACCGTTCGTCCGGCTTACACCGAATTTGTTGATTGGTACGAAAAGCAGGACGAAGCTTGGTTGCGCAGGCAGGACAAGGAAGCTGAAAGCTTCTTCCGTCGCAGCGGCATCACGTTCAACGTTTATAGCGAAAAGGACGCGGAGGAACGGCTCATCCCGTTCGACATGATCCCGCGAATCATTGCAGCGCGTGAATGGCGAAGGTTAACGCGCGGCATTGAACAGCGGGTGCGGGCGATCAACGCGTTTCTGGAAGACCTCTACCACCGGCAGGAGATTGTGCGGTCGGGACGCCTGCCGATCAGCTTGCTGCGAGACAACGAAGCGTTCCTTCCCCAGATGGTGGGGTTCACGCCTCCCGGGGGGGTATATACTCACATTGTCGGCATCGATCTGGTTCGCACCGGGCCGGACGAGTTCATGGTTCTGGAAGATAACGCGCGCACGCCTTCTGGGGTCTCCTACATGCTGGAGAATCGCGAGACGATGATGGCGATGTTCCCCGAACTCTTCGCGAAGATCCCGGTGCAATCCGTCTCAAGCTATCCAACCCGGCTTGCCCGTTCGCTGCGCGCCTGCGCACCCGATTGCGCTGCGGACCTGCCCACTCTCGCCGTGCTGACGCCTGGCATCTACAACTCGGCTTATTATGAACATGCCTTCCTGGCCGATCAGATGGGCGCGGAATTGGTGGAAACATCTGATCTGCGCGTGATCGACGGACGCATCGCGATGCGGTGCACAACCGGGTACCACCCAATCGACGTGTTGTACCGACGCGTGGATGACGAATATCTCGATCCGCTGTCGTTCAATTCCGACAGTGTTCTAGGCGTGCCCGGGATGATGGATGTCTATCGTGCGGGCCGTGTCACCATCGCCAATGCGCCGGGTACGGGCATCGCGGATGACAAAGCGCTTTACAGCTTCATGCCTGAAATCGTGCAGTTCTACACGGGCGAGCAACCCTTGTTGAAGAACGTGCCGACCTGGCGATGCATGGAGGAAGAATCGCTCAAATACGTGCTCGACAATCTTGCCGATCTGGTCGTGAAGGAAGTGCATGGATCAGGCGGGTACGGTATGCTGATCGGTCCGACGGCGTCGAAAAAGGAACTGGCGACCTTCGAAAAAAAGCTGCGGCAGAACCCGCACAATTACATTGCGCAGCCCACTCTGGCGCTTTCGACCGTGCCAATCTTCACCAAGGCGGGGCTGGCTCCGCGCCACGTCGATCTGCGGCCGTTCGTTTTGGTTTCTCCCAACGGGGTGGACATTACGCCCGGCGGGCTGACGCGAGTTGCGCTCAAGAAAGGATCTCTCGTGGTCAATTCGTCGCAGGGCGGAGGAACCAAGGATACCTGGGTGGTGGAAGACTGATGCTGGGTCGTGCCGCACAAGGTGTGTTTTGGATGTCGCGCTATTTGGAGCGCGCGGAAAACACCACTCGCCTAGTGAAAGTGGGCCTGCGTATCGCGCTTACACGCGGAGCAGATGCCTCGCGAGAGAACGAATGGCGATCGGTTCTGGTCACAACAGGACAGGATGCCGCTTATCGCGCGCAACATGATGAATACGACAGCACCCTGGTGGTGAATTTCATACTGCGCGACAAGGGCAATCCGGCCAGCGTGCTAAACATGATCGAGGCCGCTCGTTCCAATGCACGGATGGTGCGCACCAGTATTACCAGCGAAGTTTGGGAATCAACCAACGAATGCTGGATGCAGATCAGTGATGCGCTGTCCCGGCCCATCCGCCAGAGCAATCTTCCCGAGGTGCTCAAGCTGATCTGGCAGCTATCCACGCAGGTTCGCGGGGCAATCGGCGGCACGATGTTGCGTAACGAGGTGTTCAATTTCGCGCGCATCGGAACCTTCATCGAACGCGCAGACAACACGGCGAGAATTCTGGATGTCAAATACTATGTCCTCTTGCCCTCATCTGCGTGGGTCGGTTCAGCGCTGGACAACGCGCAGTGGGATACTCTCCTGCGTTCAGCGGCAGGTGACCGGGCCTATCGCTGGCTGAGCAAGGGTGAGATGGACGCGCGGAGCATCGCCCGCTTCCTCATCCTTGATGGCCGTTTCCCGCGCAGTCTGATCTTCTGTTACGACAAGATCATGAGCAACCTTGGCGGGTTGTCGAGGGAATATGGCGAGGAAACCGCCGTGCAGCAGATGGTACGGAACGTGTGCGCCAAGCTGCATCAGGAAACCATCGAGGGCGTTTTCGAGATCGGACTCCATCAGTTTTTGACGGAGTTCATTGACGAGACGAACAATATCGGCGGTTCAATCGCCGCAGAATACAGGTTCGTTGAGTAGTTCGCCATGCGTTTGTCCATTCAGCACACCACTCGTTACGATTTCTCCAGCGAGGCAATTCACGGCTTGCAACGGCTACGGCTGACACCGAAGAACACTCATGGCCAGGAAGTCGTTGAATGGAATATGGCCCTCGAAGGCGCTAACTTTGAGGTGGAGTACGACGATCACCAATACAATCACACCAACCTCGTCTCGCTGAAACCGGGCGCGCGTGTTGTGAGTGTGACGTGCAGCGGCATAGTCGATACGGTCGACAAGGCTGGCGTCATTGGCCAGCACGTTGGACACATGCCCTTGTGGACGTTCCTCCGGCCAACTGCCTTGACGCGGGCGGGCCTCAGAATTCGATCGCTCATTGCCAGCGTCGATGCGGACCGCAACAACAAGCTGGAATTCATGCACGCTCTATCGGCAGCCGTGCGCGAGGCGGTGAATTACACGACCGGTGCTACGGACGTGAACACTACCGCCGAACAGGCGCTGGGCGGTGGCCAGGGCGTCTGTCAGGATCAGGCACACGTGATGATCAGCGCTGGCCGGCTGATCGACGTGCCCATGCGCTATGTCAGCGGCTATCTGATGATGAATGATCGGATTGAACAGGATGCCGGGCATGGTTGGGTAGAAGCCCACCTCGACGGTCTGGGCTGGGTTGCGTTCGACGTTTCGAACGGTATCAGCCCGGACGAACGCTATGTGCGGGTGGCAACCGGGCGTGATTATCGTGAGGCCGCGCCGATTACCGGGATCGCCGTTGGCACCGGGACTGTTGAGCTCCAGGTCGAATTGTCTGTAGAACAGCAGCAACAATTCGGACGGCCGCAGCAACAGCAGCAGCAGCAACAGCAGATTCAGCCGCAACAGGGATAGTGCGGGCATGGCGATGGTCGGCCGAAGGCGAAACCGCGTGGTTGTGCCGAATGCTCGCCCCTGTTCGCCGTTTGCACTGCAAGGAGATTGAATGACTTATTGCGTCGGGATGATGCTCGATAGGGGTTTGGTTCTGATGAGCGACACCAGAACCAACTCGGGCGTCGACAACATATCCGTATTCCGCAAGATGCACAGCTGGTGCGTGCCGGGTGAGCGGGTGGTGGCGGTGATGACCGCCGGGAATCTCGCGACCACCCAAGCCGTGGTCAGCAAGCTGGAAGAGCGGAACAAGGCTCCCGACGATCGGCTGAATACCTTGCTTGAGGCCGATACGATGTTTCAGGTGGCCTCCATCGTGGGGAAGCTCCTGCGGCACACAATTCAGGATGTACGGAAGAACAACGGCCAACGCGCGGAATCTACGTTCAACGCGTCGATCATCGTCGCCGGTCAGATCCGCGATATGGAGCCGCGACTGTTCCTCATCTATCCTGAAGGCAATTTCATCGAAGCGAGTTTCGATACGCCTTTCTTCCAGATAGGCGAAACCAAGTACGGGCGCCCGATCCTTCTGCGCGGCTATGACCAAGGCATGAGCTTTGAAGAAGCGGTGAAACTGCTGATGGTGTCTTTCGACTCCACACTGAAAGCGAACTTGTCAGTTGGTCTGCCTTTGGACATGCTGGTTATCCCGCGCGACAGTTTCGTTCCCCTCTATGATCGGCGAATTGAAAAGGACGATCCTTATTTTCGTTCTATTTCAAATGGTTGGGGGGAGGCATTGAAGCAAGCGTTCCATGCCCTGCCAGATTTCAGCTTCGATCCTCCATCCGTGGATACATAGCTGCGAGAGGTAACGCCGAAGCGATACAGTTAAACTCATATATTGCAGGAGCACACGGATGATGTCATTGATTAAGAATGACAGGTCCGCTGGAAAATAGTGAGGTTTCCGGCATTAAGCCGGAATGGAGAGAGGATCAGGTTGACGACGCGGTATATGCGGCCGACCCCGATTCCAGTGGTTCGGTCTTACGCCCCCTTCGCATTGCGCTGTTATCGTACCGTTCCGATCCTCGCGTGGGCGGACAAGGTGTATTTACCAGCAACATCGCGCGTGTGCTGGCTGACTGCGGGCATCGCGTAACGGTCCTGTCCGGGCCGCCCTATCCCGATCTTCCGGCCGGTGTGGCGCTGCACAAGCTGCCTTCGCTCGATCTGTTCGCGCAGCCCGCACTGGGCCGCTATGCCCTGCGTCCTCGCCACCTGCGGTCATGGACGGATACAGCGGAATACTTCGGGCACATCAGCGGCAAGTTCATGGAGCCGTGGAGCTTTGGTCGCCGGGCGGCGGCTTGGCTTTCCGAGCATCGCAGTGATTTTGATATCGTGTTGGACAACCAGTGCCTTGCCGATGGCCTGCTGGAGATAGGCCGGTTCCTGCCCGTTGTGGGGGTCGTGCATCATCCGATCCGCCGCGATCTTGAAGCGCTTCTGGCAAACGAGCCAAGCTGGAAGAATCGCGTGCTTGCTCGCCGCTGGTATAGTTTCCTCCCGATGCAAGAGCGTGTGGCGCGCGGAATTGGGCACATCGTCACAGTTTCGGTTGCAAGCGCGCGGGACATTGCCGAATGCATGGGCGTTTCTCCCCAGCGCATCCGCGTCGTGCCGCTGGGTGTTGATCAAGCGCTGTTTCAGCCGCGCGGTGACAGTTTGGCCGGTGAGCGCATGCGGATCGTTACTACGTCCAGTTCAGACGTTCCTTTGAAGGGTTTGCGCCATCTTCTGTCGGCATTTCGGGCGCTTTCGAGCGATTGGCCGGAAGTGGAACTGGTCGTCGTCGGTAAACCGCGTGAGGGGCCGAGCAGGGATCTCGCTCGAGAACTGGAGAGCGAAGGGCGGATGCGCTTTGTCAGCGGTCTTACCACTCGCGAGATGGCAGACCTCTATGCCAGCGCAACCATCTGCGTGACACCGTCGCTCTATGAAGGCTTTGGCTTGCCTGCGGTGGAGGCGATGGCGTGCGGCACGCCTGTGATCGTAACGGATGGCGGGGCCTTGCCAGAAGTGGTGGGCGATGCCGGGCTGGTCGTCGCTGCGGGATGTGGCGATTCCCTGCGGGCGGCCATGGATCGCCTGCTGCGAGATAGTGAGCAGCGGGCGGCAATGGCTGCAGCAGGCCTCGCCCGCGTGCGTGAACGGTATTGCTGGACCCGTGTGGGCAAGGCTTATGAGCGGCTCCTTCTGGACGCAATTGACGCCAGATGCTGACCGCCCGCATTGAAATGCTGCGCCTGTCAGCAGGCGACAGGGTGCTTGACATCGGCTGCGGTGAGGGGCGGCACTGTCACGGTGTGCAACTGCTGAGCGAAGCACAGGCGATCGGCGTCGATCTGCATGAACCGTCGCTCGCGCTGGCGCGGGAACGTGCGCAGGATATTGCCGGCAAGGGGCCTGTGCCGCAGTTCCTTGCAGGCGACGCCAGCGCCCTGCCGTTCGATGACAAGTCCTTCGATGCGGCGATCTGCTCTGAAGTGCTGGAGCATGTGCCAGACATGGCAGCCGTCGTTAGTGAGGCGGCGCGCGTTCTTAAGCCGGGTGCGGTTTTCGCCGTCACCGTGCCGCGCGCCTGGACAGAGCGGATTTGCTGGAAACTGGCGTCGGGGCCGGGCGGATATTCCGATCAGCCGGGCGGGCACATCCGCATCATCAATCCGGAAGACCTTCGCTCCATGGTTCAAGCGGCCGGATTTCGTTTCCGCAGTTCGCACCATGCACACGCCCTGCATACGCCATACTGGTGGCTGCAGACGGCTTTCTGGTCTCGCCGAGACGATCATCCTGCCGTGCGGGCATGGCACCGTCTGCTGGTGTGGGACATGATGAAGCGGCCGTTCCTGACGCGAACGCTTGAAAGGCTACTCGATCCCATCATGGGCAAGAGCCTTATCATGTATTTTGAGCGCACATGATGCTGCGGCAGCGGTCTTCTTCGCCAGAGGCACGCATGGCCGGGCCAATCGCGCGGATCTTAGAGCTGCAGCTGTCAAATGGGTTGATCCCGTGGTTTGAGGATGGGCCTTGGGATAGCTGGAACCATGCGGAATGCGTGATGGCGCTGGCGGTGGCGGGCGAGTTTCAAGCCGCGCGGGCCGGGCTTGATGCCCTGGTGCAGGCGCAGGGAACCGATGGCGCTTTCCTGTGCAATTACGGCAATGCCTTGCCGATGGCCGATCACGTTTCAATCGCGCGCGTTGAAGGGCCCAAGGTGAAGGACACGAACTTCACCGCATATGTCGCAACCGCCGTGGAGCATTACCGTCTGCTGGAGGGCACGAATGCAGCGAGCGAATATTGGCCGATGGTACGCGCCGCCGTCGATCACGTTCTGGATTTTCAGCATGAGGCGGGAGACATCTCGTGGTGCGCGGAAGCGCATCGCACGACGATTGACGACGCGCTGATTGCCGGAAGCGCCAGCATATTCGCCAGCCTTGGCCATGCGTTAGAGCTTGCCGAGGCGATGCATGACCCGCAACCATACTGGCAGGAAGCGCATCGTCGTCTTGGTGCGGCGCTTCGCCATTCGCCAGAGCGATTTGGACGCACGGGCAAGGATAAGGGTCTGTTTGCGATGGACTGGTATTATCCGGTGCTTGCTGGCGTGTATCAGGAGGATGAGGCGATTGCTCGCCTGCGGCAGGATTGGGAGCGGTTTGTAGAGCCGGACCTTGGATGTCGATGTGTCGTCGATCAGCCGTGGGTGACGGTTGCGGAAACGTGTGAACTGGTCATCGCCGCCTTGCGCTCCGGCATGATGAATGAAGCCGCCACGCTGCTGGAAGGGATTGAGCAGCGTCGCGATGAGCAAGGCGCCTTCTGGATGGGCTGGCAGTTTGAGGAATTGATCGATTGGCCTGCCGAGCGTCCTTCATGGACGCAGGCCGCATATGTCCTTGCAGTGGACGCCTTGGAAAAGCTGACGCCGGCGAGCATGATCTTTGCGGATCGCGTTATCTCCGGGTAAGCAGCCGCAGGCTTTTTACAGCGCGGGATTCCACGAACATTCCAGAAGCAAGCGCCATTTCGTAAATCTCGAACGGCGGGCGACCGCCATCTGCCGGATCGGGGAACACGTCGTGGATCGCCAAGGCGCCCCCCCGCGCGACTTTGCCAGCCCATCCGCGCAAGTCTTCCAATGCGGCTTCGATAGTGTGGCCGCCGTCAATGAACACCATGCCGCAGGGCCGGTCCCAGAATTGGCTGATCTGGTTGGAGCGTCCAACCATCGGCACCACCGCAGTATCGAGGTCTGCCTTGCGCAAAGTCTCGCGAAAGCGGGGCAGGGTATCCAGCCGCCCGGCTTCCTCATCCCACAGTTCAGGATCGTGCCATTCCCAGCCGGGTTGGTTTTCTTCCGAACCGGAGTGGTGATCGATTGAGAACAGCACGTTACCTGCCGCCTTACAGGCGGAGCCGAGGTAGAGCGCGGATTTGCCGCAATAGGCGCCGATTTCCACCACCGGGCCCAAGGGTGCAACGGCGAGCGCTGCATCGTGCAGCGCCCAGCCTTCCTCCGGGTCGAGGAAGCCCTTTACCGTATCCGGATCCAGCGGCAGCGTACGCGTGGAATTCAAACCTGGCGCACCTTGCTTGCATCCCATTCGATGTGGAGGTTCCGGATGCCCAGCAGAGTTGGATAAACAGAGGTATCAGTGCCCGGTTTTACGCGGAACTCGGGAATGCGCTTGAACCATTCTTCCAGCAGAATGCGCAGTTCGCGCCGTGCCAAGTGAGCTCCCAGGCAGATGTGGACGCCTGCAACAAACGTGTGGTGACGGTTGCCCTTCCGATAAGGATCGAACTGGCGGGGATCGCGGAACTGCTCAGCGTCAAAGTTGCCTGCCGGGTTGAAGCAAGTGAAAGCGTCGCCCTTCTTAATTTGCACCCCGTGCCATTCAAAATCGCGAGTGGCCCGGCGGCCGGAACTGAGGATTGGCTGGGTGCGCAGGAATTCTTCCACCGCGCCGTTTACGCAGGCCGGATCGTTGCGGATCATGTCCTGGATTTCGGGCTGCAGACCCATGCGGCGATACATTTGGGCGATGGTCGCGGCGACGGTATCCAGCCCGCCTAGCCATAAGAACCACGTCATCCCGATGATTTCCTCATCGTTCAGTTTACGGCCCTTGATTTCGCCATGGACGATCGCAGAAGTCAGAAATTCATCCGGGTTGGTGCGCTTTTCCTCAATGAATTCGCGAAGGTAAGCCAGCACGTTACGCAGCGCCGCCTGGATCTTTTCGAAATCATTGGAGTGGAGGATATCCCATTCCCATTCGAGGAAGTCCTCAAACTTCTCGTCCGGAAATCCCATGAGTCCCATGAAGATGCGCACGGGGAACACGCGGGCAAAATCCCACGCCATGTCCGCTTCGCCCTTGTTGGCGACGGCGTCGATCATCTCGTTCACCACTTCGCGGATGCGCGGCTCCAGCTTTTTTGTGATGCTTGCGGGGGAGAAATGGGGGAACAGGAACATACGATATTGCGAATGTTCTGGCGGATCGATCGCTAGGGGAATGGAGCGGAAATTCTCTCCGATAAGGCGCTGAAACTCGGCCGTGCCTTCGTTGGAGAAGTGATCATTATCGGAATAAACCCGGTCGATATCGTCATAGTGCGTGACGAACCAGTTGCCTGCAACCGGGCCGCCGCCAGCAACTGCCTGAAGCGAAAGTTCGCCTGCAGGAACAAACAGCAGACGCGGAACGTCTTCGCCATTTAGCCAAGCGAACGGCTCGTAAGGATCGACAAGGTCGTTCTCATAGGAATTCATGCCGGATGACATGTTGACGACACGGTCTTCCGGCACGTTGTCTGGCCGATTGTCCATCGTCGTACGGATTCCATCCAGCGACTGCGGAAAGATTTTCTCCAACTCTGAAGGGTTGGTACGGTCCAAAGTTGCCTGGCTCGACATGTCATTCTCCCAATTTGAGTGATTAATGCAATCGCGGCGGCCGAAGGGCAAGCCGCCAGTGCGATCTTTCGAACCCTGGGAGACTTATCCGGTGTGCCAAACGAGTGTGTCCGACACCTCTGCGGCAGAGCTAATCATCGCTCCGGCGGCGCTGCGTGTTATTGAAAACCAGCACGCGAAGCGCGAAATTGCAGTGATAGCAATATTTAGTGGAGTTTGATGTCATGGCCGATGCTGATCCAAAACAGGCGGGTATGGAAGAAGCTGCCAAGAAGTACTGGCACGAAACGGGCTGGGCCGAAGGCGGCGTAATTCGCGAGGTTGATTACGAACAGGAATCGAAGGGTCTCGATCCCATGTTTGAAGGGATCAAGATCGTCGACACCGACTCGCACATCACCGAAGCACCTGACCTTTTCACGTCGCGCGCGCCTGCCGGGATGAAGGACAAAATGCCCTTCGTTAAGCGCGTGGACGGGGTGGATCGTTGGTTCGTGGGCGATCGCAACTTTGGCACTCTGGGAGGCAACGTGATCCGCAAGGATAATCACAAGCTGCTGGGTCGCCTGGCATTCCCCAACCTTGATGATGCGCACCCGGGCGGACACATCATCAAGGACCGTCTGGTGGCGATGGATGACATGGGTGTCTATGCGCAGATCGGTTTCCAGAATTCCGGTGTTACGCAAGCCGGATCGTTGATGTCGCTAAACGATCCCGAGCTCGCGCTCACCATCCTCAAGATCTACAACGATGCGTCGGCTGAATATCAGGCGGAAAGCAACAACCGCATCTTCAATATGGCGCATCTGCCCTATTGGGATCAGAAGGCGCTGGAGGAAGAAGCACGTCGTTGTTACGACATGGGCCTGAAGGGCTTTGTGCTTCCCGATACGCCTGAAATGTTCGGCGTTCCCAGCTTCTGCACCGATCACTGGACCCCGTTCCTTGAGATGTGCGACGCCACGGGCATGCCGCTCAATTTCCACCTGAACGCAGCGATGGACCCCAACGCGCTGACGTGGACTGGCTTCCAGTTCGAACAGGTTCTGGCAGTAACCGCTACCATGTTCCACATCGGAAACGCGGCGACGATGGGCAACTGGATGGTCTCCGGCCGTCTGGATCGTCACCCCGGTCTCAAGATCGGCCTGATCGAAAGCGGTGCTGGCTGGGTGCCTTTCGCTGTTGAAGCGCTTGAGCATCAGTTCCGCGAAATGCTGCCGATCATGCGTGATGTGCTGAAGAAAGAACCGTGGGATTACTTCCGCGATCACTTCTGGTGCACATTCTGGTTCGAGAAGATCGCGCCCAAGTACATGCTGGAAATCATCGGCGTCGATAACGTCATGTTTGAAACCGACTTCCCGCACCCGACTTCGCTCTATCCTGGCGTTCAGGCGCATCTCAAGGATGTGCTCGGCGGGTACAGCTACGAAGTGCAGAAGAAGATTCTGCAGGACAACGCCGTGAAGCTTTACAATCTGCCATTCTGATTTCCAGGCCGGATTGCACTCTAAAAAGGGAGGGGCCTTGCGGTCACTCCCTTTTTTCGGTCAGCGGCAGATTGAGCCGGCTGTCTCTTCGAGGTGGAAGTGATCTCGATGGGCCGTGTTGTAGTCCGGCCCCAGTACCATGCCGAATCGCTTGCAGGCGCTGGCGTGAACGGTTCGCAGGAACTGACGCTCCGCCGGCGTGCCATTGGTCCAGTGATTGACCAGTGAAATGCGGCGACCATCAGCCAGAACGAATGCCGATATGTCGATGGCGTCGGCAGTCGCATGCCCGGATCGCCGACTGGTTCCAGCGATATTGCGACAGTTGTAAGTGCCCATCGTCTCGATCTGCACCAGCGGGCTACCCAATATCTGCCGCGCCGCGCGATCGGCCCCGAAGCGCGCCCAAGCAGCAAATGTATTGGCGAGGGGGCAGGTTGTCGGGCCGAGGTTCGTTACAGCTAACGGCGAATGATCGCTGTGCAGACCGGCAAGCTGCACTGTGTTGAGGTGGGAACATCCCGCACCGAAATACTGATCAGGCAAGGGTGTGAAATTGGCCCGCGTCAGGCTGAGCTGGGAAAGGCACTGGCGCGCCTCTGGCCGAACCGGAACCGACGTTGGCCGTTGCGCCGTTTGGCTGGTGCTTCGCCCTTTTGGGATGTCTATGCACCCCGCAAGCAGCGTTGCCATTACAATAGGAACTATCCACCGCATTCCCTGAACCTCGCAACCCGTAGTTAACGAACGGTTACTGTCGGCAGTATATGCTACAGACGGTTCGATGCTAAGCTTGACTCCGCAGGGGGCATCGTTATTGCCGCCGACGGGCCACGCGGTCCCAACGCCGCGCGAGCTCTCTGCGAGGAGAGTCTTAAATGACTGATTTACCAATGCCGGCGCGCAAGCCTGCGCGGCCGTTTTTTTCTTCCGGTCCCTGCGCCAAGCCGCCCGGATTTTCCCCTGAAAAACTTTCCACAGAATCGCTTGGCCGTTCGCATCGTGCGAAGATCGGCAAGGCTCGGCTTGGCTATAGCATCGACCTGATGCGCGAAGTGCTGGGCCTGCCCGATACCCACCGTATTGGTATCGTGCCGGGTTCCGATACCGGCGCATTCGAAATGGCGATGTGGACGATGCTGGGCGCTCGCCCTGTCACCACGCTAGCATGGGAAAGCTTCGGTGAGGGATGGGTCACTGACGCCGTCAAGCAGTTGAAGCTTGATCCCACAGTGCTGCGTGCTGACTACGGCCAGCTGCCGGATCTTTCGCAGGTCGATTTCAGTAACGACGTTCTGTTCACCTGGAACGGCACCACTTCTGGTGTGCGGGTTCCGAACGGTGACTGGATTCCGGCTGATCGCGAAGGTCTGACTTTCGCAGACGCTACCAGCGCCGTGTTTGCTTACGACATTCCGTGGGACAAGATCGACGTTGCCACCTTCTCCTGGCAAAAAGTGCTGGGCGGTGAAGGCGGTCACGGCGTTCTGATCCTCGGCCCCCGTGCGGTTGAGCGGTTGGAAAGCTATACGCCGTCATGGCCGCTTCCGAAGGTGTTCCGCCTGACCAAGGGTGGCAAGCTGGTTGAGGGCGTCTTCAAGGGCGAAACGATCAACACACCCTCGATGCTGGCTGTGGAAGACGTGATCTGGGCGTTGGAATGGGCCAAGTCCGTTGGCGGCCTTGAAGGTTTAAAGGCCCGCGCACAGGCCAATGCTGATGCATTGGATTCTATCGTACAACAGCGGGATTGGTTGGGCCATCTCGCTGCCGATTCAGAAACCCGTTCGATTACCAGCGTTTGCCTCACCGTCGAAGGCGCGGATGCGGATCTCATCAAGAAGTTCGCCAAGCTGCTGGAAGATGAAGATGCGGCCTATGACATCGCCGGTTATCGCGATGCTCCTCCGGGTCTGCGAATCTGGTGCGGCGCGACTGTAGAGACTGCGGATATCGAAGCGCTTGGCCCGTGGCTCGATTGGGCCTGGGAAAAGCTCAAGTCCGCTTGACGCTGTGGGCCCCGCCAGCGCGGGGTCCATTTCACTGACAAATGAACCTGCACGCGCCCCATGCGTTGGAGGCGCAAGAAAGGACCAGAAATGGCCAACAAACCCAAAGTCCTCATCTCGGACAAGATGGACCCGAACGCAGCTCGAATCTTTCAGGAGCGCGGCTGCGACGTTGATGTCATTACCGGCGAAACGCCTGAGCAACTGATCGCGCGCATTGGTGAATACGATGGCCTTGCCATCCGTTCTTCGACCAAGGTGACGAAAGAAATTCTCGACGCCGCCACCAATCTGAAGGTGATTGGCCGCGCGGGTATCGGCGTGGACAACGTGGACATTCCCGCGGCGAGCGCCAAGGGCGTAGTCGTGATGAACACCCCGTTCGGCAATTCGATCACGACTGCCGAACATGCAATTGCCCTGATGTTCGCTCTGGCGCGCCAGCTTCCCGAAGCCGACGCTTCGACCCAGGCCGGCAAGTGGGAAAAGAACCGCTTCATGGGCGCGGAAGTTACGGGCAAGACGTTGGGCCTGATCGGCGCTGGCAACATCGGTTCGATCGTTGCCGATCGCGCGCTGGGCCTGCGGATGAAAGTCGTGGCTTTCGATCCGTTCCTCTCACCCGAGCGCGCTGTGGACATGGGCGTGGAGAAGGTGGAACTGGACGAACTGCTCGCCCGCGCCGACTTTATCACTTTGCACACGCCGCTGACTGATCAGACCCGCAATATTCTTTCGGCTGAAAATCTGGCCAAGACCAAGAAGGGCGTGCGCATCATCAACTGTGCGCGTGGCGGTCTGGTTGACGAGGTTGCGCTGAAGGAACTGCTCGATAACGGCCATATCGCTGGCGCTGCGCTTGACGTGTTCGTCACCGAACCGGCGAAAGAACATCCGTTGTTCGGCACGCCGAACTTCGTTGCGACGCCGCACCTTGGCGCGTCGACCAATGAAGCGCAGGTCAACGTGGCGCTTCAGGTTGCCGAGCAAATGGCCGACTATCTGGTCAACGGCGGCGTGACCAACGCGCTGAACGTGCCCTCGCTCTCGGCAGAAGAAGCGCCGAAGCTGAAGCCCTATATGGCGCTGGCCGAAAAGCTCGGCGTGCTGGTGGGGCAACTCACCACCGGGGCTGTTCCGCGCATTTCGATCCACACCGAAGGCGCTGCGACTGAACTGAACGTCAAGCCCATCAGCGCTGCCGTTCTTGCCGGCTTCCTGCGCCAGCAGTCGGATAGCGTGAACATGGTCAATGCGCCGTTCCTCGCCAAGGAGCGCGGGATGGAAGTGCGTGAGATCAAGACTGAGAAGGAAGGCGACTATCACACGCTGGTTCGCGTTTCGGTAAAGACCGATGCGGGCGAGCGTTCGGTAGCAGGCACCCTGTTCAGCAATTCCGAGCCGCGCCTTGTTGAATTGTTCGGCATCAAGGTGGAGGCCGAACTGGCCGGTCACATGATGTACATTGTCAACGAAGACGCACCGGGCTTCATTGGCCGTATCGGTACGCTTCTCGGCGAAAATGGCATCAACATCGGCACCTTCAATCTGGGTCGCCATGAAGCAGGCGGTGAAGCAGTGCTGCTGTTGTCGGTGGATAGCCCGGTTCCGACCGAGGTGCTTGAGCAGGCACGCAAGCTGCCCGGCGTCAAGCGAGTGATGGCTCTGGCATTTTAATGCCGCTTGGGGCAGTGGGGCGCGCATGATGGAAGACTCCGATCGCGACCTGCTGCCCGAAGGGCTTGGGGATCGTCTGCCCGGCCCTGCCGCGGTGGCGCAGAAAGTACGGCGTGCCGCTCTCGATGTAATGGCATCGCATGGATATGACCGTATTGAGACGCCGACTATCGAGTTTGAGAGATCGATGGCGCGCCGCATGGCGGGCGTTCAGCCGCGCCGGATGTTCCGGTTCGTTGATCCAGCCTCGCTGCGTACCCTGGCGCTGCGTTCTGACATGACCGTGCAGGTGGGCCGCATTGCTGCCACCAGACTTGGCGATGCGCCACGTCCGCTTCGCCTTTGCTATTCAGGGCAGGTGCTCACCATCAAAGGTGATGGCCTCGACCCCGCGCGTGAGCGTTTGCAGGTTGGCGCCGAACTGATCGGCAGCGATACGGTTGCTGCTGCTGGCGAAGTTGTCGCGCTCGCGATTGAATCGCTCAAGGCCGCGGGCGCGACGAGCGTTTCGGTGGATTTCACCCTTCCTGATCTTGTCGATACGCTTGCCGAATCTGCACTGCCTCTCTCTGCAGACGTGATGCGCGCGGTGCGGCGGGAGCTTGATGCAAAAGATGCGGGCGGCCTCGTCGAAGCGGGTGGGGAAGCCTATTTGCCGCTGCTTTACGCTATTGGTCCATTCGATCAGGCGATTGAGCGGCTGGCAGAATTCGACGTTGGCGGCGTGTTGGCAAGTCGAATACAAGGATTGCGAGAGATCGCGGCCCGCGTTTCAGGCACCGCACGGATCACGCTTGACCCTTCCGAACGTCACGGCTTCGAATACCAGAGCTGGTTCGGCTTCACGATATATGGCGAAGGTGTCTCGGGTGCGCTTGGACGGGGCGGCACATATAGCATTCTTGGCCGCGATGAACCGGCGACGGGTTTCTCGCTTTATCTCGACCCTCTGATCGATACGCTGGCCCAGGATTTGCCGCGCGAGAATACGCTGTTCCTGCCGCTGGGACACAATTCAGAAGTTGCTGCACGGCTTCGCGCAGTTGGCTGGCGCACGGTTGCGGCTCTGTCCGCATCAGATGACCCGGTCGCGTTGGGGTGCACGCATCGTTTGGAAGGCAGCGACGCGATCGCAATTTGAAGGATGAGGGAATCGGCTGTTTGCCGGACAATTCCTCGCTCGTGCCTTGCCCTCCAAGACTGCATCCCGTAGGGCGCGACACGGTTTGCACAGAATAGGATTGCCATCCATTGGCTAACGTAACCGTAATCGGCGCCCAGTGGGGCGATGAGGGCAAGGGCAAGATTGTCGACTGGCTGGCCAGCCGGGCTGACGCAGTTGTTCGCTTTCAGGGCGGACACAACGCCGGCCATACACTTGTCGTCAACGGCACCACTTACAAGCTTTCGCTGCTGCCTTCGGGCATCGTGCGCGGCACCCTTTCGATCATTGGCAATGGCGTCGTGCTCGATCCGTGGCATCTCAAGGAAGAGATCGCCAAGCTGGAAGCGCAAGGCGTTGCTATCAGCGCCGAGAACTTCGCGATTGCAGACAATTGTCCGCTGATTCTGCCGATTCACCGCGAACTCGACGGTTTGCGTGAAGCGGCTGCCGGCGCGGGCAAGATCGGCACGACCGGTCGCGGCATTGGCCCCGCTTATGAAGACAAGGTGGGCCGCCGCGCAATCCGCGTCTGCGATCTCAGCCACCTGGACGAGCTTGGCCCTCAGCTTGATCGCCTATGCGCACATCACGATGCCTTGCGTGCAGGTTTCGGCCAGCCTCCTGTTGACCGTGAAGCACTGCTGGCAGAACTGCGCGAAATCGCGCCTTTCGTGATTCAGTTCGCCCAGCCCGTGTGGAGCCGCCTGAACACCGTGAAGAAGGCGGGTGCGCGCATCCTGTTCGAAGGTGCGCAAGGCGTGCTGCTCGACGTCGATCACGGCACCTATCCCTTTGTCACCTCTTCCAACACGGTTAGCGGCACGGCTGCATCCGGATCAGGACTGGGGCCGTCCGCCACCGGTTTTGTGCTTGGTATCGTAAAGGCTTATACGACTCGCGTCGGTTCAGGGCCTTTCCCGACCGAGCTTGATGATGAAACCGGGCAGCGGTTGGGTGAACGTGGCCATGAATTCGGCACCGTGACGGGCAGAAAGCGTCGTTGCGGCTGGTTCGATGCAGTACTTGTGCGCCAGTCCTGCGCGATTTCTGGCGTCACCGGTATTGCGCTTACCAAGCTGGACGTGCTCGACGGGTTCGACAAAGTTCGTATCTGCACGGGCTATCGCCTGCATGGCAAAGTGCTGGATTACCTTCCCTCGCACGCGGCAGATCAACAAGCGGTTGAGCCGATCTATGAGGAAATGGAAGGCTGGCAGGAATCGACTGAGGGCGCGCGATCTTGGGCGGATCTTCCGGCTCAGGCGATCAAGTATATCCAGCGCGTGCAGGAACTGATCGAAACGCCGGTGGCACTGGTCTCGACCAGCCCTGAGCGTGAAGACACAATCCTGGTCAGGGATCCTTTCGAGGACTGACGGAATGAGGCTGTTTGCACGCACTGGATTGGCGATTTTCTTGCTGGCCGGTGCGGTGCAGGCGGCTGCTCAGTCCAAGACATACGCAGATGAGGCTCTGCCGCCTGTCGATCACGTTGTTGTCAGCAAGGCGGAACGGACGATCAAGCTTTTTGCCAAGAGCAGGCCGGTCCACACGATCACCGGCATTCAGCTTGGCGATGCTCCGAAGGGCCACAAACGTTTTCAGGGTGACGAGCGCACGCCGGAAGGCCGCTACCTTATCGACTACGTCAACGCGAACAGCGCCTATCACTTGTCGCTCCACATCTCCTATCCGAACGAAGCTGATAAAGCCTATGCGCGGTCACAGGGGCGCAGTCCGGGCGGGGCGATATTTATCCACGGTCAGCCCAACGGCACGCAGGGACGGATGGGCGGGGATTGGACGGACGGCTGCATCGCCGTTTCCAACGACGAGATGGATTATCTCTGGCAGGTCGTGCCGAAAGGTACAGTCATAGATATCCTGCCTTGAACCAAGGCTGGCAGGCGTCAGAAATCTACAGCGATTCCCTTGCGCACCCAATCGCCATAGCGCGTGGGGGAGAGGCCCTGCGGGTCTTCGGTCTTGCTCACGGCTTCCGGCTTGGGGGCGGGATCATTGCTCCAGTGCGCGGGCTTGGCAAATTCCTTCGGACGCTGTGTGGCTCGTTTGATCATGCCTGTTATTTGGGCTTGCTGGTGCATCATTGCAATCGCTGAAATCCGCCGAATTTCCCTTTGGTGAGAATCCGCACTAAGAGCGCGCGAATGGATATTCCCGGCCTGCCAGCGCGCCGCGCGGCGCTTACTTTGATTGATGCGGTGCTGCACCGGGGGGAAACCCTCGATCAGGCAGGCGCAGGTGCTCTCCGCCGCGTGAAGGCGCCGGCCGACAAGGCATTGGCCCGGGCCATTGCCGGGGAAGTGCTGCGCTGGAAGGTCGACCTTGATGCACTGATCGACAGTGCAACGCAAAAGCGCCTGCCTGACGATGCCAAGCCGCGCCATGTGCTGACGCTGATGCTGGCACAGTGGCTGCGGCTGGAA
Source organism: Novosphingobium sp. (assembly GCA_045629505.1). Lineage (GTDB taxonomy): Bacteria > Pseudomonadota > Alphaproteobacteria > Sphingomonadales > Sphingomonadaceae > Novosphingobium. Next base: position 76,833 of record JAZQRJ010000099.1, read on the forward strand.
ACGCCTCCCCACGCAGTGATCGCTACTGGATTGCCGCTGCTGGTGGGCGGTCCGCGTCGCTTGGCGCATGGCGTGTTCTCCACGCTGGTGAAGCGTAAGGTGGCGCTTCCAGAGGTGCCGACTCTGCCTGATGAAGTAATCCAACGCTGGGGCGAGCGCGCCGAAAGCATCGCCGCTGCATTGGCTGTGCCGCCGCCATTAGATGTTACGCTGCGCAATCCTGCGGAAACCGCCGCTTGGGCAGAACGGCTTGGCGGTGAGTCGCTAATGCCGGGTCATGTGCGCCTGCCCCGCGGAGATGCTGTTCCAGACCTTCCTGGCTATGCAGATGGCGCCTGGTGGGTGCAGGATCTGGCTGCAAGCCTGCCTGCGCGCCTCCTGGGCCCCGGCGAAGGTCGGCGGGTGCTGGACCTGTGCGCTGCTCCGGGCGGGAAAACCGTGCAACTGGCTGCCGCAGGCTGGCAAGTGACTGCACTTGATGCGAGCGCCAAGCGGCTGGAGCGGCTGCGGGATAACCTGACTCGCACCGGGTTGGAAGCCGAAGTGATTGTGGCCGATGCGCTGAAATGGACACCGGATACTCCGTTCGATGCGATCCTGCTTGATGCTCCTTGCACTGCGACGGGAACCTGTCGCCGCCATCCCGACGTTTTGCATCGCATCGGGCAACGTCAGATCGCGGAGATGGCGGAACTGCAGGCAGCGCTGCTGTCGCGCGCGTCAGGCTGGCTCGCGCCAGGCGGGCGGCTGATCTATGCGACCTGTTCGCTTGAACCATCCGAAGGTGAAGCGCAGGTTGCCGCCAGCACTTTGCGCTTGGATCCCGTAGAAGCCGCCGAGCTGCCTCCCGGCATCGCACCCCAGCCCGAAGGCTGGTTGCGCACCGATCCAGGCATGCTGCCAGACCAAGGCGGACTGGATGGATTTTTCATCGCCCGCCTTGTGAACTGAGGGTTGTGAACAAGTCTGTGGATTACTTTGGCAAAACCTGTTGATCAGGCCGGCTTAACTTTCTCGGAAAAGCTCTTCCTGAGTTTCTGCAATTTCGGGGGGATTAAAGCCTGGCAGTAGGGATTGCGCTGGCCTTCGCCTTCCCAGTAGACCTGATGGTAGTCCTCCGCCGGATACCACTCTGCCGGGCCTTCGATGGTGGTGACTACGCGCCCCTCATGATCTTCGTTGGCGCGAGCGATGGCTGCCACGGCTTCGCTGCGTTGTACATCGTCCAGTGGGAAGATGGCCGAGCGGTATTGCGTGCCAATGTCATTGCCCTGTCGGTTCAACTGCGTCGGATCATGGGTGCCCATGAACATGTCCAGCAATTCGGCGTAGCTGACCACCGAGGGATCAAATTCTATCTTCACGGCTTCGGCGTGCCCGGTCTGCCCGCTGCACACGCTCCGATAATCGGGATTGGGCATCTGGCCACCGATGTATCCGCTTTCGACGTGGGACACACCTATCACGTCGCGAAACACCGCTTCGGTGCACCAGAAGCATCCCCCTGCCAGGATCGCTGTTGCTGTCTCGCTCATCATCCGCCTTTCCGCATCATTATGAAGCCAACATAGGAAGCGGCGGGTGACTTGTCATTGCCCTGCGACGGTTTAGGGTCGCCACTATTCATTCCGGGAGACTGACATGCGCAAATCGATCCTTTATTCTCTGGCTGTGCTAGCCAGCCCCGCGCTTGCCGCTGCTTCGCCGGCCATTGCCAGCACGAGCGCACCGCTTCCGGCCCAAGCCTCATCATGTGCTGAATGTGCAACGGGGGTGAGCGCGGTCCTTTCCCATCCACGCCGCGCCGATGATCAGGCGCGCGACGTGTTTCGCCACCCTGCCGAAACGCTGGCCTTTTTCGCCGTTAAGCCGGGGATGACCGTGGTGGATTATATGCCTTCTGGCGGGTGGTACACGCGTGTGCTCGTGCCTTACCTGGGCGAGAAGGGACGTTATATCGGGCTTAATCCAAACCCCGGTGAAAACCCGCAATTCGCAGCTTATGCGGGCGGATTGGCGGAAAAATTCCCTCCGGCTGCAGCAAAGTGGGATTTGCAGGGCGCCCCGATCGCGGCGTTCAATACCGATGGTCTGCCGAAGGAGATGACTGGTACCGTTGATCGAGTGCTGGTCTTTCGGTCCATGCACACTCTTGTCCGCAATGGTGTCGCCGAATCGGAGCTGAAAGCAATGCACCAATTGCTGAAAGCCGATGGCTTGCTGGGGATTGCGCAGCACCGTGCACGTGAGGACGCCCCCGACGCATATGTCGATGGCAGCAAGGGCTATCTGCGGCAAAAGGATGTTATCGCGCTGGTGGAACAGCATGGGTTTGAACTTGTGGGCACGAGCGAAATCAACGCTAACCCCAAGGATACGGCCGATCACCCCGCCGGTGTGTGGGAACTGGCCCCGGATCTGCGAACCAAACGGGAGGAACTGAAGCCCGTCGGGGAAAGTGACCGGATGACTCTGCTGTTCCGCAAGCGACCGTAACTGCGCTGCAACTGCACGATCATCGTGTGGACTTTGCACGCCGCGCGCCATAATCCGGCGCAATGTCCACGATCAACGCCAAGGTAACCGTTGCCGCGCTGCAACTCGCGCTCAACTCGTCTGACGAGGGCGAAAACATCGCCGCTGTCTCGACGCTTGTCGAGGAAGCGGCGAAGGGCGGGGCGCAGATTATCCTCCCGCCGGAGCTGTTTTCCGGGCCTTACTTCTGCAAGGTGGAGGATGAGGCACTGTTCGCTCTTGCGCGGCCCACTGCTGAGCATCCCTCGGTGATTGCCATGCAGCGTTTGGCAAAGGCGTTGAAGGTGACCATCCCCACCAGCTTCTTTGAACGGGATGGCCATCACTATTACAACACGTTGGCCATGATCGGAGAAGACGGCGAAATACTCGGCACCTATCGCAAGAGCCACATTCCAGATGGGCCGGGATATGAGGAAAAGTACTATTTCCGCCCCGGTAATGATGGCTTCAAGGTGTGGGACGTTGCTGGCACGCGCATCGGCGTCGGCATCTGCTGGGATCAATGGTATCCCGAATGCGCGCGGGTGATGGCTTTGCTGGGTGCAGAACTGCTGTTCTATCCCACCGCCATCGGCTCCGAACCATACGATTCTGATCTTGATACGAGCCGTATGTGGCGCCGGGCAATGATCGGGCACGCGGTTTCGAACTGCATGCCGGTTATCGCTTCCAACCGCACAGGCGTGGAAGAGGGGCAGACATTCTATGGGCACAGCTTCATCAGCGATGAATGGGGCGATCTCGTTGCGGAATTTGGCGCCGGAGAAACGGGCGTGTTGATTTCCACGATTGATCTGGCGCGCGCTTCACGTCACCGAGCGGGAATGGGCTTTTTCCGCGATCGCAGGCCGCAACTTTATGGGCGGATCGCCCAGGACATCTGAACGAAAAGTGATGCATCGCTATCTGATCGCGCTGGGGTCGAATGTCCGGCACATGCGCCATGGAGCGCCGCGCCAGGTTATCGAAGCGGCGCTGGCGGCTCTGGCCGAGCAGGATATACGAGTGGAGTGCCGCTCGCGCGTGATTGCAAGTTTGCCAATCGGCCCTTCGCAGCGCGAATATGCCAACGCCGCCGCAGTCGTCAGCGCACCGTTCGATCCACCGGAAATGCTTACGTGCCTGAAGGCTATCGAAGCCGACTTTGGGCGGCGGCGCGGGGGCAGACGTTGGGGAGCCCGGGTTCTCGATTTAGACGTAATACTGTGGGACGGCGGGATCTGGGCCTCGCCGGGTCTCGTTGTTCCGCATCCCGCGTTTCGGGAAAGGGATTTCGTACTGCGTCCGGCTGCGCAGATTGCGCCCGACTGGCGCGACCCTTTTACGGGGTTGTGTGTACGACATCTCGTCACACGCTTGACCCGGAAAGGGACTGCCCCTAGGTGAGCCGCACGCGACGCGCTTTGCGTTGGGGCCCTTAGCTCAGTCGGTAGAGCAACTGACTTTTAATCAGTAGGTCGCTGGTTCGAACCCAGCAGGGCTCACCATCCAGTCGCCAATTATCCGCACATCGATAGTACCTGTCACGGTGGTGCAGAACCGGCCCGGGTTTTCGGGCTTTTCCGCGTGGTTGATTGGGCAAGCGTAGGTCAAGAGACACTTTGTCACCAAGACCACGACAGAAAACCGGCCGATATCTCGGCCGGCAAAAAAGTGACCTACTAGCGGTCTGGGCTATGGAATAGGGAAACCCAGCATCTGTCGTTGCTCGGCCCAGGTAAGTGGCAGCTTTTCCTGACGCCAGAGCACGCGGGCTGACAGATGGCGGGGCTGCGATCCTTCGAGGATGCTTCGGACTATCGAGGGGTCAATATAGCTGAGCCGGGCGATGCGCT
>JAZQRJ010000100.1:0-6909 GCA_045629505.1 Novosphingobium sp.
GGCCATCAATCGTACCGGGGGCGACGCACAGGATCGTGCTGCCCGATGCAAGCGGGCTTGGGGTAGTGGTGCAATCAGCAGGCACCGACTGGGCCGCCGCCGCGCTGCTCAGTGCAATGGCGCAGGCAACCGCGGATGCTGCGCTCATCAACTTCAGGGTGCGGGTGGAACGGATGCCTGTGAAAGAAGGCGTAGCGCCGACTGCGGCGCGCTCACGAATACCTGTCGAATTCATTATTATATGCCCCTGCATTATATGCCCCTGCTGGCGAGTTTCACGGCTGCCGCGGCCTCGCATTGTACGTAGCAAGGTGGGGCGGCTAATGCCCCAAGGGTGCGGAATCAAGTAATAAATTGTTGAAGTTTAAGGCTATATTAACCCCGTTCCGCTTGAGAGCAGGGAAATCCGCGATTTGAATTTCCGACGCGGTTTAACGCTTGAATCCATTCTGACTTGGGCTTACGCGCGCCGCTCGGCGAGCTATCGGGGATAGGCATTCGCGGGACCAAGGGGGATATGTGAGCAACGAGGCAAAGGCGACCGAGCAATCGAACGCCAGCAAAGATCTGGCGCTTGTTGCAGATCACGTCATAGCAGCGGACGGGGCGAAGCCCCCACGCCGCAGCCGGGCAAAAACGAAAGCGCCAAACGCTGATGTAAGCGCCCCTACTGAAACCGCCCCGGTCGTTGAACCTGTCAAGGGCAACGTGCAGATCAACTTCTCGGGCGGGCTAGCCAGCTTCCTTCACAGCAACCACATCTCGTTTGGCTTCACGTCCTATCAAAGCGGACGCCTGTATCTGGTCGGCCACTCAACCGAGAAGCGGCTTGCCCTGCACGAGGCAACGTACCCCAAGGCAATGGGTATCGTCGGCGATGCGAACCGCATCTACCTGGGCACTTTGACGGATGTCGTGCGCCTGGAAAACGTTCTTGGCCCCAATGAAGTTGCCAACAATGCTCACGACAAGGTTTACGTTCCGCGCAATACGCAAACCACTGGAAGCATAGACATCCACGAGCTTGGCATTCGAAAGAACGGCAAGGTTGTTTTCGTGAACACCGCCTATAGCTGCCTGTGCGAGCCAAGCACGACCCACAGCTTCAAGCCGATATGGAAACCATCTTTCATTTCCAAGATCGTCCGCGAGGACCGCTGCCATCTTAACGGTCTGGCCATGGTGGACGGAGAACCCAAGTACGTGACCGCGGTGTGTCGGTCTGACGTAGTTGATGGATGGCGGGATCGCCGCCACGATGGCGGTATTGTGATTGACGTTACGACTGACGAGATCGTCGGCGAAGGACTTTCCATGCCGCACAGCCCCCGGTGGTATCAGGGCAAGCTATGGGTTCTCAACTCAGGCTCAGGCGAACTGGGCACGATCAATCTCAAGACGAAAGCCTTTGAACCGCTCACTTTCCTGCCCGGCTTTCTGCGCGGCCTTTCGTTTCACGGGGACTATGCTTTTGTCACCCTGTCGAAGCCCAGGCATGGACGGTTCGAGGGACTGGCCCTTGATGGACGCCTGAAAGAGAAGGATGCCGATGCATGGTGCGGTGTCCAGATCGTTTCGCTGAAGGACGGTGGCGTTTCCAACTGGCTGCGGCTTGATGGCTCCATTACAGAGTTGTTCGATGTCTGCGTGCTTCCACGGGTGAAGAATCCTATCACCTTGGGGCCGCAGTCAGCCGAAATTCGCAGTTTCATCACGGTTGAGCGCCCCGCCTGGGTGGCTTGAGACCGGCTTAGAATATCCGTGAGACTGCGCCGTGAAATCCTATGCCGAAATCTTTGTGGAGCGAGGCTCTTCTTACGACATAGCCATGCGCCGCTATCCGAACGCTCGGGATAGTGAATTCCTGCAATTGATAAAGGCAGCCGACCTTCATCCAGGAATGAAGGTTGGTGACGTCCCCGCGGGCGGGGGTTACCTCAGGAACTACCTTCCCGAGGGCGTCATCTGGAAGGGTCACGAACCCTGCGCGTCTTTCACAAACCATGGCGATCGGTCTAAACCATCGACCGCCCGCCCCTTGTTACCCCTTCCGTGGAGCGAGGCTGAACTTGACGCAGTCGTCAGCCTGGCAGGGGTTCACCATCTGGCTGACAAAGTGCCCCTTTTCGTTGATGCCAGACGGGTGGTTAAACCGGGCGGGCGCCTAGTCGTTTCCGACGTATTGGAAGGGAGCGCCATCGCCCAGTTCCTCGACGGCTTCGTGGGTCACCACAACAGCACGGGTCATGAAGGATCCTTCTTATCGGATTTCACGTTCGAAGAGCTAAAGCGGGCCGGATGGACTCCTGTTGCCTCGCAGACCAACCACTTCACCTGGGCCTTCGATTCCACCGATGAAATGACGGACTTTACCCGTCACCTGTTCCATGTTTCCAACGTGCCTGACGATAACGCAATCGGACAGGCTATTGCGGAACAGCTTGGCGTGGAACCTCTTGCTGATGGGCGCGTCGGCATGAGGTGGTCGCTGATGACCATTGTGAGCGAGCATATTTGATTGCCATGGAAGATCTCATTCTGAGTGACGATCAAATCGTCGATTTCGAGCCTTGGCGGCTATTCGGCGAGCCTCGCCTTTTGACTGGCTTCGGGTTTGGCTTTTCCTACCCAAGCGTGTTTTTGAGATTCCAACTGCCCGCCGTTTCGCCGGAGGAACGGGCCCAGCTCTCTTCCACGTTCGAAGGCCTTCTAAACGAGGCCAGCGGGACGAAGCCGCTTGGACCGCTCATCGAACAAGGCGGGCCTGCCGGAGACGACACACAGGATCTGGTTGCCACCGCGCGCTGGTTTGCTGTCCTTGCCTCACGGCTCAACCTTCGGGCCGGCCTGCCGGTCATCCAACCCGCCAGGGTAGTGAGAGTATCGCCGACCGTTTGCTGTATCGCCGCGCCAACGCTTGTTCGGGGGCTGGCGCCCCTTGCGAACCTTCTCAAGATCGCTCTGGAGACTTTCCAGACTTCGTCCGACAGTCCGAAACTGGCAGAGCTTCGTTTGCTTGCGGAGGGTCATCTGCGGCAATTGCGCGCGGCCAACCTGACGACGAGCAACACACCGCGATTAGTCAAGGCTGCCGTTGAAAATGGCATTGCCTTCCAGGAGGTCGTCGGAACAAATGTCATTCAATACGGCTTAGGGCGAAACTCTGCGCTTCTTGACAGCACGTTTACGCATCGCACTCCCAACATCGGCGCGCGGCTTGCCCGGAACAAGCATGAGGCGGCCGTCATGCTCAGGCGGCATCGACTTCCGGTCCCGGATCACGTTGTCGTTAGCAATGAACAGCAAGCCATAGCAGCGGCCAGCAGCCTGGGTTACCCAGTCGTCATAAAGCCTGCCGATCAGGACGGCGGAGTGGCAGTCCAGGCCGACCTTCAAAGTGAGCAGGAGCTGACTGCAGCATTCGCGCTCGCCCGACGCGTATCACAAAATGTACTTGTCGAACGACATGCCCTGGGGCGAGACTACCGCCTGACGGTGTTTCAAGGCCGCTGCGTCTGGGCGGTGGAGCGCCAACCCGCCGGTGTAACGGGTGACGGGAAATCAACCGTTCAAGAGTTGGTCGATATGGCCAACACCAATCCCAATCGCGGCTCCGGACCCCACTCGCCCCTCAAACTGCTCAACATTGACGACGAAGCGCTCGGCATACTCTCACGGCAAGGTGTTTCAGGCAGTAGCGTACTCCCTGCGGGGCAATTCATCCGCCTTCGCCGCGCCTCCAATGTGTCCAGCGGAGGTATGCCGATCGCCGTATTCGACAGCATGCATCCGGATAACAGCAGGCTGGCAGTCAGGGCTGCTCGAGCATTGAAGCTGGATCTGGCTGGGGTCGATGTGATCATCCCCGATTTATCAGTCAGCTGGAAAAAGAGCGGCGCGGCAATATGCGAGGTAAACGGCCAGCCTGAACTGGGCGGAACCACCGCCCACCATCTCTACCCGCAAATTCTCAACGGCATCTTGAACGGGGACGGCCACATACCGACTGTGGCTATCATTGGGGATCGGCAGGCCGAAGCCATCAGCCAAAAACTGGCTGACCATCTGTTAAGCAAAAATATCATTGCAGGATTGCACAATCGACGCGGCATCTCGATCGGCGGAGATTTGATTGAGGAAGGCCAAATCCCGCAGATTTCTGCTGGCCGTATGCTCGCAGGGAACCAAAGCGTCGAGGCACTGATATTTGGCGCAACAAACTTTGGCGTCACTGTCCATGGTTTCCCGGTACCGCGGATCGACGTACTCGTGCTTACCGGCGAGCCAATTGAGCGAGCTCTGCTGGCAGACGAAACACCTCCTGTGGTCCAAGCCATCCAATGCCTGCAGACCTTGCTGCCAAATTGCGGCAGCCTCTTGATGCTGGATACCGGCAACGAGATGGATGTCAGCCTTTCGCGCGCCCTCAAGTCGATCGGCTTGAAGCCCGATCTTATACAGCCCAGCGGTGTTGTCGGTGAAATAACGCGCCGCCTCTCGCAGATCGGCGCACTATAGCTATTTATGGTGTTGTCAGTCTTGGGGGGCGGTTAGAGGAACCGACGTCTGGCTTTGAAAAATATAATTAAATCAAAGCGCAATGGCGGTGGTGTCAGTCCTATGCGAGCCGGTCTCCACACGATCCCCGAAAGCCTGGATTCTCAGGCCATGAGCAACTGCCACGCTGCAAAAGAAACGCGCTGTCGCCGAATGTCCGCAGCGAAGAGCGGACCTAACCGGTTCCACCACAGCCGCACTGTCTCATGGCAAATGTCGATACCCCGCTCGAAAAGAAGGTCCTCCACATTCCGCAGTGACAATGGGAAGCGAACATACATCAGGACCACTAACCGGATCATCTCAGGCGATGAGTTGAAGTAACGAAATGGACTAGCTGGCTTGCGGGCTCTCAGCATGCATCGCCCTACCGGTAAAACACAGTATTTTAATCAAGTGCTTTTGCTCTGACAGCGCCGGACCCGGCAATGGACGCCGGCAGGGTATCGAACGGCGCTACTTCGCGCCCATGCCGAACATCTTCGCCGATAGCCGCGCCAAACTCGCCGAGGCACTCGGCCTACGCGACGGCGCGCAGGTCGGGGCGATCGACGAGGTCAGGCCGCGCGAGGTCGAGATGGCGGTGGGGTGAGCGGGCAGGTTTAATGCACTATTACCGCAATCGGTCAGTTAACGAGCCTGAGTCAGCATACGCTCTTTATCAGTATCTTGGTTCTGCACGCTGTTGAAACAGCCCCAAGCAAAGCACACCTGCCACAAGCCCTGCACCCCAAATCATCCAGTCAGCCACTCCGAGCTGCAAAAAATAACGCAGACTGAGAAGTCCTACCATGATCAGTATCGGTAATACTAACAAGACAGCATTACCGACACTAGCTCTTTTTTTGACAATAACACCTAAGAAAACAGCAAGCGCCATAAATGACGCAGCACCTATTGCGTAAATATCGCTTTCGCCGAAAATTGCCTCTGTGATCTTGATCGCGGCATAGATCAGTATGACAAAGATAATAAATGCCTTGCTCATAAATTCACTTAATTCTGCAGTTGGGGTCTTGGACAGCAGTGACAACTCCATTTACAACGCCGACGGCTGCGGAAACCGCCAGATAACCTGGGATAATGCGCTTCGCGCCAATTCGAAAAGCGCTCCCTAACGAGCGCCTTAACGTCCCGCGATTGCGCGGCTGAGCCCGCTCATCGTTGGTCAGGGGTCTGTAATCCTCGGCCGCAGTCCGATTAGCAGCATGCCAAGCAGATACGCCCAGGGCTAGAGCCGCGCCTTCGGGGTCTAGAGCGCCGTCTACAAAGCCCTCTCCAGCATTCCACAAACATGCGCCAAGATCGCCTTCTGGCTCATCATTTTGCGGCTTCTTTGGTTTATTCGCGGTCACAGTAATCGTATTTGGATCAACAGTTCCCAAATCAAATGTTCCCCCAGTGTACGTCGAACAGCCTCTTCCGCAATTTAGCCGTTCTCCCCTAACCATAATGTCCTCGCTCCACATCCCGCTCGGATCAACATAGTGAACCGGATCGTTTGCGACATAGGCATAGTTCATTTGATCATCGTACCCTATCGGGTCAGTCTGCAATACCGGCCGAGCGTCGGCGAGTAAACCTGGCCTTATAATACGGCAGATATACGGCTGGTTTCACCGGCCCGGCGTCGCTGGCCACTGTTCGGTTGGCTTCCATCTCGCCCACGCCTCCGGGGCCATTTCCACCAGAATGTTGGGGCCGGTATCGACGGGGAACCAGACGCCCATCCATGGCTCAAAACCCGAAGGCGGATTGTCAGTCAACGGAAGGGTGGTGCCGATTAGCTTTGCGGCTGGATGGTCGGGCGCGATTGCGTAGGGATGTCGTGCATCGGGATTGCCAATTGACCAGCCGCCCTCATCCCCGCGTTTCGGGCACTTCATTGCCGGCCGAATAGCAGGCGTTTGATTCGATCCTATGCCATGGGAATGGAAGGTGCCATGCAGACCAATCGGCGGTGGCGACCGCACTTTAAACCCGCCCCCTGACTAGGGTAATCCACCCAATCATTCCCCAATGCCGATCGGGCAACAGCGCTGCGAACGCCGAGTACAATCAAGGCTTCATTGGGATAAATTTGATATAGCCATCACGATAGCTTAGCTTTTAATGAGAACAATAATTTTCCGCTTGCCTACAATCCCGAGTATATTAATAGGGATTTGCGAGTGGCGCTCGCTGCCGATTCCGGCAAACAAAGCCCGCGGCATTTGAATGGGAAGCAGCTTGCTCCGCGTAACAAATTGCTAAAGCGCGCGATGCTGAGGCGACAACGCCAGGGATCGTGTTCCCCGCACTACGAAGTGAGGGAAAACCGATGAGCCGAATGTTGAACTAATCAGGGGGCAG
>JAZQRJ010000101.1:0-9695 GCA_045629505.1 Novosphingobium sp.
CGATGCAAACGGTCGTCCGCTCAGCTTCTTTATCACCGCTGGTCAGATCAGCGATTACACCGGCGCTGCTGCACTGCTGGACGATCTGCCCAAGGCGCAATGGCTGCTGGGCGACCGCGGCTACGACGCCGACTGGTTCAGGGATGCACTTCAGCAAAAGGGGATCAAGCCTTGCATTCCTGGGCGGAAATCCCGTCTCGATCCCATCAAATACGACAAGCGTCGATACAAACGACGGAACCGCATCGAGAACATGTTCGGCCGCCTCAAGGACTGGCGCCGCGTCGCAACCCGCTACGATCGATGCCCGACGGTCTTCTTCTCCGCCATCGCTCTCGCCGCCACCGTTATCTTCTGGCTCTGATCAATGAGTCCTGACCCTAACGTCACCAGCAAATGCGACAAATCCCCAGCTTTGCGGTTCACGAAGAAAGTACCCGAACGGCACGGCAGAGCCGAAAGGATCGTCACCGACGGCTTCGTTCCTTCCCGGCGGCCATGAGGTAACGCCGAGAAACTTGAAATGGGACGCTGGACAAGATGATGTTGTTAACGAAATTCGCGTCGACACATGCCAACATCCACAACCACTTCAACCTCGAACGCCACCTCGTCGATCGTCAGACTTACCGCGAACGCCGCTCAGCTCCTTGGCTGAGTGACAAACCCTCATGGCGTGACCTGATGCCGGAAAAATTACTCCGCCAATCGAAGGTAAGTTGCGAGTAGGCTGACAGCCCTTGCCTCGCGACGCAGGCTGGAAAGGCGACCGGGGGGTTGTTTGAAAATTGCGGTTTAGCTGAGGTGGCTGGGCCAACGACCTATTCGTGGGTCGGCTTCGGCCAGTCGGTAGCGGACGCTGCTCAGAGGATCTGGATCCACTCTGTCGATTTTGGCCAGTCAGAACGGCATTGCGCTGCCCATTGAACGATCGCGCAACGCGCGGTCTGGATGTCGTTAACTCCGTTGACGGGGGCTTGGTATTCTGTCTGAATTTCGGCCTGATATGTCTTTATTTCGGCAGCGAGAAGCCGCGCGCGCGCGACAGCGCTTGAAATCCAAACCTATGGATTTATTCTGATTGCAAAATACAAATTGGTTGGTTGGAGGGGTAATTGTTCGAACTTGCTAGAGATCCCCGGCCCGCGCCGATGGATGCAAATCGGGGGGGCGGTCTCAATTGTACCAAGCGGTTCTTCCAGGCATGAAGCAGGCAGGGTGGGGTCGGATAATCTACATTTGGTCTACAGCAAGAGGTGTTGGTCTGCATATAAAGTTTTCTCTCTGTGGGGCTGCAAAGGCCGCAGGCGGGCACTTTATGAGACACCCTGCGGATCAAGTCCGGTAGTTTGGTGTCGCCTGTGACGGAATTGCTGCCGGTTTCGCAGGGTCGGCACCGAAATCATTGGAAGAGAGGCGGCACACGAGATGACATCGCCGCAGCCGCGGTATTTTTCGCCTCGGACGAGGCGGAATGGATGACTAGGCAGATTTTAGCAGTGAACGGTGGAGAGTACACTTCTAGAAGCCAACGACACGTGCAATGCGCTGGCCTAGTATTTAACTGCAAATATGATCTTTGCGAGTGCGAGTGATAGGGGGAGGATGTCAGGCCACATGGAAACAATTCCTAAAGATACGACCGTTGTTCGAATAGCCCAGGCGCCGCTCGGGCTGCCTTCGCGCCAAGATTTTTCGTTCATATCAGAACCCATTCCTGAACTTGGCGAGGGTGACGTCTTGTTCCGAGCGATCTATATGTCCTTGGATCCGGCGCAGCGGCGAAAGATGCCATCTCCTGATGGGGGCCCAGGACCGCTTGGTGGCACGCAGAAGATTGGCGATTACATGGTTGCGGGGCTCTCGCCGCCGACTACTGGGCCCACTGGCGGTTTCGTCGGACAAGTTGTCAAATCACGAGACCCGAATTTTGCTGTGGGCGACTATGTCCATGGTGGCTGCTACTGGCAAACTTACCAAGTTGTGCCAGGGTACGCATTAGAAAAGCTTCCCGAAGGCACAAAACCGAGTGAGGAAATCGGTGTTTTGGGGCAGCATGGCTTTGTTGCTTGGTGCGGCATGCGAAATATTGGAAAGCCCAAATCGGGCGAAACGGTGGTCGTTTCTGCTGCTGGGGGAGCCATCGGGATGATCGCTGGTCAGCTGGCGAAGGCTGAAGGTGCTCGCGTGATCGGGATCGCCAGCGGCGACAAAGTTCAGTATGTTGTTGATGAACTCGGCTTTGACGCCTGTATAGATCGCAAAGGCGAAGCAGTAGAAGACGGCCTCGATCGCCTTTGCCCAGACGGTATCGACGTATACTTCGATAATGTGGGGGCGGGTGTCCTGTTGGCAGCTTATGAGCGCATGCGAGATTTCGGGCGAATTGTTATTTGCGGAATGGCAGCGGAATATAATGCAGCGGAACTACCATTCGGAGCTTCATTAAGGCCGGTATTGCGCAAACGCCTCCTTATTCAGGGGTTTGTTGTTTACGATCATTACAAAGATCAATTCAGGACCTTTCGTTCCGAGATGCGTAATCTGGTGGGCGCCGGACGGATGAAATACCGGATTGATGTTGTGGACGGCTTTGAGAATGCCCCCGCCGCGTTGGCGGCACTTCTGGAAGGCCGAAACAAAGGTAAAGTTGTTGTCCAGCTTTCCCCCGATCCAACGCAATCGACATAACCGAACGCTGCATGGCGTTGTCCAATACGCCTGATTATTCGCAGTCGATTGAAGTCCGATGGAGTCTGAAAGATGAGAAATACGATAACCAAAGACAACAACCGCGAAGCCGCTTTGAAGCTGATCCTCGGCTTAGCCGATGGTGTTGATGCAGCGAGCGTGACGCCCGACTTTACATGGTGGGTGCAGGGACGCGGCGAGAATACGCTTGCGGAGTTCAGCGAGGCTCTGGCCGCTTCTGCTAGCCAGCGCACTGGGCCACCTCGCTACGGTGTCAGAGGGGTGACCGCTGAAGGTGACCGTGTCGCGATTGAATTGGAGGGCGTTACTCCACTCACAGGTGGGCGCCTGTACAACAATTGCTATCACTTCCTGGTCGCATTCCGCAAGGGAGTCCCATGCGCCGTGCGGGAATACTACAACACCGCTTACGCGGCGGATACCTTTGCGGGCGGCGGAGTGGTTGTGGCGGTAAATCAGCCTCATGACGAAGAGGATGCAGAACCGGACATTGGCGGCGCAACTCTTGAGGAGCGCAAGGCGCTGGCGATCCAGTTAATTGAAACGACTACCGCGGGCGAAATTCCTGCAGAACTGCTGACGCATGATGTTCGCTGGTGGGTTCCGGGTCGCGGATCAATGAGCCTTGCGGTGATCCGGGAGGTGGTGGCGAAGTTCGGCAAGATTTGGGCTGGAAGAGGTCGGGTCGATTTAATCGGAGTAACCGCCGAAGGCACCCGCGTCGCACTTGAATTTGAGACGCGAATTCCGCTGGCAGACGGCCGGGTTTACAACAACTCTTATCACCTTCTGGCAAAATTTAGAGGCGATAAAATTCGCCAGATCAGAGAGTATAACGATTCAAAATATTATCGAGACACGTTTGTGGGCGAAAGTTCTGCAAATCTGTACGTGTAATCAGATTTAGACTGGCCGTTTACGCGGCAGGGTGCTCCTGCAGTCTCATCGGCACCAATATTTTATTCTGACGGTACTTACCAGGCCCTGTGCGCCTGTGGCGGCATTGCATCGGTGGGCTGCAGTAATGATTGCAAGGCGATCTAGCGTTTGGCAAAAGCATGGGTGGTAATGGGCAGATTGTGTGGCCTTGAATGATTGTTCTAAAATGTTCGTCATCGCGCAATCCAGCTTTTCGTGGGGTCTATAAATATAAAAGAGGGGTGCTCTAGTTTTTTTCAACTTTACTGCGAAGCTTTCAGATTTTTGGCGTTTTTTGAGATGTTAACTAATTATCTAGGGTGGTTCTGTTGATTATACTAAGGCCGGACGGTCTGCGCTTGATATTCATACTATAGCACATCGTCTTATGTTTTTAGGCGGAAGTGCTGAGGCGCGAGATTACGAATGGGATGGCGATACAGTAGACACATGGAATTTATCTGAATATTATTTTTCTTATTTATATTTGGAGGCGTCTCAGAGGCCTGCGCAGGCGACCTATGTTTTGGATGGAGTGAAATTGCTGAAAGCACTGGAAGATTACCCGGAAGGGCCTCGACTTCGTTCGCGAGTATTTTAGGAACTGATGATGGAGGCCCATCGCATCAAAGCCGCCCGCCGCAGTCTATGGCGGATATGGGTTTTTGCTGGCCTTCTCTGGTCCACCTTCTTTCTACTGATCGCGGCAGGGATCGTTTGGCTGTTCGGGATACCGGTGGCTGAGACCGTTCAACTTGCCCTGACACTCGCGCTGGTGACTTGCGGTGGGGTCTATGGGTTCATCTATTTAGGGGCGCTCGTACTGGCGGTCGTCAAACGGGTTATGGGTCACACAGGTATATAGGCCCCTTAATTATGGGGCGGTTCTGCCGTGTCCAAGTGAACTAGCCGAGTTGTGCGGAGTTTCGGTTAGGCATCTTAGCCGCGGGTTTAAAGAGGAAACTGGGCAGACAATTGGTAAGTATATTGGATGTAAGATGGTAGAGGTGCATCGATATTTCTTCCTGAGAAGAATTTAACAGTTGCTGAGGTCGCGCAGTTGATGGGCTTTTCATCGCCGTCCGGGTTTGCTTTTGCGTTCCGCCGTGCAACGGGGGTGCGGCCTCGCGACATAGCGCGAGGCGGGAGCTGTCAGGTTAAAGTTCGCAGAGGCACTGACCCGCAAACCGGAAGAGCTCACGCGAGGCTGTCAGAGCAAAAGCACCGGGTGCGAAGTGAGCGATTGAGGCTGGGTGCGGCGAGCCTCGTCCTCGTAAGCCATTCGGCCCGTTTCGCTAAGTCGCTGCAAAAATAGGCCGTTGTTCACGCCTCGACCTCCGACCATTTTCAATCCCAGCGCCACCTCGTCGACCGCCAGACTTACCGTGAACGCCGCTCAGCCGCCTTGGCTGAGTGGCAGTCTCTCGTTGCCTGAAATATGGCTGTGGCAGGCCTCGCTCTACCAAGTGGGGAGCGGTTTGCATGGTATGACACCTCCATCGGCACATGCGTTGTTCAGAACCGGTTCAAGAGGCCGGGCCCCCTCTGCCAGGGCGTTGGGAATAATCTGTCCAACCACCTCGTCCACCTTGTGCAACCCTTCAACATCGAGGGGCGCTGCTGTCCAAGGCTCGATGCGCGCTAACTAGCACTACTTCGGCAGAAGCAAGGGCGGAGGTCTGGTGAGGCTACCCCCGCAATGAGGACAATGCTCCGGGGGAGAGCGTGACAGGTGGTCAAGGATGGCTTGGCGCACTGCCGGCAGACTGGGTTGCGGCGGTGGGCCGAGGACTCTTTTTTTTCCGTCCCACCTGAGCGATCCGGCGGCTCTGCAGGAAGGCAAATGCCATCATCGTCATCAAGGCGTGGCGGTGGAGGCCGGTCCAGGACCGGCCCTCGAAGTGGTCCAGGCCCAGTTCTTCCTTGAGTTGTTGATGGGCCTGTTCGCAGATCCAGCGCGCCTTGATCGCGCCGGCCAGAGCCTTGATCGGGGTGTCGGCAGGTAGGTTCGAGAGATAGTATTTGCGTTCGCCATTCGAGCGATGCTCGCCCACCAGCCAAGCTTCCTCCCCCGGCATGTGCTGGGCTCCGGCAGAGCCGATCCGCTGGGGCGCGCCGTCGGCAATGCGCACACGCACAGCGGCAAATCGCGCCACCAGGCGCCCCCTCGTTCCCTTGCGCCAACTGACCTGACGCCACTTCGCGTCTTCAGGCATGGCGTGTGCGGGGCAGGATTTGACGTCCGGGACGTGCCGGACCCGCGGTCGTCCGCGACCCGCCACTGGGAAGATCAGTTGCACGTCGGCCGGGTAGACCTTCTGGTGCCGGGGGATGCCGACAGCCCAGCAAAGGCCGCGCGCGCTCAGCGCCTGCCGGAACGGAGCGGACAGCCCATAACCGGCATCTGCCAGTACGCAGCCGAACCGCACTCCGGCAGCGATCACTCGATCGATCTCCTCAATCGCGATCTCCGGCTTCGTGCGATACTCACGCAAGGGCGCAGGCACGCCAGCCTTGTCCATGCGCGCAACATCACTCGTCCAGCTTTCCGGCAGGAACAAGCGCAAGCTCAGCATGACCGGGACTTCGCCTGAGGCCAGCGTCAGCGACACAAGCGTCTGGCAGTTCGCGTTCTTGCCCAGCGCTGTGGCGTACTGCGGCGCGACGCCAACCGACGCCTTGCCCTTCTTCGGCAGCGCGGTGTCATCGATGATCAGCCAGGCTCCGTCACCGCCGACCATTTCGTTCGCCTGACTCCACAAGGTCGCTTCCAGCGGCGCGCTGTCCCACAGACCTGCCCCGATGAAATGATGCAGCCGGTCATAAGCGATGGCTTCCGAGCGGGCCGCCATCGGCTGGATGCTCTTGCGATCACCCGGCCCAATCAGACCGGCGATATAGGCCGGACACATCCGACGCCGCGTCTTGTTACCCAGCCCCTCCAGATACGCGGCAAGCCACTGCTCCAGATCCGCCTGCCAATCCTTCTCCATCGCCAGCCTCCGTCAAAGCTGGCTCCCCATGAATCACGCATTTCGCGCCAAGGGAATCCCAATAATCATATTTCTGCCAAAGTAGTGCTAGGCGGCGTGGACAAATTTGAGCCAGTATCTGTCCGTGGCGAGATGCACCATTCCGAGGAAGCTGTTGGCCAGTTGGTCATATCGGGTAGCGATGGCACGGTTGATCTTGAGTTGCCCAACATGCGCTCGATGCGATTGCGCCGCTTGTAGAGCGCCCGATCATGCTCGATTTTCACGCGGCGGTTTGATCGACCGGGAATGACGGCTTCGATATTCCGTTCGGCAAGGTCGGCACGGATTGCATCGGCGTCGTACCCCTTGTCGGCGAGCAAAGCGTCAGGTGTGCGCTCGGGGAGGCTGATCAGGGCGTCATAGGCCTTGCAGTCTGCTGCCTCTCCGACCGTCAGGTGGAAGGCGAGAGGCCTTCCGAGGGCGTCAGCCAGGCAGTGAAGCTTACTGGTGAACCAGCCCCGCGAGCGGCCAAGAGCGCGCCGATGAGTCCCCCTTTTCCGCCCGCTGCCGAGACGTGGGCGCGAACGGTGGTGCTGTCGATCATCTGGATTTCGCCATCGTGGGCAGCGGTGATGGCATCCATCATCCGATCCCACACGCCAGCTTTTCGCTATCGCACGAAACCGTTGTAGCAAGTGGTGCGCGGCCCATAGCGCTCCGGCAGGTCGCGCCACGGTGCGCCAGAACGCAGCACCCAGAAGATGCCGTTCAGTACGCGCCGGTCATCGACGCGCGGAACACCTCGAGGCTTGTTGGGCAGCAGCGGCTCGATCACGCGCCATTCGAAGTCAGTCAGATCATATCGGCTCATCGAGAGCCTGAATCACATTTCTGGTTGTCCGGAAAGACTATGCATCGGATCAACCGCACCGACCGTTTTCGACTTTGAACTTGAAGCTTTGGACCGCTCCAGGCGTGACATAGCCAACCGTGCAATCCACGGCCTGCTGGTTTGGAAAGTGGACGCTAATGACTCCATCACCGTCGCAGCGGATGGGGATCGGGCCAGCGAACCTCTCACCTGACCGCGTAAGCTGAGCGGATTGGCCGCAAAGGGTGAGTTCCGCTGATGTCAGCCTGAACCTCAAAGCTGTTCGCAACTCGATCGCAGCCCATGGCCAGCAGTGGGATCAGAAGGATGAGTGCTCTCACGGGTGCCAATAGCGCCAACGATACTTGGGCCACTGCTACATTTGATGAGTTCACGGCCTAACAGAGACGGGGGGATGTCGTCTGTCACTCGATAAAGCTGCGTTGTGCATTCGCCACTCGCTTATCGCGGTTCAACCCCTCCCAAAATGGGCGTCCGCGAGGGACGACTTTCGTTTCCCTGGTCTAGCCGTGCGGCAACTATGCTCTCTTGCCGCCGCGGCCGCGTCGGCTCGACCGCGCCGGGGTTGCTAGGCATTGCAACTCAGCTATCTTACCGCTGCTAATTCCGTTTACCGCTATCTGGAGATGCCGCCCTTGTCAGGACAGGACCAAGGTTCACACATTTGGCGCCCCGAGCATCTCCGACAGGCGATCGATGCTGCGCGGGTCGCGCTATGGTCTTGGAATGTTGATAGCGACCATTTCACCATGGACGCACGCGGGTTCGCCCTCTGGGGATTGCCTTGGGCCGATGTGGTTTGCTTTGAAGACCTCTCCGCACACATCCACCCTGCGGATCGCGACCGGGTTCGGGCAGCGTTTACCGCGACGCGTTCGGTCGCAGGCTCATATGAGATCGATTTTCGGGTTATGCTCGGAGATGGCGCGCGCTGGATTTCCGCTCGGGGCCAAGGTGCGGACGCAGGCATAACCGACAGGACAATGTTCGGCATTTTCCTCGATGTGACCAACCGTAAGCAGGCCGAGGAGAGCAACGAGCTACTCGCGGGGGAAATGAGCCACCGGGTCAAGAACCTTCTGGCGATTGCGACAGCACTAACCCACATTTCATTGCGATCCGCGAGCAGTGGTGAGGAGATGGCTCAAGACCTCGTCCAGCGGCTTGTCGCATTGGGCCGGGCCCATGATTTGCTTCGCCCAGTGGCGGGAAGCCATGGTAGAGTGGCGCTACTCGGTGACCTGTTGTCGCTTCTTTTGGCGCCTTATGACGATCCCAGAGCATTTTCCGGACGGATCCGGGTAGTTGTTCCCAGGATGGGAATAGGTGAAAGGACTGCAACTACACTGGCAATGGTCATCCACGAACTCGCCACCAACTCCGTCAAGCATGGAGCTCTGTCCGTTCAGGAGGGGGCACTGGAGGTATCCAGTGCCTGCGATGAAACCCACCTGTCGCTAATCTGGGCTGAAGACGGGGGGCCAAGCGTAAAGGGATCACCTGCGTTGTCGGGGTTCGGAAGCAAAGTGATTGAGCGCAGTCTCGCGCAACAATTCGAGGGGGCGCTTTCTTATGACTGGCAACCCAGCGGGCTAGTGGCGACTCTGCGGATGCGTAAGGACCGCCTCGCCGCCTGACCGCGGCCGACGGCAGGCCGGCACGTACTCGAAGGAGGCAGAGCGTAGGGTCCGCTTATCCGCATTTGCTCTGCGGCCGCGTGGCAGCCTCCTGCCACCAGCATGGCTGGGTTTCGTCTTTCAGCGAGGCGGTGCACCTCGGCAACCCCTCCCAACGGTTTGAGGCCAGCAGGGTGTGTGTGCGGACTAGACCGCTGTTGGGCAAAGTTACCGCGGGACACTTCGTAACCTCGCTACATTCCAATTGGCCGCGAGCCGCCGTGGAGCCAAAAGCCCCACCGAAAGTTCCCCCCGTGTTGATTCACGCCCTGGCAGGGTGGTGACGCGATGCAAATCAGCAAACGTGTGCTCTGAAGGATGATATCAATGAGGCGTTCCGACACCGAGCCGGCTACCAGTGCTAAGATCCCGGGTGCGGAAATCATTAACAAGCCTGGCGAGGCTCCGATAATTGTGACTGGGTCGCGCGAGCAGCTGTTTCATCTTTTGGCTGAGGCCTCTGAGATAGAACACTGCCTCATGTGCAGCTACCTGTACGCGGCCTTCTCTCTCAAACGAGAC
>JAZQRJ010000102.1:0-13567 GCA_045629505.1 Novosphingobium sp.
CGCATTCTGGGTCGGCCTGCTGTACGATCAGACCGCGCTCGATGCCGCATGGGATCTGGTCAAGGACTGGTCGATGGAAGACCGGGAAACGCTTCGCAATTCGGTGCCGAAGCTTGCGCTGGACGCACCCATTGCCGGCGGTAAGACCCTGCACGACATCGCCGGTGAAGTGCTGAAAATCTCCCAGGCCGGGCTTACGGCGCGTGCTCGCCTCAACGCCAGCGGCGATAACGAGACTGGCTTCCTCGATCCGCTGCACGAAATTGTATCCACCGGCAAAGTTCCCGCGCAGCGCCTGCTGGACTTGTATCACGGCGAATGGAACGGTGATCTCAGCCGCATATACAAGGAAAAGAGCTTCTAGGCGTGATCATCCTGATCGGCCATTTCCGCCTTCCGGCAGACAAGGTGCAGGCCGCTCGCCCTGCCATCACCCGCGTGGTTTCCGCCACCCGCGATGAGCCAGGCTGCATGAAGTATGTCTATGCCGAAGACCCGGATGATGCGGGCCTGTTCCATGTCAGCGAGATTTGGACGGATCAGGCGTCGGTTGATGCCCATTTCGCCAGCGATCACATGAAGCAGTGGCAGGCCGATCGGCAGGAATTGGGCATGCTTGATCGTGAGATCACTGCCTACACCACCTCAAGCGCAAAGAAGCTCTAAGCGCTACTCTGCGGGCTGAGCCAGCGGCCCACGCCGCACGACCAACTGCCCAATCCTGCGTGTCGCACGGTTAATCGGCGCATTGTGGGCCATCCACGCATGGTATTGCCGATATTTCAGGTCATCAGCGAGCAGGTGAGCCTCTTCCGTGCGCGCGCGCCAGAAATAGACACCGCTCACCAGCGCCAGGATTGCGGTATTCCGCACCATGTCCACAAAGGAGCCGTTGGTAACAAAGAAGGGCAGCGTGCTGCTCCACCAGAACAGGTTCTTCGACAGGTAGGCCGGGTGGCGGGTGAAGCGATACGGCCCGTTCGTGATGATCCCGCGATAGGTGAGGTTGGAAAAGCGCAGGCCGAAGATCACTGTCGCCCAAGCGTAGATAGCAGCCAAGAACACCAGCCAGCCGCCCCAGACCCATAGCAGAGCAGGGTAGTCACGCAGCCAGTATGACCAATCTGCCGTATTGTAGTGATATGACAGCACATCGCCGTTGCCCATCAAGATGAACGGCGGATAGCAAATCAGTGCAGCGACCCACCCGGCAACATAAGGATTTGCGCTGCGAATATGCGCATCAAGTGGGCGGAAGGTCATCAGATAACCGACCATCGCCATATGCACATCGATCAGGAACAGCAGTTCAATCAGGCCGCCCGCCAGCCGCACCGGATTGGCGGATATCCCGCTGATGTCGAGCGTTACGATATAAGCAAAGCCACCCGGCAGGATCGATATCATGAAAGCACAGAAGAAGCCCTTCACCGCCCATGAGCGGAAGTGGCTCTTCACTTCACCAGGATCATAGGCTTCCCGCCCGATCAGCATTGCGCCAAAGTGCCATGCTCCGTCACGAGGATTGACGAGGTACCGGTCCAGCCAGAGCACATAGGGCACCGAAAACAGCACCATCGCAATCGCGGTCAGGCCGATCACCTTCATCGCGAACAGGTATTGCCCATCCCAATACCACCGCGCGATGCAGTAGAACGCGGCAATCACCGCCCAGGTCGCCCCGAGGCCCAGGATCTTGGTGGCGGACACCCGCAAAGGTGGATCGTCGGTCGCTGCCCTGTCCCAGTCCAGTCCGGTTGATGGGCGGCGATGGACCTTGTCGACCAGTACAGACCAGAGGGCCATTGGCGCTCCGGTAAATATCACCGTCATCAAAGCTGCGTACGGGCCGGAAAGGGGCTCACGCGGCCCGGACAGGCCGAAGACTTCGGCCAGGAATGCCCAATTTCGGCAGATCGCCAGCCAGAGGAACAAGCCGAGCAGGCCCGCCATTCCCACTGCGGACGAGACATCGCTTACCGGCCGGCGACCGGGAGGAGGCAAGGAATCGCTCATTCCGCCCGGACTTAGCGCCTATTGGTTAACGGCCGGGCAATAGGCGCCAGGTGGTTCGACATCCATGGCGACAATCAGCGGAACGCGCTGATCCTGCCGCCATCATCAAGAACATAAAGCGTCTGGTTTGCCACGATCGGAGCCAGCGAAACCGCATCGCTCAGCTTTGAGAATTCCGTAACGCTGCCGTCTGCCGGATCAGCATAAGCCAAAAGCCCTTCGGAATTGGCGATCCACAAGCGATTGCCAGCAAGCACCGGGCCGACCCAGAACACCTCGTTCTTGCGCTTTTCCTCATTCTTGAAGTGCTGCAGCTTGTTGATCCAGCGGACCTTGCCTGTCGTCCGCGCGATCGCCAGCAGTTCGGCCCCATCCGTCAGTGTGAACACCCAGTCACCGGCCACCGCCGGCGTGGAGATACCCGCAAGGTTCAGTTCCCAGATGCGCTGCCCGGAGACCAGATCGTAGGCTGCCATGCGCCCACCTTGCCCCAGTGCATAAACCCGGCCGCGATCAATGATCGGATCGGCATCAACGTCCGTAAGGCTGCCCACAGAGGTGGAAATGGAAGTGCGAGACAGTGCGTCGGCCCAGAGCGTACGGCCATTTTCATAGCGATAGGCAACCAGTTCGCCCGAGCTATAGCCGGCAATCACCGTTCCCTGAGCAGCGGCCGGAGCGGCAACGCCGAACACGCCTGCCTGTTCAACTGAACCCGATTCCGCCCACAGCTGGGCGCCGTTGGTGATATCAAGCGCAAAAATCTGGTTGTTCTGCGTCATCACATAGACGGAATTGAACGCCACCGTGGGCGATCCACGCAGCGGCCCAGCCGGTTTCACCTTCCACACCTGCTCGCCCGTGTCGGCCTTGAGCGCGGCAACTTCGCCATAGCCGGTCGTCACATAGATCAAGCTGTTATCGTATGCGACCCCGCCCCCGAAAACTGTTGAAGCGCCATCGCCAGAAACGGCAAAACTCTTCGACCACAATTTTGCGCCCGTGTCGGCGTTGAAGGCAGTCGTGGTGCCCTGCGTATCAATCACGAAGAGCTTGCCATCGCCCACTACAGGGGCGGCAGCAAGGCGGCGCTTGTTGCTGGAACCCGCAATGGTGGCGGTCCAAAGCCGTGAAAGCGTAGCGCCGAGCGCCAAGTTCCCATAAGCCTTGCTGGCCGTTCCACCCGCCTGCGGCCAAGCGGCATTTGGCTCCTCGGGCGGAAGGACGACGGAAACGCCTTCAAGTGCAGGATCAACCTGTGCGCCCGATTCGATTCGCGACAGGATCGGAATGCGCTCGCCCACGGTTGGCGTCTTGGGGCCACTCTTGCCTCCGAATGCGCCACAACCGGTCAAACTGGTTGCCAGGAGCGCGCCGACCGCGATTTGCATCGAAACTTTCAGGACGTTCATCAACTACTCCGAAAACCTTGTTCTAATGCACGCTGTATTCATTGCGCGGGGACAGGCGCTGCATCCGATGAGGTGCCATCGCCCATACCGCCACCTACGACATCGTCCAGCGCATCGGCACCCAACAGACCAGCAAGCTGACGGGCACGACCGCGCAGCGTATCGGGAACTTCCTTGTCGCGGGCGATGCTGGCGAACAGTGGTCCTGCCAGATCCTTCTTGCCCTGCTCCAGATAAGCCATTCCCACAAGTTCTCCAGCCACGCCGAACCAGGCATTCCCTGGCACGGCCAGCGGCTTCAGGCGATCAATTACATCCTGCGGCTTCATGGTGTCGAACTTCAGTGCAACGAGACGAACCGCAGCCAGGTCGCGGAAAGGCTGCGGCGCGCCGCTGTCGTCGGCGACCTGAGTATAGAGTTTGGCTGCTTCATCCGGCTTCTTCAGTTCGATCGACAGGCCCGCACGCAGCAATTGCGCCGCAGCGGCACTGGCGGTGCCTTCTGCCTCAACGACTGGGCCCAGCTTGTCATAAGCACCTTGCACGTTGCCGGCATTCAACTGATCGAGAGCAACCAGATATTGTTCGCTACGCTCCCCAGCAGCTTCTTTCTGGCTGTGTTGCCACCAGAGAAAACCGCCCAGCCCGGCAATGCCAAGCACGATGACGGCCAGAACGATCAGGCCGTATCTTTGTAAAAAGCCCTCCATCTGATCCTGCCGCAGGGCGTCATCCACCTCGCGCACGAAGACATCTTCCTGCGGCGCCGCACGATCGCGGTTCTTATTGGCTAAGGGGTCGTTCTTTTCAGGTGGCAGGGCCAAAGCAGAGCCTTTGTGATTGAGATGGCTGTGGCGGGGTGTTTAGCGCATGATCGCGCCAATTCAACGGCAATGATCTTGCAAGCAAGGTGAAGCCCCACTGAATGTGGCGACTAAAGCTCAGCTCGGTCCGATACACCGCCATATAGTAAACGATAAGAGCCAATCATTCGCTTCTCGTCATATAAGGAGACCGCCCGCGCGCGATTGGCCTTACCGATCGCGAGGCGTGCAGATTCATCGCCAGCAAGCACGGCAATTGCCTGAGCTAGCGCCGCTTCATCGCCCGGTGGAACGATGTATGGCTGGTTCTCATCGACCACCATGCCCCGCACATCGCCAACATCGGGGGACACCACGGCCAGGCCCGCCGCCATCGCCTCCACCACAGAGATCGGGAACTGCTCGCTGTCTGAAGACAAGGCGAACAAGTCAAAAAGGCCAACCGCCTTGGCCGGGTCAGGCACAAAGCCCGGCATGTGAACGCGGTGCAGGATCTGCAGGCGTTGAGCTTCTGCCTTGATCGTAGCCCGCTCAGGCCCTTCGCCCAGAATCACCAGCTGCCACTCTTCGGGCAATCCCGCGAACGCACGCACCAGACACGGGAGGTTCTTTACCGCGCGCAGACCCGCCAGGGTGCCCAACCATTTTTCACCGGACCTCTTGATAACCCGGGGCAAAGCATCGGCCGCGGGCTTCTGGGCGTAGGCGGCAGTATCGATGCCATTCTCAATCAGATGAACGCGCGTGCGCGGCTGCTGCCACACTTTGAGCGCAATATCCTCCAACCTCCGTGAAGGGACTACGAGCGCAGCCGTGCGCGCCAGAGCAATGCGACGATACCAGTTGCGCGAAGGTTTCAACCGCTCTGCCTCGTCCTGATTGAAACCATCTTCGTGGTGCACCAGCGGCGGCAGATTGTGAAAATCGCGGAACACCGAATAGGCCATCACCGCGTCCATCGCCCCCCAATTATACGTGAGCACAAGATCGAACGGTTGCATTGCCTGCGCCAATCTTTGCAGCCGGGCAGGAGATGGTTTGCCTGCCAGCGCTTCAAAATCGCGGGGATAGTTAACCGAAATCTCCTTCGATACGGCTGAGGCGGCGCCCAGTGCATCCGGCATCGCCGAAACAACAGTATGCCGCACCTTTGAACCAAAGGCGCTCATCAGGCGCGCGGCGCGCAGTTCCTTGCCGCCAGCGTCGAACGTGGAGTGAAGGTGAAGAATGTGCATTGGGTACCCGCTGGTTCGTTCTCGCCTCAAGCCACCTTGGCCAGCAGGCGTTCGATCGCGGCCACAGCGACGTCCTCCGTCAGCAGCGGGGCATGGCCGACATCAGGCACTGTCACCACTTCGGCATTACTCAGACGAGCCATCATCGCCTCGCAGGTGTGAACAGACAGCAGGTCTGAAACAGCGCCGCGCAGGATCAGCACTGGCGTATCTGCCAGTGCATCTATCGCGGGCGTCATGTCCGGTTGATTATCGAGGTCAAGCTCCAGAAATGGCTCGGCGATCTTCAGATCGTAATCCAGCACGATCCGCCCGTTGCTGGTGAGGGTCATGGTTCGCTTGGCCATTTCCACCCAGTCGGACAATTCAAAGTTTGGGTGGGCCTCACCCTGCGTTTCGGCAAGTGCACGGGCGGCATGAACCCAAGTCGGGAAATTGCGCCCCTGCCCGACATATTCCTTGATTCGTTCCAATCCCGGCTTTTCCAGCACGGTGCCGATGTCATTGAACACTACCCCTGCAAGGCGCTCCGGCCATTTCATCGCCATCAGCATCGCCATCAAGCCGCCCATCGAAGTGCCGACCGCCACGAAGCGATCAATCCCCAACTCATCCAGCAGCAGCTTCACGTCCTGGACATACTGGATGGCGTTGTAGCTTTCCGCCGCCTTCGCATATTCGCTATCGCCCCGCCCACGCATATCCGGGCATATCACGCGCCATTCACCGGAAAGGTGCTTTGCCAGCCCCGTGAAATCACGGGAATTACGCGTCAACCCATGGAGGCACAGCACAGGCGGTCGATCATTTCTGCCGGGATAATCTCGATAATAGAGCTGCAGACCGTCATTGCTCGTCCAATACCCATCGCTGAATTCGCTCATCTGGTATCCTTGATGATCTTGGACGTTCGTCGCCGCGCTTGATTGGAGGCAGTTACATCCCCACTATCGCCCGATGAATAGGGAACCGCAAGCAGCAGACTATCGCCCCGATCCACGGATTGCATCAATAGCTTCGTGGATAGCCGATCCGGTAAACGCCGCCCAGTTCCCGCGATGCGATCTGCGCTTCCGCAACGATCGTCATGCCGTGACCGTGGGCCTGGGCAGTCTCTCAGACGAAGAATGGATTGAACATTTTGGCAGATTTGCGCCTCTTCCGGGCAATCTGCCGCAACCATTGGCGCTCCGATACCACGGGCATCAGTTTCGCGTTTACAATCCCGACATTGGCGATGGCCGCGGGTTCCTGTTTGCCCAGATGCGCGATGGCAATGGACGCCTGCTCGATCTGGGCACCAAGGGTTCCGGCCAAACACCTTATAGCCGCGAGGGTGACGGCAGGCTGACCCTGAAGGGCGCGATGCGGGAAATCCTGGCCACCGAAATGCTGGAGGCCCTGGGTGTCAACACCAGCAAGACCTTCTCCGTCATCGAAACCGGCGAATCGCTGTGGCGGGGGGACGAGCCTTCACCCACGCGATCTGCTGTCATGGTGCGCCTTTCGCACGGGCACATTCGCATCGGCACCTTCCAGCGCCTGCTCGCCTTCGAAGATCGGGAGCACATGGAAGAGCTGATCGCCTATTGCCTTGAAACCTATCCCGGCGCTTTGCCGCCAGAGGATGCGCCCGGACGGGACGAGCCGGCCATTATCCTGTTGCATCAGGTCGTGGAACGCATGGCAGACCTTGCGGCGTCCTACATGACGGCCGGCTTTGTCCACGGCGTGCTCAATACTGACAACACGAACATTTCGGGCGAAAGCTTCGATTATGGCCCATGGCGGTGGGCGCCCGCCTGGGACCCCACTTTCACCGCTGCCTATTTCGATCATTCCGGCCTTTATGCCTTCGGCCGCCAGCCCGAAGCGATCCATTGGAACTGCGGCCAGCTTGCAGTCGCGTTGCGCATGGTTGCTGATAGCGATCCGCTGATCGCGGCACTCAATCGCTTCGCTCCGCTTTACCGGGAAGCAATGTCTCGCCGCTTTACGTGGCGCCTGGGGGTCCGCTCTCAGGGTGAAGATGCCGACGTAGCCCTTATTGGTGCAAGTGAGAAATATATGCGCGAGACGGGAATGGGCCCGGATGCCTTCTTCTTCGCGCATCACGGCGGACGCGGATCGCCTGACGGGGATTTTGGCGAATTGCTGTCGAAGTATCAGCCCGCCCGCGGCCTGGATCATCCCCTCTGGCACGAAAGCGCCGCGCCCAACGTTCTCATCCACGAAGTCGAACGCATCTGGGACGCAATCGATAAACAGGACGACTGGGCACCGCTTAACCAGAAGGTATCAGACATTCGCAGGCTGGGCGAAGCCTTGAAGAGCGATTAGCCGCCACTGCGTTAACCGTATGGCTACACCCAGCCTATAGAAACCGATTGGCACGGTCCGGGTTTACCTGGGCAGTAACAGGTTATCGGATCATTCGCCCATGAATGCGGTCACATCGTCGGATACAAATGCGCCAGCGCCACCTCCCCACAGGCCGGTTCCGCCCGAAGACATGATCGTTTCGCACGAACCCGCGACGGGCGAAGAGCTATGGCGTGGCCGCATCACCAATGTGGACGAAGCGGTTAAAACCGCTCGGCGGGCTTTCCCCTCATGGGCAGCGCAGCCGCTTTCTAACCGCATGGAACTGGTACGGCGCTTTGCGAACGAAATCCGCAAGGATTATGACAAGCTGACTGAAACTATCTCGCGCGAAACCGGCAAACCGAAATGGGAAGCCCGCAGCGAGGTCGAACTGGTCATAAACAAGGTCGAAACCTCGATCCGGGCATTTGCTGAACGCACCGCTCAGCGCAAACTGGACAGCGCCATTCAGGGCATGATGGCCGTCCGCCACAAACCCCACGGAGTGATGGCGGTTATCACGCCCTATAACTTCCCTGCCCATATACCTGCAGCCCACATCATTCCGGCGCTGATCGCGGGCAATACGGTGGTATTCAAGCCCAGCGAGAAAGCCCCCGCGACCGGCGAATTGCTGGCCCGTTGCTTCAATCGCGCAGGCATCTCTGCCGCTGTGGTGCAACTGGTGATCGGCGGCCCCGAAGAAGGCCAGGAACTGGTCCGCCATGAAGGCGTGAACGGCATACTGTTCACAGGTTCGGCCAACACGGGTATCTCCATCAATCGTAAGTTGGCGACCCGGCCAGACAAGTTGCTGACGCTGGAAATGGGCGGCAACAATCCGATCGTGATGTGGGACACCCCCAAAATCACGGACGCTGCCGCTCTGATTGTGCAATCCGCTTTCGCCAGCGCGGGCCAGCGCTGTACGGCAGCTCGTCGGTTGATCATCAAGCGGTCGATGTACGATCAGATCATCCCGGAAGTGAAGGCGCTGGCGGACCGAATCATCTGCGGGGCACCGTTTGATGAACCATCACCGTTCATGGGGCCGCTGATCGACAACTTTGCGGCCGACGGACTGATGGACAGCTTCTTCTACCTCATCAGCAATGGCGGCAAGGCGGTGAAGCACCTGGTGCGGCCGGATGAAACCAAGCCATTCCTTTCCCCGGCCATGATCGACATGACCGAGATGGAAGACCGCCCTGATGTGGAACTGTTCGGGCCGATCCTGCAAATTGTTCAGGTTGACGATCTGGACGAGGCGATCAGCGAGGCAAACAACACACGCTTCGGGCTTTCCGCCGCGATGATCGGCGGCTCTCCGCAAGAATACAACCGGTTCTGGGCGAACGTTCAGGCCGGGATCGTAAACTGGAACCGCCCCACAATCGGGCCCTCT
Organism: Novosphingobium sp.; assembly: GCA_045629505.1. Taxonomy (GTDB): domain Bacteria; phylum Pseudomonadota; class Alphaproteobacteria; order Sphingomonadales; family Sphingomonadaceae; genus Novosphingobium. Next base: position 9,257 of record JAZQRJ010000102.1, read on the forward strand.
CACGCCGCACCTGTGGGGGGAATCGGACTTTCCGGCAATCACCGCCCGTATGGCTATTACGCTGCGGATTACTGCGCGTACCCCGTCTCATCGGGTGAAGCAGAACAGCCACGCGCGGCCATTGGCATTGGCCTGAAATAGCCCTCTGCCCGTTCAGCAAAGCTTCGGTTCGACCAGCTTACTGCCCGGAGTCGACAAGATCGACTTCGGTCAATCCGTTGTCCAACGCACGCGCATAGATGACATAAGCCTTGCCGCCGCTCTTGCCACCCAGAACGTGGTCGGACCCATCCATCCTGTAGTTAGCATTATACCCCGCCTTGCGCACTGCGGTGTAGTAATAACCCAGCACATCATCAGGCTGAACCGGAGTCACAAATGTGACGACATTCAGCGCACACCCACCTGTGTTCACACCCGCTGATTCCTGAACTGCCCCACGCGGATAGACCGCCAAGGGCTTGGGCAGCTTGCTGGCCCATTCCGCCGAGTACTGAACCTTTGACGTGCAATCCACGCTGGCTGCTCTGGCAGCTTCAGCGACTTGCGCCGACGTTGCAGCAGCTTCCGCCAGAGACGTGATGTTGCCCGCGCCAGGCGCAGGCAAGCTCTCAATCGTTCCGCCCACAAGACGCGTAGCTTCTTGTATTGCCGCTGCAATCGCTTGCGGACTAACCCTCTCAGGTGGAAGGGCCACCGCACCGCCGCCAGCGGCAACCGCCGCGCCATTTTGGCCGGAAAGCTCCGGATCGACCATTATCTGACCATCCAGTGCCCCAGTCATCGCCGGATCCTGCTCCACCGATGCGGCCTTGTTCTCCGCCTGATTGCATCCCGTAACCAGTGCTGCAGCAATAATGCCTGTAAGCAGACAGCGGGCCGAATTGATCATGTTCAGCATTCCCCTCGATTTGGTCAGCAATCGGCTGCGATGCTTCAATGCTTAATAGTGCCAAGGATGTTGCGGCAGGTTAACAACTTTTCGAAAAGAATAGATAAATCAGTTGGAAGATCGCCACACACTCGATCCGCAACCATCCCTCATCGGACGATATCTCGCTGTCCTCCGCACCCTGCCGTCGGCACGTAACAAACCGGTCGCTTTTCGTTGGCAGGCTTGCGGGCCTTAAGCGATCAACCGCCAATCCAGCGTTTGTCCAGCATGGAACGGAACGATTGGCGTGCCACAAATGTCAAGAACATCGGGAACAGCCGCGCCATCACGCACCAGCGTAACGGTGCCTTCGTTCAGCGGCAAGCCATAAAAATTGGGGCCATTTTCCGATGCAAAGGCCTCCAGCTTATCCAGTGCGCCTTCCTGCTCAAATGCCGCCGCATAGCTTTCCAGCGCGTAGGGCGCATTGAACACGCCGGCGCAGCCACAGGCCGATTCTTTAGCATTCTTGGCGTGCGGCGCACTGTCAGTGCCAAGGAAATACTTGGCCGAACCTGACATCACGGCCTTGCGAAGCGCAAGCCTGTGCTTCTCGCGCTTGGCGACCGGCAGGCAGTAGTGATGCGGTCTCATGCCGCCCACCAGCATGTCATTGCGGTTGATGTGGAGATGTTGCGGCGTGATCGTCGCACCGACGTTGGCACCGGATGCATCCACAAATTCAGCGGCTTCCTGTGTGGTGATGTGTTCGAACACTACTTTCAGACCCGGCATTTCGCGCGTCAGCGGCTCAAGAGTGCGTTCGATAAACACCGCTTCGCGATCGAAGATATCGACATCGGCATCCGTTACTTCGCCGTGGATGCACAGCGGCAAGCCGACCTTCTCCATGCGTTCGAGCACGCGGCGAATCTTGCCAATTTCACTTACACCATGGGCAGAATTGGTGGTGGCGTGCGCGGGATAAAGCTTCGCGGCCGTAAACACCCCCTCGGCCTTGCCGCGCTCGATCTCGCCAGGATCGCTCGAATCGGTGAGATAGCAGGTCATCAGCGGGGTGAACGCGTGCCCTTGGGGCAGCGCTTCCGTGATCCGCTGCCGATAGGCCTGCGCCCCTGCCACGGTTACAACGGGCGGCGACAGGTTCGGCATCACGATGGCGCGCGCGAACTGCCGCGAGGTATAAGGGAGCACTCCGCGCAGCACGTCACCATCACGCAGGTGAAGGTGCCAGTCATCGGGGCGGCGAATGGTGAGTGTCTGGGCTGCAGTCATGCGCCCTCCCTAGACGCAGCCGGGTTGCCTGCGCCACCAAAAAGCCGCCCGATCCCTGATACGATCAGGCGAAATTGCCTGCGCGCGCAATTTCCGAAACAGGCTTGCGTCCACTTGGTGCTTCACGGGCCTGCAATGCCTCCGGCAGATTTTCCTTTGGCCCCTGCCTCCCGACCACAAACGCCGCTTCCAGCCTGTGATCTTCAGGAATGTTCAGCTCCGCCTCCGCTTTCGCAAATTGAATGCCGGTCATGCCATGCGTGTGATAGCCCATGGCCAGCGCCTGCAGCGCAGCAAGTGCCCACGCCGCCCCCGCATCGAAGCTGTGGCTGTGGTTGGGCGAGGTCTCGCCGCTGTCCTTCCTCATCAGGCGGTCGGACACCACAAAAACCAGTGCAGAGGCATCCTTGGCCCATGACTGGTTCGCTGGCACCAACATGGATACGAATCGGTCCCAGTTCTCATCGCCGCGATGAGCATAGAGGAACGTCCACGGCTGACCATTAAAGGCAGAGGGCGCCCAGCCAGCTGCTTCCAGGATTACGTCCAGATCCGCTTGAACGATCGCGCTCTGATCATAAGCGCGGGGCGACCAGCGTTCAACGATCAAGTCATGAACCTTGGGGTTAGCCTGGCTGCGTTCGGGCATTTTGAACTGTCTCCTGGAGTGCACACGGTTCACGGGCGTTCGGAACCGTGGAGGTCATAGTAGTTGCGAGCGGCGGGGCATATCTGGATATTTCCGCAAGATCGTTCGAGAAATTTGAATGTCGAGGTCGATCGGCACCAGCGATGCTCCGTGAGAAGGAGTTGCAATCCCCGCCCGGCACGCCAATTTGCGGAGCATGACCGCAACAAGGCTTTTCTCGCGCGCCGTGATCCGGCTGTCTTCCACCGATCAAGACGAAGATGTTTTCGATTTCCTCCAAGGCTTGGTGACGAATGATGTGAAAGGCAAGCTGCCCGCCTGGGCGGCCCTACTTTCGCCCCAAGGCAAAGTGCTGTTCGATTTCATTGTCTGGTCGTCTGGCAAGGATGCACTGATCGATTGCGAGGCCGAAGCGGCCGACGATCTGATGAAGCGCCTTTCGCTTTACCGGCTTCGCCGCAAGATCACGATCACCCGCGACGAAAGCGTCGGCGTCAACTGGGCGGGGCACATTGGTGACGGCGCAGCTCCAGACCCCCGCCTTCCGGGACTTGGCGAGCGCTGGCTCGCACCGGCGAGCGAGGATGACGAAGCCGCCGACGAAGCATGGCGCAATCATCGGCTCAAGCTGGGAGTGCCTGAAGGGCGCGCCGAACTGGGCAGCGACGCGACCCTTTGGCTGGAATGCAATGCGGTTGAACTTGCAGGCGTCAGCTTCACCAAGGGGTGCTACGTCGGGCAAGAGAACACGGCTCGGATGAACTGGCGGCAGAAGGTCAATCGCCGCCTGATCGTCGTGCCGATCGAGCAGTCAGACCCGAAGCGCCAACGCGCCAGCTATCCCGACATCGCCCTTGCAGTCGATCACCTGCGAATCGAGGACATCACGCCCGACTTGCGTCCCGAATGGCTGGAACTGTCCTGAGCTTGCTCGCTCAGGCAGCCATTCGCGTAGCTGCATCGCCGCCATCGAACCCATCGCCTTCACCCAGATGAATTTCGAATTCGATGGAAAGTGCATGCTCACCCCGCGCCGGGCTGAAGCGGGACGGCATCCGGCCGGTTCTGCCGAAACCCACCTTTTCAAGAATCCGACCCGAAGCGGGATCATCATGGAAGTGGCGCGCGACGATCCGCTGATGACCAATTGCATCAGCAACTGAAAGCAGCCCGCGCACCGCCTCCGTAGCATAGCCATGGCCCCAGTAGCCCCTGGCGATCCACCACCCCAGCTCGATATCCTGATCGCGATCTTCCAGCCAGACGCAGCCGATAACCGCCGAACCTGCAGAGGACGGCAAGGTAATCACGAAGCGCGGCAGCCCATGCGTCGCCATCCGTTCCTGAAAGGCAATTGCGTGTTCAGGGCGGCAGGGCCACGGGGCATGAGCAAGGTTGCGAACGATGCCCTCATCCTGGATCGTGTCGCAAATCTCTGGCCAGTCCTCGGCCCATCCCGGCCTCAGAAACAGGCGTTCGGTGCGAATAAACA
>JAZQRJ010000103.1:0-37211 GCA_045629505.1 Novosphingobium sp.
GGAAAAGGAGCTGGCCGAAGCGAAGAAGGCGCTCGCCTTGAGCGGAGGAGGCACCGGCACTGCATCGTCTGCAAACGCGGATGAAGAGATTGGTGGCGTCAAGTTCTCGGGCCAGGTGATCGAAGGGCTGGAAGCGAAAGAACTTCGCGGGCTGCTCGATCAGGCGAAGCAGCGGCTTGGTTCGGGCGTCGCGGCGATTTGTGCGGTAAACGATGGCAAGGCTGCTTTTGCGGTTGCCGTTACAGATGATTTGACCGGGCGTTTCAGCGCCGTCGATCTGGTGCGTACGGGCGTCGAAGTTCTTGGCGGGAAGGGTGGCGGCGGTCGCCCCGACATGGCGCAGGGTGGCGGCCCCAATGGAGCTAGTGCAGCGGACGCGATCGACTCGGTCAGGAAAGCACTGGCAGGCTGAATGGATCTCACGCAGGTGGCTTGATCCATCGTGGCAGGGAACGAGCCGCCGGATGCGGGCCGGTTTTCGTCACAGGGTCTTAATCTGCCCTATTCCTGAACGTCGTTAATCGCGATCTGGAGCGCTGAGCGGAAAGCCGGATCGATAAGGCCGGGCTTCATCAATGCAGCGCGCCACGGCAGGAATGGCGAGAAGATGCGCCCGCCAATTCCGCAATCGCGCCAAATCCTCAGGGATGGGATGAACCCAGTCGGCATAAAATAGCGAGGGGGCGGCTGCGCATTCGATCAGCGTGACCTGAGATGGCTGCTCATATTCCGCCAGCCAGTCATTGATCCACCGATAAGACCGCTCCAGCTTCGCCCGCACCTCCTGCAGGATGGATTGATCCGGGTTGCTGGCATCCCGCAGATAGGCATTCACGCTCTCCTGCATCACGTTCATCACGTAGTTGTCGAACACCCGATCCATTTTGCGCGTCTCGATTGCGGCATCCGGATCGTGTGGGATCAGCCCCGCATTCGGCAGATGGTGGAGCGCCAGGTATTCGATAATCGTAGTCGCTTCGAACAGGATGCGGTCGCCGTCGAACAGCACAGGAAATTTGCCCAGCGGACTGGCCGATTGCACGGTTTTTGCGTGAGCAGGATCATTTTCACCAATGTTCAGAAACTCGAACGGCAGATCGTTGGCATAGAACGGGATCAGCGCTTTCCAGGTGTAAGACGAAAACGGATGTCCATAGAGTTTGAGCATCAGTTGGGCGTCCCTCCATATGGCACCGTGAGTGCCTCGTACAAATGACCGTCCGGACCTTCGAAATAGATGCCGCGGCCGCCATCATTGTGATTGATTTCGCCCGGGCGTGACCGGATCGGATCCGCCCAATATGTGATCCCACGTTGGGCAACGCGCGCCAAGATGTCGTCGAACTCGTCTTGGCTGACAAGAAATGCATAGTGCTGAGGGTCGATGCCGCGCCCTTCCTGATCGGCAAAGTCCATAGAAACACCGTTTGCAGTCGCAACCACCTGAAAGCGGGCGAACGGCTTTGCATCAGGCAGCCCGAATATCTCGGTAAAGAAGCGCGCAGAGGTCTCTTTGTGTGTGGACCAGATTATGGTGTGATTGAATTTCACGCTCATAAGTCCCTAGTCCCGATTTTCGCTTATTGCAGACTGTCCAACCGCGCCGCTTGGATTGTAGCGATGTCGATTTTCTTCATCTTGAACATCGCTTCCATCGCCCGTTTGGCCGCGGCTCTATCCTGATCGGCTATTGCGTCCGTTAATTGGCGAGGGGTAATCTGCCATGAAACGCCCCATTTGTCTTTGCACCAGCCGCATTGGCTTTCCATGCCGCCATTGCTGACGATGGCGTTCCAGTATCGGTCCGTCTCCTCCTGCGTTTCTGTCATGACTTGAAAGGAAAACGCCTCACTTGGGGGAAACTCTGGGCCACCACTCAACAACAGGGTGGGTATTCCCATGATCGACATGGTGACTGTGAGTGGATCGCCTTCCGAAGGCCCGGGAATGTCGGTGGGGGAGGTATCGGCGGGTTCGATCCGGGTATCGGGAAAAATTTCGGAATAGAACTTCGCCGCTTCTGTGATGCCGCCACCATACCACAGGCAAACGGTGTTCTTTGCCCAGCTCATTTTCTCATCCTCTGGATCAAATCGTTATCGATCGACTTGGCGGTCTTGTATGCGGGGCGCGCCTGAAGTCGATCGGTGTAGGCAACGAAGGCAGCGGTAGGGGCTATCGTTCCGAAGGTCAGCCCCCAGTCGATCTGGCTGCCGACGTACACATCCGCCATTGTGAACTTGTCTCCGCAAACATAGTCTCGGCCAGACAGCCACCAGTCGAGCGTTTTCATAGTGCGATCGAAGCTACCCCATCCGGCCATTGCCTGCTGTTGCAGGTCTGACGGATCGAAGCCTAGCGTCTTTGCTGTGATCGCCTGTTCAACTGGCCCTGCGGCGAAAAACATCCAGCGGAAATAATCGGCGCTCTGCTCATCGTTGGGTAGCAACCCGGCTTCAGGATGCATCTCTGCAAGATAGGCGCAGATAGCTGCAGCCTCGCTGATGACTCGATCGCCGCCTTCGGCGTGGTGAACCAGCGTTGGCACTTTGCCCATCGGGTTGACATCAAGCAGCGCCTTGGGCTTTTCGTCCCAGTCCACCATCGCATCTTCGTAGTTTGCGCCGACTTCGTGCAGTGCCCAGCGCGCTATTTGCGCGCGGGACATAGGGTTCATGAAGAAGGTATAGTCCGACATGCGCCCAGCCTTTCCCTAGCCGATCCTCGGCCCCACAAGTCCGAAGCTGGCCCCTTGGGGGTCTGTCCCGGACATGGCAAAATCGCCGCCCGGGATCTCGTCCGGGCCATGGGTAACTTGACCCCCGCCTTGCTCTACTGCGGCCGCTGCCCGGTCTATGTCATCCACGCCGATGTAGTAAGTCCACACAGGAACGGGCACTGGCGGCATCATCCCCATGATCGCGCCGATCGTTGAGTCTCCATGCTGGATGAACCGATAGGCGCCCATGTCTCCCATCGGCATTTCGCCTTCCTGCTTCCATCCGAAATGCTTTTGGTAGAAGGCAAGGCCAGCGTCAGGGTCGGTCGTCATCAATTCGTTCCAGCGGATGTGCTGGGGCTGGGCTGGGGAGAAAGCATCGCTCTGCCCGTGGGGATTGTCCGCCGGCGGTATGGGAGCCATCACGTAAAAGGGCGCGCCTTGCGGATCGGTGACCAGGGCGAAGCTGCCCACATCAATCGTCATCTTGGGCATCAGCGTCTTGCCGCCATCCGCGACAATGGCCTGCACTGCCGCGTCCACATCCAGGACATGAATGTAGCCAATCCAGCATGGGTGAGCGCCGCTGGCTTGCATCTCATCCGTCAGGTTGAGGACGCCGCCGTTGCCGCCGCCATCGCTTCGGGTGATCTGGCGGTAGTCAACGCCGTTGGGCTGATCGGGAGCACTTCCTTTGATCTTCCAACCTACGACCGGTTCATAGAAACGGGCAGCGGCGTCCGCGTCCGTGGTCATCAGTTCATACCAGATGAAACCGCCTGAAGAATTGCTCATCGTTCACGCCCCTACGTTTTGGCGGACCAGTTCCGTCACCGGACGGAACCCGCCATAGACCATGCGCCGGCCATCAAAGGGCAGTTTCGCATTCGGATTTTCAGTCATGAATTGCTTCATGCGCTGATCCTGCATCATCTTCTCGTGCGACGCGTCACAGGCTTCCCGGGATTCCCATTCAATGAAGGAAAAGACCACGATCTCTCCCGGCTCTGCCTTCACTGCGCGATAGAAATCGGTCTGCTGGCCCTTTGGTACGTCAATTTGCCAAGCTTCCACCACCCGTTTGGCGCCGTAATCTCGCGAAATTTCCCACATAGCGGTTGCCGCTTCGCGGTAATCATCCTTGTTGCCTTCGGGCACGGGGACAATGAAGCCCTGAACGTATGGGTTGGGTTGTGGAGCCCCGTCATCAAGGATCGGTTCGAAACCGCCGTAGATCATCCGCGCGCCATCGAACGGCATCGGATTGTGCTTTGGATCAAGGCGAGGATCAGATTTCATGATCTCTTCCATCGCCGCGTGCAGGGCATCGCTCGTGGCTTTGTCAGGCCACTCTATCCAGCTGAAGACGACCGATTCATCTTCTTTGCAGGCAACTGCCCCGAAGAAATCCGTAGTGTGCCCTTTATCGACATTGTCCTGCCAACATTCGAGAATGCGGATGGCGCCATGTTCCAGAAACACGGCATCGCCATCATTCGCATGGCTAATGAACTTTTGCTTGTTTGCGGTGGGCACCGCGATGACGAATCCCTGAATATAGGTCATGGCCTGTTCCTTCCTTTTTCCGCGGATCGTGCGTGTTTGTGTGAAATCAGGCCGCGTTCTCACCTTGGAATGGGGCTTTGCCCGTGGCAACCGCTGGGTCCATCCACATCGCTTCCCAAACGTGCCCGTCAGGATCGGTGAATGAGCGCGTGAACATGAATCCGTGATCCTCGGACGGATTAATGTCCGCGGTACCGCCATTGGCCGCGGCAGATTGGGTGACGGCATCAACTTCTTCGCGGCTCCCAAAGTCAACGCAAAGCGCAACCTCGCTCGATCCACTGTCGGGGATTGGGCGATCGGTGAACGATTTCCACTTTTCATGCGTGAGGATCATTACGACGATGGCCTCGCTCCACTGCATGGCCGCGGCGGTTTCGTCAGTGAAGCGGGGTTCGTTCACAAACCCGATCGCTTCGTAGAATGCCCTCGATTTCGGCAGATCACGGACGGGCAGATTAATGAAAATCATTTTTGTCACGATTTCTCTCCGGAATGCCTGATTGTTCGATTCAACGAATCGCGATTGCTTAAAGCTGACACCGTGGTTACAAAAAGCAACTATGAAGTTACGAAATAATACGAAAGAGCGTTCGAGTGATGCATATCACGGGCGCTGGTATGACGATGCTTGCGGCGCCGCATTTGCCATGGAGCTATTGGGTGAACGTTGGACGCTGCTGGTCATCCGGGAGCTTATGCTGGGGGCCCTTCGGTTTTCTGACATTCGGGCGGAATTGCCTGGCCTAAGCGCTAAGGTGCTGACCGAACGGCTCGAACGGCTTGAAGAAGTGGGCGTGATCGTCCGATACAAGCTGTCGCCTCCTGCCAGCGTGCAGGTATATCAGCTGACCGAGTGGGGACGGGAGCTGGAGACGGTAATGCAGGCGCTGGGACGCTGGTCTGTCCGTTCTCCGCTCCACGATCCGACGCTGCCCCTGACGCCCGCTTCGTTTCTGCTTTCCTTACGGACGATGCTTGACCGCACGAAGACTGGAGATTTGTGTGTTACCGCGCTGTTTCGCGTTGGTCCTGAAATTCTCGTCACGCGTCTGAAAGGTGGAGACCTTGCTATATCGCGCAATCCGCAAACTGTTTCGGACGCCGATCTGGTATTCTCTGCCGACTCTGTCACGCAGTTTCTTGGTGTTTTCTATGGCAAGTACGACGCCGCTGAATGCGGAGTAACTATTGAAGGAGAAACCTCGCTTGCTGATCGGTTTGTGTCGCTATTCGCGCTTCCTCCAAAGTGGTCATCTTAATTGAGTGTCGTTGATACGCTTAAAGGTGATTGCAGCGTGGCTCGCACGAATGTAGGCGGTCATGGACATGACTGAACAAGCACGCATCCAAAGCGAAGATCGCAACGCCACCCTGCTCGCGGCTCCCGATCGAGAGATCGATGTCCGTGAAACATTCGGCATCGATATAGATATGAAAGTTCCCGCTTTTTCCGACGCGGATGAGCGGGTTCCCGATCTTGACCCAAGCTATGTTTTTGATCCAGATACGACGCTGGCGATCCTTGCTGGCTTTGCCTTCAATCGCCGCGTAATGGTGCAGGGTTATCACGGCACGGGCAAATCTACTCATATTGAGCAGGTTGCCGCACGCCTGAACTGGCCGTGTATCCGCATCAACCTTGATGCCCACATCAGCCGGATCGATTTGATTGGCCGTGACGCGATCGTGCTGCGCGATGGCCTTCAGGTTACAGAGTTTCGTGAAGGTCTATTGCCGTGGGCGCTTCAGCACCCCGTTGCGCTGGTGTTTGACGAATATGACGCCGGTCGGCCGGACGTGATGTTTGTGATTCAGCGCGTCCTGGAAGCGGAAGGCAAGCTGACGCTGCTTGATCAGAACCGGGTTATCCGCCCTAATCCGTACTTCCGTCTGTTCGCCACCGCAAACACGGTTGGCCTTGGCGATACGTCTGGCCTCTATCACGGCACGCAGGCGATCAATCAGGGCCAGATGGACCGCTGGAACATCGTCGTGGGTCTGAACTATCTACCGCAGGCCACCGAGAATGAGATTATCGGCGCCAAGATGCCGAAGATGGATCGCAAGCTGATTGCCGACATGGTGAAGGTTGCCGATCTTTCACGGCAGGGTTTTATGAACGGCGATATCTCCACTGTAATGAGCCCGCGTACCGTCATCACCTGGGCGCAGAACACCGCAATCTTCAATGATCCGGGCTTTGCCTTCCGCCTCTCGTTCCTCAACAAGTGTGACGAAACGGAGCGGATGCTGGTGGCTGAATACTACCAGCGGGTTTTTGGCACGGACCTGCCGGAAAGCGTTGTTTCCAAGGTTTGAGCCGCGGATATCCCCCGCGCGCTAACCGGCGGGTGTGATCAGGTATTTCTCGCCCGTCCGCTTGGCATTGATGGCGATTGCAGCGTCGCGCTCTACGATGCCTTCTAGATTTACCCGCTGGTGGAAATGGCTGGCAAAGGTCGTGTTGATCCCGGCGATCACACGCTCGCGCATGGCCTGCGCCACTTCCGGGCCAGACCGTTCAAGATAAGGAAACAGCAGCCACGCGCTGACATCCCATGAAAAGCCGATGGTTGGAGGCAGGATCGTGGGGGAGGTGCCCAGTCTGCCGTAAACATAGAGGTGCTTGCGCTGGGATGAGCCATAACGGCCATGGTTGCCCGCGCGTGTTGCCGCTTGCTCCATTGCCGCAAGAATGGTTCCGCCGAGGGAGCCTCCGCCGATGGCATCAAACGCGCAATAGGCCGATGTCTCACCAATCGCGTCAATGAGCCGCTGCGTAAAATCTGCCTCGCTCGAATCGAGAACGTACTGCGCGCCCATGTCTTTAAGTAGAGCAACCTGCTCAGGCCTGCGTACAACGTTGATCAGCGGAATGTCGTCTTCCTGACAGATCCTCTGCAACATCTGGCCCAAGTTCGAAGCGGCCGCCGTGTGAACCAGCGCAGAGTACCCCTCGCGCTTCATGGTGCCGACAAATCCCAACGCCGTCATCGGGTTCACGAACGCAGCGCTGGCGTTGGCGATGTCCGCCGAGTCAGGGAGAGCAAGGCATGCGGACGCCGGTGCGATAACATGGCTGGCGAAAGTTCCCCCACCTGGTGAACAACTTACCCGCTTGCCCAATAGAGCCTGCGCGGAAGGATCTTTTCCCGCAGCGACTACAGTCCCTGCGCCTTCGATGCCGGGAGCAACGGGCTGGCCGATCCGCGCTGCCTGCGCCTGCAATGCCGCTTGGGGAACGGGTGCGACCAGCTTGCCCGTGGAATAGTCGGCGCTTGCCAAATCGCCCGGCCCGAACAGCCCGGCAATGTCGGAAGGGTTGATCGGCGCGGCTTCTATCGCGACTATGACGTCCTTCAGCTCCGGATCAGGCAGCGAAACACTGCGCACTTCAACGGTGATTGTCGCATCATCGGCGAGGGTGGAAACGATCTGGTGAGCGGCAATCGGCATCGGCGTTCTCTCCTGCCCGGCGTTTGTGCCGGTTACTTGCGGCGGTTGTATCCGCTCCGCTTCGGCTTGGCCATCAGACTACGCACATGGTTCGGCAATGTCATTTGCAGCGTATCATTCATTTATTATTTTGCATCAGCGTCAGATGCCAGATCGCGCTCCTCAATAAGTGGCGGTGAGGAAGTATAACCCCTCTGGCGGGGCATTGAGGCCCAGCGCCTTACGGTCCCGTTCTGCCAAGGCTTCTGCGATCTGACATTCACGCCACCGGCCAAGCCCCACCAGCACGAGGCAGCCCACCATGGAGCGGACTTGGTGGTGCAGGAAGCTGCGTGCGCCGGCCTCCACAACCACTTCTTCGCTGGCAGGATCCTCGATGGCTCGCCGCACGTTGAGGTAATCGAGCGTCTTTAGCGGGCTTTGCGCTTGGCAATGGACAGAGCGGAATGTTGTGAAATCATGCAGCCCAACCAAAGATTGCGCGGCACGGTGCATGGCATCCACGTCCAACGGCTGCGCCACTTGCCACGCTTTCCCGCGCATGAGCGTCAAAGGCGCACGGCGATTGATGATGCGATAGATGTAACTGCGCCCGATGCAGGAGAATCGAGCGTGCCAGTCATCGGGAACGATCCGGCATTGTGTTACTGCAATGGGGTGCGGGCGCAGCTTGGCATTGAGAGCCTCCATCAGGCGGAAGGGTTCTATGGCCTTCGCGATATCGACATGGCTGGACATGCCGAGTGCGTGGACGCCTGAATCGGTGCGCCCCGCGGAATGCATCGTCACCGTTTCGCCCGTGACCGCGGTGACGGCTTCCTCCACGCTTTGCTGCACGGAAGGGCCATGGGCCTGACGCTGCAGCCCCATGAACGGTCCACCATCGAATTCGAGCGTAAGGGCAAAGCGAGTCATGTTGGTGTGGTGAGTCTCGATCCGGCGGGGATGGGCTTGCCGCGCAACAGATCGGCCGCGGACATCGGTGGCTTACCCGCACGCTGCAGCCGGGTGAGGCGGATAGCGTCTTCACCGCAAGCTACGGTGAGCTGGTCATCCAACGCGGTTCCCGGTTCGCCCGATCCCTCGCAGTGCTGGGTTTCCCAAACTTTGTAGCGTTCGCCTTCAAAAAGGAAATATGCACCAGGAGCGGGAGCAAAGGCGCGCACTTGTCTTTCAACCTGCACGGCTGGCTGCGTGAAATCCATCAGGGCTTCGGCCTTGTCGATCTTGCTGGCGTAAGTAACTCCGTCTTCCGGCTGTGTGACGGGAGAGTACGCAGCGGGATCAGCCAAAACCTTGACGATCAGCCTTCCGCCCATTTCGGCCAGTTCTTCGGTAAGTGCGCCTGCCGTCTTGTTGTCCACGGGAGTCGTCTCGACCGTCAGCATTGGCCCGGTATCCAACCCCGCCTCCATCTGCATGATCGTGACGCCGGTTTCTGCGTCACCTGCAAGGATGGCGCGCTGGATCGGCGCGGCTCCACGCCAGCGGGGAAGTAGCGAGGCGTGGAGATTGATGCAGCCCAGCTTCGGCGCTTCCAACACCGCTTTAGGAAGGATCAGGCCATAGGCAGCCACGACCGCAACATCGGCGTTCAGCGCAGCAAACGCGGCCTTTTCGTCCTCGCCTTTCAGCGATGTCGGGTGGCGTACTTCGATCCCGCGCACTTCGGCCTCCCGATGGATGGGGGTGGGCGTCAATTCCTTGCCACGCCGACCGCCGGGGCGGGGCGGCTGCGTATAAGCAGCGACGATTTCATGCCCCGCCTCGATCAGGGAGATCAAGGCTGGAACAGCGAAGTCGGGCGTTCCCATGAAGATGATGCGCATAAGCGGGGCTGCGGTCTTTCGTGATGAGGCAACAGGCCCTATCTCGGCCAACATGGCATCGCAAGAGATCGAGACACTGGTGTCAGCCCTGTCGCGCCTGCCGGGGCTGGGGCCGCGCTCTGCCCGGCGCGCGGTTCTGTGGCTGATAAAGCGGCGGGACAGTTCTCTTGGGCAACTGGTGGGCGCGCTGGCCGCCGTGCAGGAGAGGCTGCTGGAATGCAGCACTTGCGGCAATGTCGATACGAATGATCCCTGCGGTATCTGTGCTGATCCGCGTCGCGATACGCGGTCGCTCTGCGTGGTTGAGGACGTGGCAGATCTTTGGGCGCTGGACCGGGCGCGGCTTTTTACAGGGCTGTATCACGTGCTTGGCGGGCGGCTTTCCGCGCTGGACGGGGTGCGGCCCGAAGACCTGAGCGTCGCAGAACTGCTGGGCCGTGTGGAGAAGGGCGGGATCGACGAAGTCGTGCTGGCGATGAACGCCACGCTGGAGGGGCAGACGACCGCGCATTACATCGCTGAACGCTTGGAAGGGCTGCCGGTGCGGATCACTCAACTTGCCCATGGGTTGCCCGTGGGCGGTGAACTGGACTATCTGGACGAAGGCACGTTGGCGCAGGCATTGCGGGCCCGCCGCCCGGTCGGATGAACTTGCTCGCTAATCCCGCTTGATAGGCGGCGGCAAAGCACCTATTTCGCCACCATGGCTATACGTGAAATCCTTGAAGTTCCCGACCCGCGCCTGAAGCAGGTCTCCACTCCCGTCGAAGCATTCGATGATGAGCTTAAGACGCTGATCGCCGATATGTTTGAAACCATGTACGATGCACCTGGCATTGGTCTTGCCGCGATCCAGGTGGGTGTACCCCTGCGCGCGCTGGTGATCGATCTGCAACCAGACGACCCGGATGCAGAACCGGAAGTGTGCCACGCGCACGGCGGCCATGCGCATACGCACCAGCCCACGAAGCGTGAACCGCAGGTGTTCATCAACCCCGAAATTTTGTCCACTTCTGAAGAAGAAGGCACCTATCAGGAGGGTTGCCTCTCAGTCCCGGAAGTCTTTGCAGAAGTTGATCGCCCTCTTACGATTCGCGCACGCTGGCAGGATCTGGACGGCACTGTGCATGAGGAAGACATGGACGGCTTGCTCGCCACATGTCTCCAGCATGAGATGGATCACCTTGAAGGTGTGCTCTTTATCGATCACCTCTCACGCCTGAAGCGGCAGATGGCCCTGAAGAAGCTGGCGAAGCTGCGCAAGGCAGCCTGATCGGACAGTTGGTCCATTTGGAGATAATCCCGAAGATCTTATAGTGTTCCTGATCCGTTCCTTGTAGGGGGGGCGGATGGAACCGATCATTCTTGCTATTTTCACATTGTTTTTGGGCCTTGTGGCTGGGGGCGTTGCGGGCTGGTTTTTCGGCTCGCGCCCCGCAGCGGATTGGCGGGCCCGGTTCGTGGCTCGCGACAGGGAAGCACGCGATCTCGATGAGAACTATCGTCGAGCGATCACTGAGCTGGCCGGGGCGAGCGAGCGTGCAAGGCTCGTGGACGAATTGTCCGTCCAAATCGCCGAAGTGCGGCAAGAACGGGATCGGTTTGGTACTGAACTGGCCACGCTGAAGGCCAATGCCGCTCACTTTGATGAACAGAAGCGCTTGCTGGTTGAAGCGCGGGAGGAACTCGTAAAGGAGTTTCAGAACACCGGCAACGCAGTGCTCACCAAGGCGCAGGATGCGTTTTTGGAGCGTGCCAACGAACGCTTTGGCCACGCTGAGAAAAATTCCGAGGAAAAGATCAAGGCGCTGCTGGCTCCGGTGGGTGAACGGCTCAAGAGTTATGAAGATCAGGTCATGACGCTGGAGAAGCAGCGCGTCGATGCCTTCGGGCAATTGCATGGCCTGATGCGCTCGATACAGCAGGGGCAGGAGGAAGTGCGACGTGAGGCGCAGCGGCTTGGCAATTCGCTGACGAATGCACCCAAGGCTCGCGGTCGCTGGGGCGAGCGAGCGCTGCAAAACGTTCTCGAACAATGCGGATTGACACAGCACACCGATTTCCTGCTCGAACAGTCGATCCAGACTAGCGATGGACGACTTCGTCCTGATGCGATCGTGCGAATTCCGGGCAATAAGCTTCTGATAATCGACGCGAAAGTCTCACTTAACGCATATCAAGAAGCGTTTGAGGCGGATGACGATGATATTCGCGCAAGGGCGATGACCGCTCATGCGAAGTCGATGCGCAATCACGTGATGCAGCTTGGTTCCAAAAGCTATCAGAGCCAGTTTGACGAAGCGCCTGACTATGTTGTTATGTTCGTTCCGGGCGAACATTTTGTTTCAGCCGCGCTCGAACATGATCCAGCGCTGTGGGACTTCGCCTTCGAGAACAAGGTTCTGCTGGCGACGCCTACAAATCTGGTCGCGATTGCACGCACCGTGGCGCAAGTGTGGCGGCAGAATGAACTGGCGAAGGAAGCGCGCGAGATCGGCCGGTTGGGCGGTGAACTGTATGATCGGCTCGCCAAGATCACTGAAGACTTAGGTAAGCTCGGTACTCATCTCACGCGTGCCGTCGGTAGTTATAATGACTTCACGAAGAGCTTTGACTCCCGAGTATTGGTCTCGGCGCGTCGGCTCAAGGACAAGGGCATCGAAATCGGCAAGCGCGAGATTGAGGAAGTGCCGCAGATCGAATCCGCGCCCCGATACAATGCTGGTGATGTTGAAGATGCTGGCGATTTAGCCGCCGAGTAAGGGTTACTTGGCTCGCAGGTGCGCCAGCGCTTCGTACGCCAACACCGCTCCGGCGATTGCCGCGTTCAAGCTATCTGCCCGGCCCAGCATGGGCATTGTCACACGCAGATCGCACGCATCCTCATATGCCTGTGGCAATCCTTGCGACTCGTTGCCGACCATAAGGAAGCAAGGGGCGGCGTAGGGCGCCTCACGATAATCCACCGCATCGCGCAGTGACGCTGCCACGAGCTGACCTGCATCCTTCCGCAACCACGAAGCGAACGTGTCCCAATCAGCCCGCGCCACTTTCTGGGTGAAGATTGCGCCCATGCTGGCGCGTACGGCCTCAGCCGAAAAGGGGTCAGCGCAATCGTCTAGCAGGATCAGCCCGCCAGCGCCCACCGCGTCTCCGGTCCGCAGCATTGTGCCCAGATTGCCGGGGTCGCGCATCGCTTGCGCTACTAGCCAGATGGGCGCAGCGTGCCGGTCAACACCTGTCAGCGACGTGTCGAACTCCGCGAAGACGCCCGCGACGGCTTGGGGATTGTCTTTGCCGGTAATCTTGGAGAGGATCGCCTCATCCACCTCGATGATATCACCGCCCGCTGCTGCGACGGCCTGCTCCAACTCGTCCAGCAACGGATGAGAAGTGCGGCCCAGCGCCATCACCAACATTTCAGGCAGGATGCCAGACATGCGCGCATCAGTCAGCAGCCGCAGCCCTTCGGCCAGAAAGCGCTGCTCACGCTTGCGGTGCTTCTTGTCTCTCAGCGAGCGCAGGAACTTGACGACCGGATTAGAAAATCCGGTGATGGTGCGGCGTGGTGACACGATGACAGTCTCAGGGTTCGCCGAAGCCGTTACGAACCAGCTGCGTCAGTTCGTCAAGCGCGGTTGACGCCCCTTCGCCTTGTACAGAGATTTCGATTGAATCCCCCTTGGCGGCTCCCAGCATCATCAGGCCGAGAATTGAGCCACCGGCAGCCTCTGTCCCGTCCTTGCACACCTTGATGTTGAGGTGATCAAATTGTGAGGCGACCAGATTTACAAACTGCGCGCTGGCTCGGGCATGAAGCCCACGCTGATTGACGATTTCGACAGTTTCCCGATGCGCCGTCATGCAGTTTGACCCAAGTATTCAGATGCAATCGTGATGTAGTTGCGGCCTGCTTCCCGGGCCGCGATGGCCGCGTCCAGCACACTCATGCAGTTGCGCGCCTTGGCCAGCCGGATCAGCATGGGCAGATTGATGCCGGCAATCACTTCCACTTTGCCGGCCTGCAGTAGGGAAATGGCCAAGTTAGAAGGGGTTCCGCCAAACAGGTCTGTAAGCACGATAGTGCCTTCCCCTGCGTCTACATCCTTGATGGCCTTGGCGATCTCCGCCCGCCGCGACTCCATGTTGTCGTTGGGACCGATGCAAATCGTCTCGATGGCCTCCTGATGCCCGACGACATGTTCCATCGCATTGACAAATTCCTTGGCAAGATTGCCGTGGGTAACCAGGACCATTCCGATCATTGGGGAACTACGCTCCGACATTCCTGCGACATACCGCAGGACAAATGCTTCTCAATCATGCCGCGCAGACCTTTCCACCAGATCTGCCGCTCGGGAACTGAGGTTGCGATGCAACAATGTGGGCGAAAAACCCGCTTTGCGCAAGGCTGCAGCCATTTGTTCCGCCATGAAGACTGATCGATGGCGTCCACCGGTGCATCCAAAGGCAATATGCACATAGGCTTTCCCCTGCGCACGATAGCGGGGCAGGAGAAACTGAATAAGGTCCCTGATGCGATCAAATGCTTCGGTGAAGGCTGGGTCTTTGCGAATATGATCGCCCACTGGCGCATCCATACCGGTCAGCGGGCGGAGTTCCGGATCCCAATGTGGGTTATCCAGAAAGCGCATGTCGAACACAAGATCGGCGACCGGCGGCATCCCTCGTGAAAAGCCGAAGCTGGAAATCGTCAGCGTCGTGTTCGATTTATCCTCGCCGGAAAACTGTTCCCGGATGGCTTGCTGCAAATCGTTTGCGGTAAACTGCGTGGTATCGATCAACATTTCGGCCCACCGCCGCAAAGGAGCCAGCATTTCACGCTCCGCCTCGATCCCCGCAACGACTGGCATATCCGTGGCAAGGGGATGGCGTCGGCGCGTTTCGTTGAAACGCCGGACCAGTTCGTCGTTGCCGCAATCGAGAAACAGCGTGGTGAGCTCGACGGCGTCGCGCTCCGCCAAGGCTTTGACCTGCGAGATAATCGCCTGCGGATCGAAACCACGTGTTCGGCAATCAAAACCGACGGCGAGCGGTGCGGCTAGATCGGCACTTTCAGGTGCTTCGATCAGCCTCTCCAGCAGACGCACGGGGAAATTGTCGATAATTTCCCAACCCAGGTCTTCCAGAACCTTGAGTGCGGTCGTCTTGCCTGCGCCAAGCAGGCCGGTAACCAGCAGCAAACGTTGGGCAGGTTGCGTTCCTGAAGCGCTGTCTAGGTCAGTCGACATGGAAAGAACCATTGCCTGTGTCGCGAGACAAAGTGAAGAGGTGTTTAACCTTCGTCCTTGGATGGCACTGAATGATGGGGCAGGCCGTACCGATCCAGCGCCAGTTCGGCTTTCAGCGCGAGGTTGAGGCCGGCCTCATCGATGACGACCAGCGGCAATCGAACGCCGGACAAATCGATGGTTTCAGGCCATTCTATGTAACGTGGTGCTTCAGGGGCAAGTCTGATGATGAGGCATACGGGCGCACGCTGGATGGTTGGGAATGACAGGATTCCCACGTTACGCACTTCCAGCAGTCCCTGGGTATTGGGGTGAGGGGTTGCAAACAGCGCTCCATCGTCAATTTCCAACGTTACGCCATCGTCGCCAATCAGGACCGCGCCCCTGTCTATGAGGGCCAGCGCGAGGCTGGATTTGCCGGCACCGGGTGCGCCGTCGATAAGTAGTGCACGCCCGGAAATGGCGACAGCCGTGAGTTGGTGGGCGCGAGCAATCATTTCGACCGTGCTGCGGGAAGGGTGATGACCAGGCGGGCACCGCATTGGCCATCAATCCGGGGGGTCACCTTAATCGTGCCGAAGTGAGCTTCCACGATCGTACGAGCAATGGCGAGGCCAAGGCCGCTGTGGCTGCCGAACTCCTCATCCGCTGGCCGAAGCGAATGGAATCTCTCGAACACCTGTTCACGCGCGCTGGCAGGTATGCCCGGCCCGTGATCCGAAATGGCGATTTCCAGCTGGCTGGGGGTTCCCGTCAGGTCAATGTCGATTCTTTTGCCGGGCGGCGAAAATGAAACGGCGTTATCCAATAGGTTGTGCAACACTCTCTCAAGCCGCGGGGCGTCGCCCGCCACCAACAAGGGTGCGTCGCCATGCCGGGTGATGCGAATGGGCGTATCGCCATTCACGCCGCGGCTTTCCCTTTCAGCGACCAGCGCGCGAATAAGAGCGAGCATATCCAGCGTCACAAAATCAGTGCGGCTGAGTTCAGCGTCAATGCGGCTTGCATCAGCGATCTCGGTGATCAGCCAGCCAATCCGATCGACGTCGTGACGTGCGATGCTGAGCAGTTGCGCTCGCAGTTCTGGGTTTTCGACCCGCTCTAGAGACTCTATCGCACTGCGAAGGGAGGTGAGCGGGTTTTTAAGTTCATGCGACACATCGGCTGCGAAACTTTCCACCGCGTCAATCCTATGGCGCAGTGCCGCGGACATGTCGGAAATCGCACGAGCAAGCAGCCCAATCTCATCACGTCGATCAGGAAGGCGGGGAACAACCACTTCACGGTCGCGGCCCAAGCGGACACGTACCGCGGCGCGCACAAGCATCCGCAAGGGCTGAACGATGGTGCGAGCCAGAAATAGCGACAGCAGGATCGATATGCCCAGTGCCACTCCGACGACGATGACCAGGGTCTGGCGAGCATCACGCACGTTCTGGGTAAGGTCGCGGGCATTCCGCGTGGTCAGCAGCATGATGCCACTTTTACCGACAGGAGTGGCTGCACTGATGACGGGGGTTCGGTCCGGGGCATATCGGCTGACGACGACCGTAGAATCCGCCGACCGTGCCCGTGCTATTTCTGGCCAATGCGCGGCGCTGGTGCCCATCGATTCCCGGTGTGCTTCGATCTTGGGAGTATCGAGCAGGAAATCCATACCCCGATCCAAAGTGCGGGCTGCTTTTTGCAGCCATGGCTCGGTTTCGGGATCGATGAAGGAATATGTTGGTTTGGTCAGTTGGAAGCTGTCTGCGATCAACTTACCATCGGCACTATAAAGTCGCAGTCGCATTTGTCGTTCGGCTGCGATGCGAACAAGCCGCGCGGGCACGTCCTTCGGGTTCGTGTCGTCCAATCCGGCCGCGGCAATCTGCGCTTCTGCCGTTGCCAGCTTGAAACGTTCGGCAAATAATTCGCGGCGATAGTTGTCGATGTAGAAAAGGCTGCCCGCCAGCAAGGCAAGTGCGATGATGTTCACCGCGAGAATGCGGGCGGTGAGCGACCTTCGCCATGGCCAGCCCCTGCGGAATGGGAATAAATCACGCTCTTCAGCCATCGGAAAAAGAGTAGCCTGCACCGTAAAGTGTGTCGATTGCGGCGAACTCGGGGTCGACGGCGCGGAACTTGCGGCGCAGACGCTTGATGTGGCTGTCTATCGTCCGGTCATCCAGAAAAGCGTCTTCGCTGTAGGCGGCGTCCATTAACTGGTTTCGGCTCTTCACCACACCAGGCCGAGTGGCAAGTGCTTCTAGAATAAGAAACTCTGTCACGGTGAGGCTTACGGGCTGTCCTGCCCAGGAAACGAGGTGGCGGGATGGGTCCATCTCAAGACGACCCCGAACAACCGGCTCTGGCGGATTATCTGCGCCGTTGGCATGGTCTTCCGGGCGCGTAGTTTCACTTCGGCGGAGAATCGCCCTTATCCTTGCCGCCAGCAGACGCTGGCTGAACGGCTTGCTGATGTAGTCATCAGCACCCAGCGCCAGGCCGAGCGCCTCGTCTGGTTCCTCATCCTTCGAGGTCAGGAATATTACCGGCAGGGAGGATTCCGCGCGGAGGCGTTCCAGCAATTCAAGCCCGCTCATGCGCGGCATCTTGATATCGAAGATGGCAAGATCAGGCGGATTTTCGAGCAGCGCCTTCAATGCTGTCTGACCGTCGGAATAGACGCGGGTGTCGAAACCTTCGGACTGGAGCCCAATGGAAACGGTGGTAAGAATGTTGCGGTCGTCATCCACCAGCGCGATGCATTGCCGGCGAAGTTCCCTGCCGTCTTCGCAATTTTCCTTATCGTGTCGCGATGCCATGGTAATTCCGGTTTTTTCGACCCTTTGGAGCCAATTCCTGTCGCAACCGTTTTGATGCCTAGCGATTTGCGGCATGGCTGACAACGCGCGCGATATAGGGAGAATGAGGATGGCACGATTAGGTATAACGACTGCCTAACAACCTTCGAAAAATTGACGGTTCGTCGCATCTCGATTATGCGCCCCTCGATTCTGGAACTTCTTGCCAATTACATGCGAGGGCGCGTTATGCGTTATCGCATCGGATGGAGAGCAACTTGACCACCGCATCGCTGAATTTTCCGCTCGACCGCCAAGGTATCAATACCGTGGCGACGGTTTACGCCAATCTTGGCACTGCGCCCCTAGTTGAACACGCGGTTGCAAACGGTGAGGGCTTGCTCTCCAAAGACGGGCCTTTCGTGGTCAAAACCGGCAAGCACACCGGTCGTTCGGCAAAGGACAAGTTCATCGTAAAGGACGCCGAAACGGAAAATACCGTTTGGTGGGGCAAGACCAACGTGCCCATGACGCCGGAACACTTTGCCAATCTCAAGGAAGATTTCCTTGCTGCCTTGGCTGGAAAAGAAAAGCTCTACGTTGCTGATCTGTTTGGCGGGTCGCAGCCGGAACACCGCGTCAATGTGCGCGTGATCAACGAATTTGCGTGGCACAACCTCTTCATCCGCACCCTGCTGGTTCGTCCGTCCGCAGCCGAGGTGGCGGATTTTGTTCCCGAATATACGATCATTGACCTTCCGAGTTTCCGCGCTGATCCGGAACGTCACGGTTGCCGGAGTGAAACGGTGATCGCAGTGAACTTCACGGAAAAGTTGATCCTGATCGGCGGCACTTCATACGCTGGCGAAATGAAGAAGAGCGTGTTCGGCATCCTGAACTATCTGCTCCCCGCAAAGGGCGTTATGCCGATGCATTGCTCGGCCAATGTCGGCCCGGATGGCAAGACTGCAGTATTCTTCGGCCTGTCCGGCACGGGCAAGACCACGCTCTCGGCCGATGCCAGCCGCACGCTGATCGGCGATGACGAGCATGGCTGGTCCGATACTGCCGTGTTTAACTTTGAAGGCGGCTGCTACGCCAAAATGATCCGTCTCTCCGCTGAAGCTGAGCCGGAAATCTTTGCCACCACCAAGCGCTTCGGCACGGTGCTGGAAAATGTCGTGATTGATCCCGTCACGCGTGAGATCGACCTGCACGACGATGCGCTGGCCGAGAACAGCCGCGGTTCGTATCCCATCGATTTCATTCCGAACGCTTCGGAAGAAAACCTTGGTCCGGTGCCTGCCAACCTGATTTTCCTGACGGCTGATGCATACGGCGTCCTGCCTCCGATCGCGCGCCTCACGCCCGATCAGGCAATGTATCACTTCCTTTCTGGTTACACCGCACGCGTTGCCGGCACTGAAATCGGCGTGACGGAGCCGGAAGCGACTTTCTCGACTTGCTTTGGCGCACCCTTCATGCCGCGTCATCCCTCGGTCTACGGCAATCTGCTGAAGGAACGGATCGCCAAGGGTAATGTGAAGTGCTGGCTGGTCAACACCGGTTGGTCGGGTGGCAAGGCCACCATGGAAGGCATCACGCGTATGCCCATCAAGGCGACCCGCGCGCTGCTCAACGCTGCGCTCGATGGTAGCCTGAATGATGCGGAATTCCGTGAAGATCCGAACTTTGGCTTCGAAGTTCCCGTTGCCGTCGCCGGTGTCGACAGCAAGCTGCTCGATCCGCGCGGTGCATGGGCCGATCCAGCTGAATACGACAAGACGGCTCAGGAACTCGTGCGTAAGTTCATTGCAAACTTCGCCGAGTTTGAAGCGCATGTTGATGAGAGCGTACGCAAGGCAGCTCCCGTAGCGGCATAATTTCGAGCGCCGTCGCGAATAGGTTTCGTGACGGCGCAATCGCCGCGCTTTCGCCGCGGAACAGATGCAAGGCTCAGGCGTTAGGTCAACGCCTACAAGGGAGTCTTGCTATGGGCCTTCTCGACGGAATTCTGAATCAGGTTAGCGATCACCCTGACGTTGCCAATCTCGCTGCCAAGTTGGGCATAGATGAAGAAACGGCTGAAAAGGCCATCGCTGCACTGGGGATGTCACACCAGGAACCGGGCGATACCATCGCGGGGGCTGCAGCTAAAACGGGGCTGGATAGCAGTACGCTGACCCAGGTCGTGCAGCAGATTGGCGGGGAAGGTTCTCTGTCAGAATTTGCCCGCATGCTTCGCGATCATCCAGCGGCCAGCGGTTTGCTCTCAAAGTTCGATCAGGGTGGCGACGGTAACTAGGATGGCATTGCGGACATCGCCAAGGCGGTGGTGGCAAAATTGACTCTGTCGCCGACGAATTTCGAAGTCATATCCGCTGAATGTACCGCTCAACGTTTTGACCAAGGACCGAGAGCGGAACATTCCCACCACTGACGACTGCTTGATTGAAGTCGCGTAGATCGAACGACGAACCCAGTGCTTCCTGTGCGCGGGTTCGTTGTCGCAAGATTTCGCTGTGTCCGATCTTGTACCCACACGCCTGGCCCGGCCAGCTGCAGTATCGATCTACCTCGCTTGCAACTTCGTCTCCGGCATTGCCGTTTTCCCGCATGAAAAAGGTTATTGCCTGTTCGCGCGACCAACCCATCGCGTGCAGCCCGGTATCAACCACCATGCGGCATGCGCGGAAGGCCAGGCTTTGTAGATAACCCAGTTGGCCAACGGGATCTGCGTCATAGGCGCCGAGTTCATCGGCCAGTTGTTCGGCATAAAGCGCCCAGCCTTCGCTGTAGGGATTGAACTGTATGATGGAGCGGATCAGCGGCAGTTGATTTGCATATTCGCCCTGCCAGACATGGCCTGGAACGGTTTCGTGATGCACGAGCGTTGGCAGATCATATTTGCGGTGGAGGTCTGTAGAGCCGAGGTTTATCCACATTTTTCCGGGTATAGTGCCGTCGATCGAACCTGATCCGCCATAGGCTGTCGGCGCGCCGGGTTCTTCAGCCGGAGGCAGGCGCCGCACTTCTACATTGCCGGTTGCCACAGTGCGGAACGCGCGAGGCATCTGTGCAACGATCCAGTTAATCCGCTGGCGAATAAAGGCCGTGATCTCTGCACGGCCCGGATCGCCTTGCGCGAACATGAAACGCGGATCGCGGGATATTGCCGCCATCCGTGTGCCCACTGATCCCTGCGTGTAGTTCACGGAGGCAAGGATCGGGTCCATACGCGCATGGAGGGCCGCCAGTTCCTCCATGCCCTGCTGGTGGATCTCCGCTGGCGATAAATCCGTGGTTGTTGCGGACCTCAGCGCCCAGGCATACCATGCTTCGCCGTGAGGCCGCTCCCGCATGCCGGGGTCTGGAGCTGCCATGCTGCGCAGGCGCTGCATCATTGCGCGCTGTCTTTGCATTGCAGGCAGTATGGCAGACGACACGATGCGGCGTGCACGCTGCTCCCAATTACCCGCGATTGCTGCTGTGCGCTTCGTAAGCGATTGCACCAGCGGTCCACCGCTGGCCATGTCACCGATCGTCCGTTCGAGTTGAGCGATTGTACGATCTATAAGAAAGTCTGGCGGGATAAGGCCGGCGGCTTCGGCAAGCCTGACCCGTTCGCACTCTGCATCTAGTTGCTCGGCCATTTGGCCCAGCCTATCCACATATGCCTGCGCGTCTTGGGTGTTTGCGATTGGGTGCCCCGCATCGAGAAAGCGGGGGATATCGAGATAAGCGCCTACGTTCTGGATCACGACATAGGGCGTATTCCGCCAGCCGCCGACGGCCACTTCGCCATATGGCAGGGCAAAGCCTTCCAACGCGGTGGCAAAGGCGCGTTCGACTGCGGAGAGGCTGGTGCGTGTCGATGGATCAACGTTCTCCCGCGAAATGCCTCGCAGCAAGGTAAAATTATGTTCAAGCAAAGCTGCAAGCCGGGCAACGCTGGCAGGTGACTTGTCCTCCAACCTGTGACGCAGGGGCGCATGTTCACCCTTATCGATGCCGAGCGCGGTCGCTTGCTCTGGATAGTGGGCCAGCAAGCGCCAAGCGATCTGATCCAGCAACGCAGTGGCCGTGGGCGCGGGTGCCACGCCCCGGGCAAGCGGCCCGCACCCCGCAAGCAAAGCTGAAGCACCACCCGCACTAAGAAGGCCAAGCGTATTGCGACGAGAAATTTTCGCTTTGGGCATGCCGCAAATGTGTCGGGCATCGATGATGCTGTCAAACTTGACCAGACGAGCGGGGTTTGCCAGTCCGCGCGCAAAGGCCAAATCACTGCGCGAAGGGAAAAGACATGGCAGACACGGTAATGTCGATCATGGTGCTGGCCATAATCGCTCTGCTGATCGGGGCAGGTTATCTATTCAGGCGCGGCATCTATCAGCGCCGAGCGCTGCTGATGGTTCTGCTAGCCATAATCATCGCCGTGAATATTGCCCTATGGACGATCCCGGTTTCGACTGGCGAAAGCTTGGCAAAGCACGCACCGCAGGGACCATCCGATACGCCGGACGGTCCCTGATCAGGGTCACTTGATTGGGCAATCCGGCGACAGGCGCATGTCGAGATAGTTGTTCACCGAACGCATCATTTCGTCGAGTTCGTTCTCGAAGAAGTGGTTGGCGCGCGGAATCTCATCATGATGGATGGTGATGTGCTTTTGCGTCCGCAGCTTATCGACCAGCTTCTGGACGGCAGGGGGCGTGACCACCGTATCGCCAGTTCCCTGTACGATGATGCCAGAGGCCGGGCAGGGAGCAAGGAAGCTGAAATCGTACATGTTTGCAGGCGGGGCAACCGAGATGAAGCCGCGAATTTCCGGGCGGCGCATCAGCAGTTGCATACCGATCAGCGCGCCGAAGCTATAACCAGCGATCCAGGTTGTGGAAGCTTCCGGGTGGATCGACTGTACCCAGTCAAGCGCGGCAGCGGCGTCGGATAGTTCGCCGTTGCCGTTGTCAAAGCTGCCCTGACTGCGGCCAACGCCGCGGAAATTGAAACGCAGAGTGGCAAAGCCGCGTTCGACGAAAGTTTTGTACATATGTTGCGTAATACGATCGTTCATCGTGCCGCCAGCCTGCGGGTGGGGATGAAGGATCATGGCAACCGGTGCGCGCGGGCGCGGTCCCGGTTGAAAGCGGCCTTCAAGTCGGCCTTCTGGTCCTGGAAAGATAACTGCGGGCATTGTCTGACCTGACGAAAAATGGAGAGCAAGTTGCACCGAGGGCGAATGGGATTCGCCGAACCGCTGCGCACGTGCCAAATGGAACAGACGGCTATATAGAAACCATATGCTTAAAAACAACTTTTGACTGATGTCTGAATCGAGACTGTATCTGGATCACGCGGCCACTACGCCGTTGCTGCCGGTCGCCCGCGAAGCGATGGCCACGGGTTTTGATGTCTGGGCCAATCCTTCCAGTCCCCATGCGTCTGGTCGAGCGGCGCGGTCCATGCTGGAAAATGCACGCGCTCGCATGGCTAATGCACTGGGATGGAAGGGTGAAATAGTCTTCACGTCCGGGGCCAGCGAGGCGCTGGCTTTGGCGATCGGGCAATCTCGAACGCCGCTGGTTGGAGTCTCGCCTGTGGAGCACGATGCTGTACTGCGTCACGCAAGGGATGCAGTGCGTTTACCTGTCGATGGTGCGGGGCGGGTCGATCCGAAGAATGCTGCCCGGCAGGGGGTGGTGGCAGTACAACAGGTTAACAGTGAGACCGGGGTGATCCAGCCGCTGGACCAGATTGCGGAAGCTGTGCGGGGGGCGGGGGGCATACTGCTTGCCGATTGTGCGCAGGGCGCCGGGAAGCTCGCCTTACCTGATGCAGACCTGATCGTGCTGGCGGCGCACAAGTTTGGTGGACCGATTGGTGTGGGTGCCTTGCTGGTGCGAGATTGGAACCTTCTTGAACCACCCGGCGGGCAGGAGCGCGGCTATCGTGGCGGCACGGAGAACTTGCCAGGTGTGCTCGGCATGGTCGCCGCCCTCGAAGCCGGAAATGAATGGTTGGCCGAAGCTGCGCGCCTACGCGTTCTGCTCGAGGCCGGGATCGAGGCTGCGGGAGGCGAGGTTATCGCGAAGGATGCGGACCGGATCGCTTCTATCGGCTGCTATCGCCTGCCGGGCACGGCATCGGCGGTGCAGCTCATCCGCTTTGACGGGCTGGGCATCGATCTTTCGGCAGGAAGTGCCTGCTCGTCCGGTTCGCTAAAGACCAGCCATGTCCTCTCGGCCATGGGGCTGGACGCCAAGCCGGCGTCAGAAGTGATCCGTGTAAGCATTGGGCGCGAAACGACAGAGGCTGATATTAACCGCTTTCTCTCCACATGGGCGCAGATTGCGGGATCCAGAGTCGCATGATCTATCTCGATTATCAGGCAACCACTCCGCTTGCACCGGAAGCGCGCGAAGCAATGATGCCGTGGCTCGGCGGGCCGGATACGATGGGCTTTGCGAACCCGCACAGTCCGCATCGTCCGGGTCGCGGGGCCGCTGCAGCGGTGGAGGTGGCTCGCGATCAGGTGGCGAAACTATTCCCTGCGGGCGGACGCGTTGTGTTTACCGGATCGGCAACAGAGGCGCTGAACCTTGCGATCCTTGGTGCCAAGCCACGCTCGTTGGCAGTTTCGACCATCGAACATGCTGCAGTGCTGGATACGGCCGCGGCATATCGTGCAGAGGTGACGTACCTGCCATGCGGATCAGATGGGATTGTTCCTGCAGACACCACAATCGCGCCGGGAACCGGGCTTGTTGCGGTGATGCAAGTGAATAATGAGATTGGCACGATTCAGCCTGTTGAGGCTCTGGCGAAAGCTGCCCACGCCGCAGGTGCTCTGTTCCTATGCGATGCGGTGCAAGGGGCTGGCAGGATTGCCCCGCCGGCCGAGGCGGACATGATCGCTATATCGGCGCACAAGCTGTACGGCCCTAAAGGCATCGGTGCGCTGTGGGTTCGGGATGGAGTTGCGCTCTCGCCGCTAATACACGGCGGCGGGCAGGAGCATGGCCTGCGCTCTGGCACGCTCAGTCCCGCGCTTTGTGCTGGTTTCGGCGCAGCTGCGACGTTGGCGGTGGAGCGGATGAGCGCCGATGCTGCTCATGTAGCAGAACTGTGGGTTAGTGCTCGTGGGTTACTATCAAAATGGCGCCTCAATGGCTCTGAAACATCGCGCTGGCGTGGAAATCTCAACGTGCGGCGTGACGGGTTAGACGTTGCTCGCCTGATGTCCGATCTTCGCGACATCGCTTTGTCTGCCGGATCGGCCTGTGCCAGCGGATCAGGTCGCACCAGTCATGTCTTGCGTGCGATCGGCCTGGATGCAAGACAGGCAAAAAGCTCTATCCGAATTGGATTCGGGCGATATACTAAAATTGCGGAATTGGAGGATGCCTGCGCACGTATCGATGCCGCCGCTGCGGCGCAGGGGGGATAAATTGATAAAAGTAATCTTCGTTACCGCGTCTGGAGAAAAAGTGACGGCCGAAGGGGAGGCCGGTACAAATCTGCTCGCTCTTGGCCAAACCGCTGCCATGCCTTTGGAAGGTACGTGTGAAGGACAGATGGCCTGCTCCACCTGCCATGTCGTCATTGGGGCGGAATGGTTCGGCCGGTTGCCGCCTGCTTCGGAGGAGGAGGAGGACATGCTGGACTTGGCAGCCGGGGTTTCTGCGACCAGCCGACTATCCTGCCAGATCGAGCTTACGCAGGATCTGGACGGGATAGAAGTTCACATGCCTGATATCTGGCGGGACATGCAGATCGGCTGATTGATTGCCCGGCGGTCAGGCTTGTTCAAGCCGCCAGCGATTGCTTCGCCAGCGCACTGATGAGAGCCTGGGAAAAGGCCGGTATGTCATCCGGCTGGCGACTGGTGATCAGGTTCCCGTCGATAGCAACTTCCTGATCCACCACCACTGCTCCCGCATTCTTCAGATCGGTGCGGATTGAAGGCCAGGACGTGACCGTGCGGCCTTTCACTATATCTGCCTCGACCAGCAGCCATGGGCCGTGACATATTGCCGCCACGGGTTTGCCCGCCTTGGCAAATTCCCGCACAAGCGACACGGCCTTGTCCTCAAGCCGCAGCTTGTCGGGATTGATCTGGCCGCCAGGCAGAAGGAGTGCGTCGAAATCAGCTTCGCGGACCGAATCGAGCGTAGCGTCAACCTTTACGCTTTCGCCCCAGTCGCCATTGCTCCATCCCTTGATCTGGCCTTCCTTCGGGCTGGCCAGGACCGTTTCAATGCCTGCCGCATCAAGCGCTTCTCGCGGTTTGAGCAGTTCGGACTGCTCAAAGCCATCGGTCGCAAGTATCAGAACGCGCTGTGTCATCTCATTCTCCATGAAAAGAGTGCTGCATCGATACAATGTTCGGCGGAAAACCCCGGTTCCGGGATTTCACCCGGTCCATCGTGTTGCTAGGGCGTTCCAGCCATGGCCATCACAACTGACGAACTCGATCCATTCGACGCAATTGTCGATGCGCCGTTCGATGCGGCGTTGTCTGAGCGGTATCTCGTCTATGCCCTGTCTACGATCACCGCGCGCTCGCTTCCGGATCTGCGCGATGGCCTGAAGCCGGTCCACCGCCGCCTCTTGTGGGCCATGCGGCAGTTGAAGCTGGATCCGGGCAACGCTTACAAGAAATCTGCCCGTGTCGTCGGCGACGTGATCGGTAAGTATCACCCGCATGGCGATGCCTCGGTATATGATGCGATGGTTCGCCTGGCGCAGGACTTTTCGCTCCGTTATCCGCTGGTTCAGGGGCAGGGCAATTTCGGTAACATAGATGGCGATAACGCCGCAGCTTATCGCTACACCGAGGCGCGGCTGACCAAGACTGCAATCCAGCTAATGGCCGGGCTGGACGAAGGCACCGTCGATTTCCACGCCACCTACAATGGTGAGGAGGAAGAGCCGGAAATCTTCCCCGGCCTGTTCCCGAACCTTCTGGCGAACGGCGCTACTGGTATCGCAGTCGGCATGGCAACATCCATCCCCAGCCATAACGTCGCTGAAGTGATCGATGCCAGCCTGCTGCTTATCGACAACCCGCACGCTGAACATCGTGAACTGATGCAGCACTTCAAAGGGCCCGATTTCGCGACTGGCGGCCTTGTGGTCGACAGTGCAGACGCCATTTCGCACGCCTATGAGACCGGCAAGGGCGCATTCCGCATGCGGGGTCGGTTCTCAACGGGACGGGATTCGTCGGGCGAGTGGGAAAGCACGGGCGTAGAAAAGCTGGGCAGCGGGCAGTGGCAGCTCGTCGTGTCCGAAATCCCCTATATGTTGCCCAAGGCCAAGCTGATTGAGCAAATTGCCGCGCTTATCGGTGATCGCAAGCTGCCCATCCTTGAGGACGTGCGTGACGAAAGCGACGAGCAGCTGCGCATCGTGCTGGTGCCGCGTAGCCGCAATGTCGATCCTGAGCTGCTGAAGGAAAGCCTCTATCGGTTGACCGATCTGGAGAGCCGCTTCTCGCTCAATTTGAACGTTCTGGACGCCAAACACACACCCATGGTGATGGGGCTGAAGGAGCTGCTGACCCACTGGGTTTCCTCGCAGATCGATATTCTGATCCGGCGCTCACAGCACCGGTTGGACAAGATCGCCGCGCGGCTGGAATTGCTGGAAGGCTACATCATTGCCTTCCTCAACCTTGATCGGATCATCGAGATTATCCGTTACGAGGATGAGCCCAAGCAGGTCATGATGGCGGAATTCAAGCTGACGGACCGACAGGCGGAAGCGATCCTCAACATGCGGCTGCGTTCTTTGCGCAAGTTGGAGGAAATGGAGCTTCGGCAGGAACATGCCCAACTGCTCAAGGAACAGGAAGAGCTGCATAAGCTGCTGGAATCCCCGGCTCGCCAACGTACCCGCCTGAAACGCGACCTCGCCACGCTGCGCAAGGATTATGCAGAGAACACTGCGTTGGGGCGCCGCCGCACAACAATTGCCGAAGCGGAGCAGGTCGTCGAATTCTCCATGGATGCGATGATCGAAAAAGAGCCAGTCACCGTGATCCTCTCGCAACGTGGGTGGATCCGCGGAGCGAAGGGGCATGTGGCGCTTGATGGCGATTTCAAGTTCAAAGAAGGCGATGGGCCGGCACTTGCGCTTCATGCGCAGACGACGGACAAGCTTCTAATCGCTTGTGACAACGGGCGTTTCTACACTTTGGGTGCCGATAAGCTGCCCGGCGCACGCGGGTTTGGTGAGCCGCTTAGGACCATGCTCGATATCGATGCTGCCGCACAAATTGTTTCAATGATCGTGCACAAGCCCGGCGCCAAGCTCCTGCTGGCGTCAAGTGCAGGCAAGGGCTTCGTGGCGTTGTCTGATGATCTGATTGCCGAAACCCGCAAGGGCAAGAACGTGATGACCTGCAAGCCTGGCGTCGTTCTGCGGGTTGTTTGCGAAATTGCTTCTGACCACGACCAGGTTGCGGTGATTGGCGACAATCGCAAGCTGGTGGTCTTCGCGCTGTCGGAAATGCCCGAAATGGCAAAGGGACAGGGCGTCACGCTTCAACGTTATCGCGATGGTGGATTGTCAGATGCCAAGACGCTCAAGCTGGAAGACGGCTTAAGCTGGACAATGGGCGGTGAAACAGGTCGCACCCGCACAGAAAGCGATCTGCTGATGTGGCGCGTTGCACGAGGTGGGGCAGGGCGCTTGCCGCCCAATGGGTTCCCGAAGGACAATAAGTTTTAGTTGTCAGCTAGTTGATCGATGGGATTGGGGACCATTATCAAGGTTCTTCCCTCCACGCGCCAACTCGATAGGCGGGAGAGCAGGTTCATACCGATCACGTTGGTGTCACCAAGACCTGGCGCGATCACGGCATCGAGATCGCGTGCGATGATGTTGCCGAACCGAAGTTCATCAATCGTTGCCAGTTGGGCCTGAACCGTCCCGTTGGCGGTACGCATCAGAATTGGTTGGCTGATCGCCTTTTCCGGCACGTTGGATTGATTTGCGGTGCTTTCGGCAATGGCAGTTACGGTTGCGCCGGTATCTACCAGGAAGCGCTGCGGCATTCCGTTAACAGTCGCGCTCACCCAGAAATGGCCATCGCCGCTGAGAGGCACCCTCGTTTCACCGCCTTCGACCGCCTGCTTGGTAATTCCAAGCTGAGGCA
The DNA here is from genome assembly GCA_045629505.1 of Novosphingobium sp. Taxonomy (GTDB): domain Bacteria; phylum Pseudomonadota; class Alphaproteobacteria; order Sphingomonadales; family Sphingomonadaceae; genus Novosphingobium. The sequence continues at coordinate 28,773 of JAZQRJ010000103.1, forward strand.
GGGCAAAATCCGATGACGTGGTGAGGCGCGCCACTTGTGCTACCGTCAGCAGCAGCGCGGCGACCAGGGTGAGATTGCCAAGGCCTTGGATGAACCGCCCAAGAATCGGGACGGCGCGGCGTATCATGCCGCCTGCAACGGTAAGCAAAATCGCGGCCATTGCGAGCAGCAGCAGAGGCTGCCCAATAAGGAAATCAATCAGGCTTTCAGCGTCCACGTGCGCACTCGTTACACACCGCACATTGCTGAGGCCTGACTGAGATCACCGCGCGAGCTCCTCATCCAGCAACTCCGCAACCCGAGCACGATCAGGAAAACCTTCCGCCACCCAGCGGCGTTCGACGCCCTGCAGTATACGGGCAATTTCCGGCCCTGCCGCAACTCCGCGAGCGAGAATCTCTCCGCCCTTCATCGGAAAATTCGGTATTTTCCAATCGCATAGAATGGATATATCATTGCCGGCGATAAGCATCCGGTCCAGTGCTTCCTCCCGGCCCAATTGGTAGGCAAGAGCGCGAGGCTCTGGTTCGTCCCCGGTACGACCGGCAGCAGTGACTAGCCGCTTCTTGGCGGCGTTGGACAAGCGGAATCGGGATGCCACTTGTGAGGCCAGCGCAGGGTCAGGCGGCAGGAGCGCGGCAAGACGACGCAGAGCATCTGGCGCGACCTGCTGATTCCGTTCGTGAGACACCAGCTCGGCAAGTGCACTGGGCTGCGCTTCAGGCAGGATCACCTGCAAAACGCCAAGCTGCGCCATCCTAGCGATTGTGGGTGCAGGGTCGGGCAGGCCCAGCAGGTTCATCGTCTCCATGCCGATGCGTTCACGTGACAGCCCTTTCAGCGTCGCGGCAAGTTCGCGGCAGGCATTTTCTGCTTCAGAATCAGCGGGTTCAGAGCCAAATCGCGCTTGGAATCGGAAATAGCGCAATATGCGCAGGTGATCCTCACGAATGCGTTCTCTCGCATCGCCAATGAAGCGCACTCGCCGTTCGGCAAGATCTCCCAACCCGCCGAAATAGTCGGAGATTTCTCGCGTAACTGGATCTGCATAAAGCGCATTTATGGTAAAATCGCGCCGGGCCGCATCGTCCTGCCACTTGGCGGAAAATGATACGGTGGCCCGTCTGCCATCCGTGCTGACATCTTGGCGCAGCGTCGTGATTTCGACCGGGCCAGACGGCAAAACGGCAGTGATAGTTCCATGTTCGATGCCGGTGGGCACGTTGCGAATGCTTGCGGCCTTCAGCCGGGCTATCACTTCTTCCGGCAATAATGGGGTGGCAACGTCGATATCCTTGACGTCCAGACCCAGGAGAGTGTCGCGCACCGCTCCGCCCACGAAGCGGGCATTACCGTCTCCGAGTGCGCTGATCAGCGCGCCCATGCCTTTGCGATTCATCCACTGGGCTTCGGGAAGCAGCTCAGCCATGCCAGTTCAGCCTTCGGGAAAGATTACGGCAAATCGCACCGGTCACACCCCAGATGCGATGCTCCTGCCACATGATTTCAACGAAGTTATGCATGGCACCTTGAAATTCGATCGATTTGATTTGCTGGTTGACCGGATCGAGCACGAAATCGACTGGCGCCTCGAACCACTGAGCTACCTCTGCCGGATTGGGTCGAATTTCCATATCGGGCGGCACCACAGCGACAACCGGGGTGATCTCATACCCTGTCGCGGTTCGGTAAAGGTCGCTGGTGCCGATCACGCGCACGTCGTCGGGATCGATGCCCAGTTCCTCCTGTGCTTCGCGTAAGGCGGTTTCGACGGCGTCCTCGCCGGGATCGCGCTTGCCGCCGGGGAACGCAACTTGCCCCGGATGCGCGCGCATATTCGAAGGTCGATGGAGCATGAGAAAGCCGGGCACATCACCATCTGTCATCCCCACCAGAACGGATGCTGGCGTGAACTGATCAATCGTTTCAATCCGGGGATCAATCCACAGTTCGGGCGGGGCGGCGGCATGGCCCACCTCGAAATGGTGTCGGACTTTTTCGAACAGGGCACCCATCACGGCACCAGCGAGAATGTCGCGCCGCAGCTAGTTACTATCAGGTCGTCGCTTTCAAGGGCGATCTCTGCCAGCTGTCCATAAGTGCTGCGGTTGAGTCGCGCTTCGGTGCCGTGACGGACGGCGATGTAGATCGCGGGCGTATCGGAATCGCCTGTCACGCGGATAGGAAAGTCCGGCCCGGCGATGACCAGATCGTCGGTATTGAGTCGAAAAACCAGAGCATCGCCATTGCGCTGGAGGTCCACGGCCATAAAGGCGGCGTCCTGGACCTCGATCGCCAGCTTTTCCTGCGGAGTAACCAGCCAGTGCTGGCCATCGGCATCGCGGGTCAGCAAGGATGCGAATGCCCGCACCATAGCAGGGCGACGGATTTCTCCGCCTTCATGGAACCATCGACCGTCGGCGGCGATGCGCATATGGCTCTCGCCCGTTTGCGCGGGCGCCCACTGATCCACGGGGGGCAACTTGCGCTCTGCCATCAGCGCAGCAATCTGCGCCAGTGACATCGAAGCTATTTCGGGTGGCGGTTCGTAAGGCATCACTCATTCGATGCCAGAACGGTTCACCTACGCCAAGGGCCGAGCATACCTTCGCGGGGGAGCACTGTGGGATTATCGCAGCGCACAAGCAGGCGGGCGGGGTCCCACGGGCCGGGAAGGCTCCAGCCTGCGGTCCATTCACTGGTGAAGCCCCAGAACCGCCCATAATAATCGGCATCGCCGATCATCACTTGCGGAAGTGGAGCAGCCGGATCGATCGCGCTGAGGGTGGCGGTCATCAGTGCCTTGCCATAACCCTTGGCTTGCAGATCCGGCAGTACGGCAACTGGCCCAACCATAATCATCGGAAATGGGCGCCCCTGCGGGTCGGTCAACGACACAGGCCAACACTGAATCGTGCCTGCCAGCATGTCGTTATCATCAAGCGCCGCGAAGCTGAGCGCGCCAAGAGGTTCCATACTTTCGCGCACCTTGTAAGCGGTGCGGTTTTTGCGCGAAGAGTCAAACGCCCGGTCGAGCAGTTCTTCGACTAGGTCCGGACTCACAAGGTCCAGCGGGATGATCTTGGCTTCAGACATAGCCGCGGGCCGATAGGGTGCCCCGGTGCACTTGTCGATGCTTAATCACGTCCGACTGTCACTGGGGCGTAGGTGTCAATCGCATCAGGCGGCTACGCGGCAGGTTTTGGCCGTCCTCCACAATCCAGACCGAACCATCTGGCGCCTGGGTGATAGAACGGACGCGATTTTGCATCGGGTACCTCCGGATCTCCTGACCGACGTCGGAAGTTATCCGCACTTGCACCAAGCCAGCCGGTTTCATGGCGGCGATCAAAACAGTGCCCTCCCAGTCAGGAAAAAGCGCCCCGGAATAGAAGATCATATCCCCCGGCGCGATTACTGGATTCCAGCTTAGGGCAGGAGCTGCGAACTCACGACGAGTGGAATGGCGTGGGATCGGCCGGCCATCATAATGATTTCCGTCAGCCACTATCGGCCAGCCGTAGTTGGCCCCTTGCTTGACCAGGTTCAGCTCGTCACCGCCAGCGGGGCCATGTTCCAGATCCCAAAGGCGTCCCTGACTATCGAATTTCAGTGAGAGGATGTTGCGATGGCCATAAGACCAGATCTGGTCCGCCGGCGATCCGCGATCGGCAAACGGGTTGCCCGGAGCGGGCGTGCCATCGGGCAAAAGGCGCACGATCTTGCCCAGCGTCGTCGAGAGGTCTTGCGCAGGCTCCATCTTCTGCCGGTCGCCGGACGCGATGAACAAGTATTTGCCATCAGGAGAGAAGGCCAGGCGATGGGAATAGTGGCCTCGCCCAGTCGTCTTCGGCTGTTGACGCCAGATGACCTTCAGATCGCGCAGTTCGCAGGTGGTTTTGCTTTCACAGATCAGGTTTGCGCGACCAACAGCCGCGCCGCGCGTATCGCCTTCGCCAGCTTCGGCCCAGCTAAGATAGACGACTCTTTTATCCAACGTGGGTGAGGGCGGCGCGGGGGCGAAGATAAAATCGCCCAGGCCTCCCTGTCCGCCATAATCCACCTTGGGCACACCGGAGACTTTGCCCATGACGCCATCAGGATTGCGAAACTTGATCGAGCCTTTCCGCTCGGTGACGAACAGCGTACCCGTGCCCTCATCGAAGGCCAGCGCCCAGGGTTCCTCGAAGGTGCCCATCTCCTCGATGTCGAACGTGGTTTTCGTCGCAGGAGTGGTACGTTGCTCGACGGTCGGGGCTTTTTCCCCAGTGGATGAGCCAGAGCAGCTTGCAGGTATCATGGCAAACGGCAAAAAGGCGAGGAGAAGGCGATCAGGTTTCATGGGTTTAGCAACGCAGAATTGTTTCGATGGTGCCAGCAAAAAAATGGCGCCGGTCATAATCGGTGTCGATGAAGCGGGACGAGGACCGCTGGCCGGTCCTGTCGTGGCCGCTGCTGTGGTTCTGTGCAAGCCGCGCCCTTCCGGCCTGGACGACTCCAAAAAACTCTCCGCCAAACGTCGGGCGGAGCTGGAAATTATCATCAAGCGTCGATGTCATTGGGCGATTGGCAGTGCCGATGTGGACGAGATCGATTCACTCAACATCTTCGGAGCCACGATGCTGGCGATGACGCGGGCAGTATCGGCGCTGTGCGCTTCACTCGGCACGGACGCTTGCGAAGTTCTGGTAGATGGCAATTTGACGCCGCATGGACGGTGTGCGGAATGGCGCTGGTCCGCGCGGGCAATCGTCGGCGGTGACGCGATTGAACCCGCGATTTCCGCAGCCTCGATCATTGCCAAGGAACATCGGGACCGGGTCATGCGCGATCTCGCACTGGCCCACCCGCACTATGGCTGGCATAACAACGCTGGTTACGGCACGCGCCAGCATCTGGATGCTCTCCGGCTGCACGGACCAACGGCTCATCATCGCCGCAGTTTTTCGCCGGTGGCGCAATGTGAACTGGTGTTCTGACAGCTCCGTTCAGGTTAGCTCCCGAATGCTTTTGCTCTCATCTGGTCCATGTAGCCCACCACGCTCTCGGCGGCTTCATTGGGTGCGCGGGAAACGTTCGTATCAACCTGGTTGCCGATCATATCTTCGCTGGTGTTGACGCGAGGATAGGGCTCGCTGGGGATCGGCACGCCGAGGAACGTGCATAGCGGTCCCCACCCGTCACCGGGGCGATGGACTAGCAGACGCTCCGGCGGCAATGCGGCGATTACCGATGCCTCCCAGCCTTCAAAATAATCGGTCATGAAAGCACGATCATGCGTGCGGTCTCCGAAATCCTTCAGAACAGTACCTTCAGCGAACTCCGCCATAGGGCCAGACCGCATGTGCGCCACGCTTTGCGGAGAGAGGATCGTGCGGTTCACGGAATCGAACCACCCGTCCGCATCGCGCGTGGAAAGGATCACTTTTGCATCCGGAAAGTGCTCCGTCAGTTCGCGCCAGAAGTAACAGGCCGGGTAATCAACACTCGCTACAAAGCCCTCGAACACGGCGTCCCAGTCAGGCGCGCTGCGAACCACCTGTATCCATTGAGGCATGCGTTTTTCGCCCTCGGCCATGATTTCCATCATGTGATAGCACGGCCCAAATCCCAGATGTTCCAGAGCGAATTTGAGTGACAGCGTACCTGTGCGGCCCAATCCTGCTCCGATAACGTTGAGCGTCATGACATGCCCCCGTTTTATGTTGTTGGCCTTCTCCTAAACCGGAATGGTGCAGGCTGCATGTTAAAAAATTTACCATGCGAGTCGGAGTGGCAACACCACAGCATGTTGTGGGCAGTACGAGTCGCGGCCCACCCGATTTGGACTAGGACTCGTTTCGTTCCACAACTGTGGATAACGTTCTTAACATGCTATGCGCCAGCGTGACTCAAGTCTTCGCTTGACGTGCGACTCGGGAAGAATCACCCTTAGGGACAGATGGCCAGCAGGGGGTTCGGTAAAATGGGTGTGGTTGAAACCACGAGAATGCGCGCTCGTCGCGTGCAGGATACAGTTGAATTGCCTCTGGGCCAAATCCTGGCCGGCGATTGCGTGGAAGCGATGCGCAGCCTTCCCGACGCGTCTGTTGATCTGATTTTTGCCGATCCGCCTTACAATCTTCAACTTGGTGGGGATCTTAACCGCCCCGATGGCAGCCATGTCGATGCTGTGACAGATCATTGGGATCAGTTTGACAGCTTTGCTGCCTACGATCGGTTCACTCGCGAATGGATGATTGAAGCGCGCCGCGTTTTGAAGCCCAATGGCTCGATGTGGGTGATCGGCAGCTATCACCACATCTTCCGCGTTGGCGCGATGATGCAGGACATGGGCTTTTGGATCCTGAACGACATCGTTTGGCGCAAAGCCAATCCTATGCCGAATTTCCGGGGCACGCGCTTTACCAACGCACACGAAACGCTGATCTGGGCGTCGATGGGCGAAAAGTCGCGCTACACGTTTAACTATCGCGCGATGAAGACGTTGAACGACGAATTGCAAATGCGTTCGGACTGGGTGCTGCCGATTTGCAGCGGGCAAGAACGGCTGCGCAAAGACGGCGTCAAAGTGCATCCCACGCAAAAGCCGGAAGCTTTGTTGTACCGCGTACTCTTGGCATCGACCAAGCCGGGCGACGTGGTGCTCGATCCATTCTTTGGCACGGGCACGACCGGTGCTGTGGCAAAGCGTTTGGGCCGTCAGTGGATCGGGTGTGAACGCGAAGCAATCTACCGCGAACACGCGATGGAGCGCATCGAAATGGCGCTGCCTCTCGACGAAAGTGCGCTGGCCACGATGCAAAGCCCACGCAGTGCTCCCAAGGTTGCGTTTGGCACGCTGGTGGAGACAGGATGGATTGCGCCAGGAACAGTAGTAACCGACAAAAAGCGCCGCTTTGCAGCCAGTGTGCGCGCCGATGGTGCCTTGGTGTACGGCACGGATGCCGGTTCGATCCACAAGCTTGGTGCAACATTGCAAAACGCGCCATCGTGCAACGGTTGGACGTTCTGGCATGTGGAGCAGGAGGGCGAATTGAAACCGCTCGATAGCTTCCGGCAGTCCTACCTTCTTGCCACTGAGCCGTGAGCCGAAAGGTCTATATTCGCCCCATCGCTTTGGCGGATAGCCCGCAGAGCGAAGAGGGCGATGCCGTTCGGCTTGGCGGGTCGATGGTGTGGGCAAGTCGATTTGCCCTGATTGTTCGTGAAGACGGGGCTGTCACTTCGCGTCATCGCGTTCTGGCCAGTGAAATGGCCGATGCTATGGGTCATTTGCCTGCAGATCTCGCTGCCGAAGCAGAAGCGCAATGGGCGAACCTGCGTCACGTCCATGCACCGATCCAGTGCGGTGTGCGGACCATCCGACTGGACCAGCCCCAAGTCATGGGCATTCTGAACGTTACGCCGGATAGCTTCTCAGACGGCGGTGAGTTCATGGACAAGCCGGAAGTCGCCAACAACCACGCCGCCGCCATGCTGGAAGCAGGTGCTGCGATTATCGATGTGGGCGGAGAATCCACTCGGCCCGGTGCGGCTGCGGTCTGGGAAGGCGAGGAAGCAAAGCGCGTCGCTCCCGCGATTGAACGCCTTTCTGCAATGGGCGCTGCGATCAGCGTGGATACGCGCCGCCCGGTCGTGATGGACGCCGCGCTGGAAGCCGGCGCGCACATCATCAATGATGTTTCCGCGCTGCGCGATGATCCCCGCAGCTTCGAGCTTGTAGCCCGCGCTGGTGTCCCGGTAGTTCTGATGCACGCTCCGGGCGATCGGACCGATCTCCATGCTGGGGGCGAGTACTCCAATGTGGCGCTCGACGTTTTCGATTGGCTTTGCGAACGTCGCGATGCGGCCGTTGCCGCAGGCATTGCGCGGGAGCGGATCATACTCGATCCCGGGATCGGCTTCGGCAAGTCGCTCGCCGATAATCTCGCCTTGATGAATGCGCTACCGCTGTTTCACGCTCTCGGCCAGCCGCTACTCGTGGGGGCAAGTCGCAAGCGCATGATCGGCGCACTTTCCAATGAAGCCCCCGCACACAAGCGACTTGGCGGATCGCTCATGCTCGCAATGAAGGCGATGGAGGCGGGTGTGCACTTGTTGCGAGTCCACGATGTGGCTGAAACGGTGCAGGCGGTCCACGTCTGGCGCGGCCTACGTGATGCGGCATTAACGGATTTCGCTCAGCTTCCCGTCTGACTCACAAAGCATCGCTGGTGCGCAAACATGCAGCCTGTGTGTGATCCCGCTTGATTTGCATGCGGTGGCGGGTGATTACGACTGCATGACGCACCTGTCCGAACCGCTTACCTTCCGCAGCGGCCATCGCATGAAGAACCGTTTCGTGCTGGCTCCCCTCACCAATCAGCAAAGCCACGACGACGGCATGCTGTCTCAGGAGGAGCATGATTGGTTAGTGATGCGCGCCAAAGGAGGGTT
>JAZQRJ010000104.1:0-2457 GCA_045629505.1 Novosphingobium sp.
CATCGACCGCACCGATGAACTGAACCGCCTGATGCAGGGAGCGGACTTGAAGGAGCCAACCAGCGGCCCGGACCAGCCGTCCCCATCACTTGCAGGCCATCCCCGCAATGTGCGCATCGTGCCGCCATCGCGGGATTTTCACTAAACGTCGAGGGATCGTGCCCAGAACTGCATGCTATGGGGCACTTCTCCGGGCGTATCGCGATCCTTCCACGCCAGATCCATCGTCACTCCAGGCAACGGAGCATAGCCACGATTGCGCCAGAACGGGGCGAGTTCCCGGGCGTACGGCGGACGCAAGGGATGATCGGCAGGGCGCTCCACCGCACAGAACGTAAAGACGCGCCCCCCCGCCTCGCGCGCCGCCTTCTCGCGATGGTCGAAGAACGCATGGCCAATGCCATGACCACGCCAGGCGGGCAGAAGGACGGATTCCCCAAAATAGAAGGTCTCCCCCTCCTTCAACCCGGCGCGCAGCAAAGGCTCGCGCACATCGTCCGACTGGCTTTGCAGCGGCGATGCCGTCGCCATGCCGACCGGCTGATCGCCCGCGCGCGCGACGATTACGACCGACTGATCCTGACGGATAAACTGGGCAAGGTACTCCCGCTCATACTCGAGGCTGCCATCATAGAGGTAGGGCCAGTCGTAGAACACCTCCATGCGCAGCTTCGCCAGCGCGGCGAGCGTAACCTCATCGCAGGCCACGTGCTCGACAACGATGGGTGCAGTCGCGGCCATCAGGCTGATTGATCCACCTGCGCAGTCCATTCAGCAAGGTTATAATGATTGGAAACCCGGGTGATCTCCCCATCCGCCAATTCAAAGAACGCGCCGACACGCAAGCGATAGGTCTGCCCGCCTGCGGGCGGCAACCCTTCGTCTGTTTCAAGATAGCGGCCCTCAAGCATGAACTCTGCCGATGCGCGACTGCCATCAGGCGAGGCCATGATCACCGGATCGATCACCGTTTCGCGGTAACAGCGGTTCATGTGCGCAAGGAAATCGGCAAAGGCCGCCTTGCCCCGGCGCGGCGCGCCCTGGCTCGGCTCATGCAGCACGTCATTGTGCAATAGCGCCAGCATTCCCTCGGCATCCTGACGGTTAAAAGCGGCGTAGTAGGCGGCGATCACCGCTGCGGTATCGGTTGGCTGATTCATGGACTTTGCATTAGCATGGACCGGCAGACGTGCTCGACCATGAAGTTGAGGCAAAATGAGCCAATAATCATGACAATGGGGGACAAGGTGCGAAGATTGACTGCCGAAACAGTGGCCATCACGGTTGAGTTACAACAGATGCTCTATGATCTGGGCCATGTGATTGACGCGCGATGCGGTGACGGCATTGCCGATTTCTATTGCGCGGATGGAGCCTTCGTTATCTGCGATATTCGTTACCAAGGGCGCGCCGAGATCGAAGCTTTCTACCTCGCAGAACGGGAACGCATCCGCACTTCCTTGAAGGACGGGCGACGCCAGTTGCTTCACGCCTTCGTAAATCCGCGCGTACTTGTGGCGGACGATCACCGAAGTGCAACGATCCTATCTACCAACATCAATTTCTCTCACGAAGGCGCCCCGCCTATCGAAGGGCCAATCGCCGCCAATCTTATCGTGGACTGCCAGCTTGATTGCCGGCTTGAAGATGATGGCCACTGGCGGATCACGGAATTTCGGTCGACATCCGGTTCGCTGCCAGGGCCATCGCCCACCACCGTTAAAAGCCCTTATTGTCAAACCTCTCACCATGCTGCTACAGGCACGCCGTTATCTGGGGAGTAGCCCGCCGATTTGGCGGTTCCCTGCGTCAACATACTTGGCCGAGAGGTCATGGCGCAGGGGGACGGAATTTCCGTTCGGGCAAGACCAATGGCATCAGGCTTCCGTCCGGCCGGGCGAGAGGTGTGATGTCGTTGTCGTCTATTCGCCCGGCCCGGAGATTTTTATGGAAGCATTTCTCACTTCCACTGCCGTAGTAGCTTTGGCTGAAATCGGCGACAAAACCATGCTGCTGGCGATCGTGCTGGCCACCCGCTTTCGCAAGCCGATTCCAATCATTCTGGGCATTCTGGTCGCCACGCTTGCCAACCACGGCATTGCGGCCTTCGTCGGCCAATCCATCGCCAGCCTTCTGGAAGGCCAGTGGTTCCGCTATGCGGTGGGCATAAGCTTCATTGCCATGGCGCTTTGGACGCTGGTTCCTGACAAGCTTGATGATGAGGAAGCGAAGCCCTCACGCTGCGGGGCATTCCTAACCACCACCGTTGCCTTCTTCATCGTCGAGATCGGGGACAAGACGCAGATCGCGACGATTGCGCTGGGCGCACAGTTCCAGAACGTTCTCCTGGTCACCGCAGGAACCACGCTAGGCATGATGCTAGCCAATGCTCCGGCGGTTTATTTCGGCAACAAGATCATCCAAGTTGTGCCGCTTAATCTGGTCCGCACCATCGCG
>JAZQRJ010000105.1:0-4163 GCA_045629505.1 Novosphingobium sp.
GGACTTCTCCTGTCCCCACCACCTTTCCCAATTCGCCAACGTCCAGTTCGATGTTCTCAATCGCGTGGGTCGTGTTGTTCAGCGGTGTCGCAAACTGGCGGCGGCGCCGTTTTGATCTGCTGGGCCTTGAGAAGCGTCTTCATGCGCCGCTTCCCAACGCAGATCATCGGCGAGCCTGTCCGAGCCAAAGCGCTCACCAGCCATCGTCACAGAGGACCAGCCTTGATCGCGACCCGAACATAATCGCCGTCGGTGGAGAGCAATCCGGCAACTGGCCCTCGGACCTCGCCATCGTGGACGTTCGCTTCGTTCCATATCACCCTTGAAAGCCCCCAGTCCGCAGCCGGCCCAGTGCGGTTGCAGCCTTCCCTGCCTGCGAATGACCCGTTTCTACGATCGACCGAGTCGCCGTGAAGGGCGGCTTTGTCGGCGGATGCTGACTGTCGCAGCCAATATCGTCAAATGCAGATGCTCTAGGCGCGGCGCGGCCGCGGTGACGGCCGAGCTGCCTCTCCGTCATCGCGGCCCTTGTCCCTTCCTTTAGTTACTAAGGCCCACTGCCCTGATCCGGGTCCTAGTAACGAATGCGCAATCCGGCCCGCCACTTCGACCCGAAAGTATCGAAGTACACCGGGTTCGTTGGATAGTTAGATCCACCACCACCACCGCCGCCGGGAGCGATTGATGGTTTGCGATCGAAGATGTTGTCCAGCGATGCAAACAGCTCAACGTTCCTGGTTGTCGATTGGCCCAACGGGATCTGATAGGACATCGCCAGGTTGAAGTAGGTCGCCCCCTTCACGCGATTTGTGTTGATACTGTTCGGCTTGGTGGGGTCATACCCGGCATCTTCAGGACCAACTCGCTCGACGTTGTATATGCCTTCGCTGATCCGCCGCCAGGTCAACGTCGTGTTGAAGCCTGCGTTGTCATAGGTAACGAATGCATTCCAGATCCAAGGCGGCGAAGGATTGAAGTCACCGGCGTCCAGTACGGGGCCGGACTGCCCGCCATAGTCACGTGAGGGCACGGAGGGGTTGGCCTGGCTTATGAAATCATACTGGTGGTTGCCCAGGATGCGGAAGTTCAGCGCGCCATTGAGTTGTGAGGTGATATCCGCAAGGTTGAGCCGGTAATCGAGCTCGATGTCGAAGCCTCGGACTTCCAGCTTGGCGAGGTTGACCTGGCGGGCATCGATAAAGGTTATGTCAGTGCGGTCTGAGGTGCCGAATGTAACCCGCTCACAGAAAAGGTTGAATTGGTGACAGAAATCAACGATCCGCTGGCCCGGTAGGGTTGTTACCGCATCCTTGATCTTGATTTGGTACCAGTCAACGGAGAACCGCAGACCGGGTACGAAACGAGGTTGGAGCACGAGCCCGAGCGTTGTCGTGTCGGCCTTCTCAGGCGTCAGCGCGAAGCTTCCCCCGTTTAGGATCGGCGTCCCATCGTTACCGGTCTGGGCTGCTACCGGGCTAAGCCACCAGTTATTCACGATCCCGCTGGTAGACCATGGTTCGGTCGGTACGTTGCGCAGGAACAGTTCTCGGAAACCTGCGGCTCGGATGTCGCGTGAACGCGAAGCGCGGACGCGGACGTCTGAGATGACATCATAGACCGCAGAGATCTTCCAGCTCGTTGTACCTGAGGTCTTCTGCTCCCCACTGTCACGGTTCTTGGCGTGATTGCGAGTGTAGCGGATCGCGCCGTTTAGCTCGAGCAGATCGCCAATCGCGCTATCGCGGAACACAGGGACATTGAGCTCGCCGAACCCTTCCAGAACCCTGATCTCTCCCGCGTAATCAAGGCCAAAGGTGAAGGCGTAATCGTTATAATCTGGGATGTCGCCATGCCAAACATCTCCGCTTTCGACGCGATAGTCGGCGCCTGCTGCAGCCGAGATCGGGCCCGCGCCCCACCCATCAAAGACCGTACCCTGAACCGAGCCAGAGAGGACATGCTGGTTGTATTTGAATTCCTGCATGACTGGTCGGTATGCATACGCAAGCGCTCGAGGGTCCGCATTATTGAGACCAAAGAGATTAAGCGCAATGCAACCCTGGGCGCGTGGATCGGGGTTCGGGTTAGTCAATTCCCGGCAAACGATGTTGCCATTTGCAACACCATTTCTGACCAACCCCTCGTCCACGGCATCTGCCGCGTAAAGGAAGGGGGTGTTAACCCGGGTGCCAGTTCGCTGCTGGTAACGATCATTACGACCGTACTGATAATAGGCATCCCAGGTCCAATCGCCAAAAAGCGGACCGGAAAGGCCGACGAGACCACGAAAGACGGTGGCGTCGGACTCATTATATGCCTGCAGTAGTCCGTCCATGTCCTTACCGAAGCTGAACTGTGATCCATTAAGAAGAATTCGAGCTTGCTCGGGAAGGAAGGCATTGTCCGGATTGAAGAAGTTAGTGGAGCGGGGTGGTACGACGGCGTTGGTACTGGAGGCGGTACGGCGCGCGTAGGTGAACTCAGTTTGCAATTGTAGGGCGTCGGTCAGATCATATTGACCGTATATGTAGCCGACCCAACGTCGCATCGGGGTTTGAATATCGCTGTCATCATAGGTTGAGACGCCGTCGCCGCCCTGCCGCGGGCCGATTTGCGCTTCGCCAACATACATGCCTGGATCAAACTGAACCAGGGCGGTGCCATCTTCGTTGAACCTTAGATTGCGTGCCGCTGGCGGTGCGGGTGCGCGATTGCGGAAAACACCGCGCGCTTCGTTGTATGCCTGCTTTGAATCGGGCCCGATAATATAGTGGGGCAAGCCGTATGTCGGCGAGCCCGGGATGTTGAAGCCTGTCCGAGCGGTGGTACCAGGCAGGATAGAGTTTGAGTTAACGAAGATGTCATAGCTTTCGGCGCACCACAGGCGAACCTTGGCGCAGTCGCCGATGCCTTCATTCTTTTGATATTCGATGCCAGCGACGAAGTGGCCTCGGCCGCCGCCAAAGCTGGCTCCCCCCATGAGCGATGCGTGGAAGCTCTTTCCATCGTTTCGCGTGGTCTGGCCATAGTCGACCTGCGCCTTGATCCCCTCAAAGCTGTTTTCGAGGATGACGTTGACCACACCGGCGATGGCGTCCGAACCGTAAGCAGCCGAAGCACCGCCAGTGACGGTTTCGACGCGCTGGATCATGGAAGATGGGATGATGTTCAGGTCGATCGCGCCCCCGTCTGACGTCGGGATAAACCGGCGAGAGTTTACAAGCGTCAGCGTGCGCGTGCCGTTAAATGGATTGAGGCCGCGCAAGTTGGCGAAGGATGCGCCAACATTGGCGCCTGCGGTCGTGCCTGCCGTAGCATCTGACTGGAATGAAGAGTTTTGGGGGATGAGCTTCAGTGTCTCGGAAATGTTGACCTGTCCAAGATCGGCCATCAGGTCGGCACTCATGACCGTTGCGGGCGTTGGCTCGTTGAAACCGTTGCGCTTAATGCGCGAGCCTGTGACGATCACAGTGCTCGTGTCTCCACTCTCGTTAGCGACTTGAGGAGCTCTATCTTCCTGCGCAAGTGCGGGCAGGGCACTCAGAAACGTAGCTGCGATCGCCGCCACCGAAACGGAGGGACTGAAATGTCGGCGGGTAGTAGTATTGCTCACATGTAGCGAGTTCATTGGTTTCCTCTCCTGTAGCCCTCAGCCTGAAGGATTTGGTCGACAGAAAGCAGCAATGCTGGCTTCCGCATGCCAAGTGTTCGGCCTCGTTTTGTCCCCGGGGCATATATCGGGTCGGTTCTGTGAAGGCATGCGGCAATGGTGCTTAGTATCTGTGCATAGTTGCCGATCAGGGACTGCAAATCGAGTTGATTGAAGTCAAAAACTTGGTGACGCGTAAACCATGAAAACTCTTCTCGGTAGCCCCGAGGTGTCTCCATAGATAGATCTGCATCTTATTGATTCTGGCAGGGAGCCATTTGAGATATATGTTTCAATTCGTGTTCGATCTGGAGAGAATATTCTAAACAGTTAATGGAAGGCGCTGCGTATTTCCGCACAATATTGTCGCGGGATTCCCATTATGATGTGCTTGTGTCGGCTTCTAGTTCAGGAGAGAGCCTACGGGAGCATGACTCTCGAGCGGGTGGCAAAGCACCAAAGGTGAGAGGCAGGGTTGTATGTCAGGGGCAAAGGCCAATCGGAGAGACCTAAT